>JBOIDR010000058.1:0-24336 GCA_050740695.1 Gammaproteobacteria bacterium | reverse complement strand
GACACCAGTCCTTGTCGGTGCGCGAGAGCCGCGAGAGCTCACGGCTGAGGACGATTCCGACATCGCCCAGGGCGACGCTGGCTAACAACTGTTTGAAGCCTTCGCGTACCTGCGCCCCGGGCGCTGCGCTCACCCCGAGATCGCAATCGATGATCTCGACGCGATGGAAGCCCAAGGCCTTGGCTTTATCCGCTAAGGTTTGCGGGCGAGATGATCGGGCGTTATCGTTTGCGCGGTTTCATCCTGTACCTCCTCAAAGCTGCACATCCCTGTGCATCCGGTTCATGCGGGTTCATGGTCTTCTCCATCACGGTGCTGAAGCACTGCAACGATGGCTTGCGCCATCAGTTCAACGAGCTGTCGTTCTCGTTCCGCCTCTATCGCTGGACCGTGAGGGGCGGGCTCGTCGCGCTCGAATGCCAAGGTGACTTGCTGCATGGGTCGGCTCCTGGTGTTTCTCCGACTTCACCTTAGTGGACGAATGCAGGGTCAGTAACTAAACAACCACCGGCTAAAAGCCGGTGGGTTTGAGTTACGGACTGAAAGTCCGGATACGCGTCGACTGAACGACGCGTCTACGGCTCCACCTCTCCCTTCAGGATTTGGTAGCGATACTTCGTTACCCAGACAAAGTGGCATTCAATCTTGACTACCGTATGGCTGCCGTCCATCGGATCCCCTTCTTCAATCAGACTATGCTACCATGCCCGCTCATGGCTGCAGATGAAATCTGCCCGCCTGAAAGGCGGGGGTTTGAACCCTTCATATTGAAATCAACGAGTGCACGGAGTGCGCAGGAGGAAAGCTCGATCTGTTCGGAGAGATGAAAGCGCGCCGCTTCGGGTTGCAGCATCCACAGCGGGATCTTCATTGCCTCCCCATCGGGATGCTGAACCGTCACCGCTCGCGGGATGTCGCGGCCAGGTGAGGACCGTAAGAGAACAATTAACCAGTGGGTGGAAAGGATAGTAAACCGTCACCGTGGACGGCATGGTAGTTAGAGTGGTTGTTGCTCAATATTCACCTCCATTGCCTAGTGCTCGATGGGGTCTACCGCACCACCGAGGGCCTGCCGGTATTCCATACCGTGGGTCTGCAGGCATTATGGCGTAGGGTCGTGTGCGCTTGGGTAGAGATCAACGGTATGCCGATTCAGAATGCGACATCAACGGTGTGAGGATGTTACGGTGCCGTAGCGTCCCGTTTTACGGGCGGCGAAGCTGCGCGCAGCTCAGTGCCCGTATGCGGTTCTCGGTGCCGATTGCGACGCGAAGGTTGTCGATGGCGAGAGCCACGACCAACCGCGACCCTGCTATCCCGTTTTTTCTTGTCATCGACTGCAAGAAGGGCGTGAGCAATTCCATGGGCAGCGGAAATACGATGGTGGAGTTCTTCTCTGCAGAAATCGCCACCAACGTCTCAAGATACCGCAGCTGCAAGGCCTGGGGGTGCTCGGACAGAATTCGTGCCGCCTGCGTGAGCGTCTGGGCCGCCTGCAATTCACCCTCCGCGTGTATGACCTTGGCGCGTCGTTCGCGTTCAGCCTCCGCCTGTCGCGCGATGGCGCGCACCATGGTTTCGTTGAGGTCGACGTGCTTGATCTCCACATTTGCCACTTTGACGCCCCATGCGTCGGTCTGTTGGTCGAGGATTTGCTGAATGTCTGCGTTCATCTTCTCGCGCTCCGCAAGCATCTCGTCGAGATCGTGCCGGCCAAGCACGGAGCGCAGTGTGGTCCGGGCGAGCTGGCTGGTGGCTACGGAATAATCCTCCACGTGAATGATCGCTTTCTGCGGATCGATCACACGGGAATAAATCACGGCGTTCACTTTGACGGAGACGTTGTCCCGCGAAATCACGTCTTGGGTCGGCACATCCATCACGACGGTGCGAAGGCCGACCCTCACCCATCTGCTGGATCACCGGAATGATAATCACCAAGCCCGGACCTTTTACCTTGTAAAACCGCGCAAGCAGAAACACCACGCCCCGCTCCTACTTGCAGCAGCACGCGAAACGTGTAGAGCAAGAGCCCGACGAGAGCGATCAAATTGGCGGCTGTTGCGATTCGCATCTTACTCGTCCTCCAACGGTTCTACGTGAAGCGTGAGACCCTCGAGCGCGGTGACGCGCACTTTCTTTCCGCGTCTGACTCGAACTCGTGAGCGGGCGTCCCAGTCCTCCCCGTGGATGTGGGTGCGCCCCATCCCCTCAAAGGCCTTAAGCACCCTGCCAATGCACTGAAGCAGCTCCTCGCGGCCGGTGACAACCGGGCGCATGCGCGCCTTCATAGCCGCACCGATCACACCGATGAAAAAGGCAAGCGTCAGAACGGTGATGGCGCCGAGCAATGGAAGAGCCACCCTGAAACCTTGGACGCCTGTGTCAAAGAGGATGACGGAGCCGATCACGAAGGCCGCGACGCCGCGGACCCCAGAATCCCCATGCTCGGCACAACGGCGAGGCGACTCGACTGGGTGCCAGGCGGTGGTTCGATTAGTTCCTGAAGGGATATTGCGAGATTTGCCCCGTTACCGCCGAGGTTGCTAGGCGCGCGGGTGCGCTCAGGGGTATGCTGGCTCAGCGAGGCCAAACTCGAATAGGCATTGTGTCGATGCGATGCGACGCGTCCGCGCGCGGTGCGCAGGCCCCCGCTCGAAAAAACCCGGGACGGTGAAGACTAGGACCGCACGAAAGTCGTGATTTCACCGACGATCCGCTTCGCCCCTTCCCCGTAGAGCATGGTCATGTGGTTGCCGGGCACTTCGATGTAGCGCCCATCGGGAACTGCTTCGACGGTCTGCAGCGCTTTATCACGCGGCAAGATCGGCTTGCCTAATTGTCCATAGGCGCCCAGGGAATTGAACAACAGGAGGGGCTGCTCGATTGCGGCGAGGTGTCGCGGCCAATCTTCCGCCAGCACCGCCTCCATCGCCTCGCGGATCGCCTCGGGACGCGAACGTGGCTTCACCGTGCCGTCGTCACGGACCTCTACATCCGCACGATAGTAGCTCTCGATGGTCGGGTCCCACCAACCTTCGTAGAACGGCATTTCCTTCATGGCCACAAGGTAGGCTTCCCACGACGGCCACTCCTTACGCAGGCGGTCAAGCGCGGGCTCGAGCATCACCCGCGCCTCCGGGTCCATCGATCCGGCCGCATCGATGACGACGAGCTTCCTGACGCGCCCGGGATAATGCGCCGCCATGTGCAGGGCCAGGAAACCCCCGAACGAATGGCCCCCCAAAACGACCCGCCGAAGCCCCAATTCGTCCAGCAAGCCCAAGACGTCGGCGGCATGTTCGGCCATGCCGTACCCGGTGTCCGGTTTGTCGCTCAATCCGCGTCCGCGCAGGTCCGGGGCCAACACCCGAACCGCCGGGCTCAACCCCGCTTTGACGAGACCATCGAACGCGTGGGCATTGGAGGTCAAGCCGTGCATGAGGACCAAGGGCGGATCACCGCCAGGGTGATCCAGATAGTGCAATCGGATCGTGGTTAGCGACGCATCATGATCCATCTCTTATCTTCTCAGCCACCGCGCAGTGAGCGATGGATCACCTTTGATGCAGGGCCAGCATGCTTCGTTTCACGTCAACACGACTGTTTCCCGTTCGGCCTCCGGAGGCACACGACGTAAGTAATCCTCACGGCGATCCTGGGGGGGCGGCTCGCGGCCCCCGACGACTCATGAGCCAGCGCCGCTTCTCGAGGATGGCGTCGGTCTCGACATCGAGGGTCGTGACGGCCTCATCGATGGTTTGCTCGTGGCGGACCACCGCCTCGGCGGCCCGCTTGATTCCGGAGCCGATGCGTTCCCATTCCGGTATCGCTGGTGTCGCTCGCAGGTGTTGCATCTGCTCCCAGAAGCCCTCGACGAGGGGATCGGTTTCCAGATCACCCGCGATCCAGGCGTCCTGCCGCGCGGGCAGGTTGCCGGTGGCACGATAGAACCGCAGTTGCTGCGCGCCGTCGCAGAGGTACTCGACCAGCCTGAAGGCCGCCTCCGCATGGGGCGAGCGGCGCGACACGACCAGGCTCGCACCACCGGCGATCGAGACACCGGGCTTAGCCGATCCGGGTGCCGGCGCCTGCGGTAGAGGCATGGGTGCCGTCCGCCACAGGGCGAAGGACTCGGCGGGCAGGCGGCGGCGCAACTCGCCGATGTTCCACGGGCCGGTGATGAACATGACGAAACGACCGCGCGCCAGATCCTGATAGAGGTTCGCGATCTGGCTTTGGCCGAGCGCCGGCGCGAGACCCCGATCGAAGATCCCGGTGTAGAACGCGAGGGCCCGGCGAAACCTTGTGTCGCGAAAGTTCCCGTACCGGTCCTGGTCCTTCAAGAGCGACGCGCCGAGCCCCAAGGCCAGGATCACGGGCGGTTCCCATTCGTCCATCGGGAGGTAGATCGCGTGAGCATTACTTTTATTTCTTGCCTGGATGCGCTCCATCGCCGTGACCCATTCCGCCCAGGTGCGCGGCGGCGTGCTGAAACCGGCCTCTGCCAGGAGATCCTGCCGGTAGAAGAGCAGGCGCGTATCGACGTACCAGGGGAGGCCGTAGGCGTGATCGTCGAAGACCTGGGTCGCGAAGAGGCCCGCAAAGTACGTCTGCCCCGTGACCTCGATAGACCCCGGGAGCCATGCGTCGAGCGGCGCCAGAGCATGCAAGGCCACGAGCTCCGCGAGCCAGGTGTTACCGAGATGAAAGACATCGGGTAGGGCATCGCCGGCAAAGGCAGTCAGGAGCTTCTCGTGCGCGGCACTCCACGGGACCTGCTGGACCCGGACACGCAGGCCGGGATGCCGGCGCTCGAACTCGGGAAGGAGCGCCTTGACCGCCTCGCCTTCCCGTCCCATGGCCCAGAAATCGATGACGGTCGGTCCGGGCGCCGCCGCCCCGCAGGCCGCGAGCGCGGCCAAGAGCGACAGGGTCGCAAGATGCCGCATCAGGGATCCGGACCGCCGTGACGCAGGCATTCACCGCTCGGTGTGAACAGGTAGAGGGACTCTGGACGCACCTGGAGAAACAACTCCGCACCCCTGTGCGGTCGCTCTGTGCTCGGCAGACGCGCGACCACGCGCCCCAGCTCGATCCCGATGTCACCGGCCCCCGCATCAATCGCGACCGCCGGGACCGGAACACCCACCACCCGCCCGTAGACGAGATGTTCGTGGCCCAAGGACTCGATCGCCTCCACACGGACGCGGAGCGATCCCTCGGCCGGGCCCAAGCTCAGGGCTTCGGGCCGCACACCGGCCCAAAGCGGCGCATCGACGCGCAGATCGGCCCGCGCCGCTTCCGGTACGCCCACGTCGATCGGCCGCTCGCCGATCCGGAGCCGCACCCCCTGAGGTACCCGCGCGACGACCCGCACCGGGAGGATGTTCATGCCGGGATTGCCAATGAAGCTCGCCACGAACAGGTTGGCGGGGCAGGCGTACAGATCCTCGGGCGCCGCCACCTGCTGCAGTCGGCCGCTGCGCAAAACCGCGACGCGCGATCCGAGCGTCATGGCCTCGACCTGGTCATGGGTGACATACAAGGTCGTGGTCCCGAGGCGCCTGTGCAGCGACGCGATCTCGGCTCGGATCTGCACCCGCAGCTTGGCATCGAGGTTGGAGAGCGGTTCGTCCATGAGGAACACGCTGGGATCGCGCACCACCGCGCGGCCCATCGCGACTCTTTGCCGCTGACCACCGGACAGAGCGCCGGGCATGCGCTCCAGGAGGTCCTCCAATGCCAGGAGGCCGGCCGTCTCCGCGACCTTGGCACACACCTCGGCCCTGGGCAGCTTGCGCATGCGCAAGGGGAACTCCAGATTGCCCCGGACGCTCATGTGCGGATAGAGGGCATAGTCCTGGAACACCATCGCCACATTGCGCCGCTGCGGCGACCAAGAGTTCACGACCCGGCGATCGATCAAGACCTCGCCGGCGCTGGGTGCCTCGAGGCCCGCCGCCATGCGCAGCAAGGTGGACTTGCCGCAGCCGGACGGCCCGACCACGACCAAGAGCTCCCCGTCGGGGACGTGGAGGGTGAGGTCGCAGACGGCGCGCGCCCCGCCGGGGAAACCCTTCTCGATACTGCGGAACTCGACCTCGGCCATACCCGCTCAGGTTAGCTTGTAGCCAGCGACGCCGAAGTCCGTGACCCTGGCGGCGGCGTGACTGCAGGTGTCATTGTACCTCCTCGCCGCGGCACGCCCGGCCGCAACAAAATCCCGAGGACAGGTGACAAATTGCGGAAGCCGTTAGATACTAAGCGCACCACGCAAACATTCGGTGGGCGAGGTCGGGCGTATCGATTTCGGGAGGGGATAGATGGCGGATAACAACGTTAAGCTGAAGGCGATCTCCGAGAATCAGACCAAGGCTCAGATCATCACGACGATCGCCGAAGAGACCGGCATGAGCCGGACAGATGTCAAGACGGTGCTGACGGCGCTTGCGAACTGTGCCCGGCGGCACTTGATGAGGCGTGGCTCCGGTCAGTTCGTGGTGCCGGAGCTGGCGGTCAAGATCCGACGCGTGGAGAAGCCGGCGCAGAAGGCACGCAAGGGCCGCAATCCCGCGACCGGCGAGGAAATCACGATCAAGGCCAAGCCGGCGCGCAAGGCCCTTCGGGCGGTGCTGCTCAAGGGCTTGAAGGACGTGCTGGCCTGATCCGGCACGACTCGCCCACGGGGCGAGTCGGCCCTCGGCGCCGCGCGGCTGGCCGGCCCAGGAGGCGCCCGCATGCCGATCGTTCGGGGGCCGTCCCGCGACGGTCGGGCGCGCGATCCGAGGCGGGTGCTCGGTGCGCGCGGCTTGCGTGGTTTTTGTGACGGTCTCATCGCCGTCCTCCTGCCCTTACACTTCGCGGCGCTCGGGTTCGGCCCCGGCGGGTTGGGTCTCTTCGCGAGCGCTGCGCTCTTCGGTTCCGCGCTCATGACCCTCGCGGCCGGCCGCTATGCCGGCGGGATCGGCTACCGTCCGATGTTGCAAGGGGCCGCGGTGCTGATGTTTTGCTCGGGGGCCGCTTTCTTCCTCAGCGACGAGCTGTGGGTCCTGTGCGCGATCGCCTTCGTCGGGACCATCAACCCCTCGGGTGGCGATGTCAGTGTGTTCGTACCGATCGAACATGCGGCCCTGGCCGGTAGCGGAAACATTCGGGACCGCCCCGGCTTATTCGCTCGTTACAGCTTTGTCGGGACGGTGGGTGCGGCCCTCGGCGCCCTGGTCGCCGGCCCGGTTGAACGGCTGGCGCCCGGGGGCGGCCCCGGGGCGGCGTTCGTTTTCTATGCGTTGGCCGGCGCGCTCACCTTCGTCCTATACCGCGGCCTTAGCCCGTTCTTCATTAGCACGACCATCGCGGCGTCGCTCGGGCCCTCGCGCGCGCCGATCCGCCGCCTCGCGGCCCTGTTCTCGCTCGATTCACTGGCCGGTGGCCTGGTGCTCGACACACTCATCGCGGCCTGGCTGTACCAACGTTTCGAGGCCACGGCGGCGCTCGTCGGGGTGTTTTTCTTCCTGACCCGGTTGTGCTCGGCCGGCTCCTATTTCGTGTCGGCGCGTCTCGCCGGGCGCCTCGGTCTGGTCCGCACCATGGTGTTCACGCACCTGCCCGCGAACGCCTTGCTGGTCGCCGCGGCCTTCGCGCCGGACCTCGGCCTCACGCTCTTGCTCCTGGGCCTGCGCAGCCTCCTGTCGCAGATGGACGTGCCCGCTCGCACCGCGTATGTGATGTCCATCGTGACACAAGAGGAACGCCCGGCGGCCGCGAGCCTCACGGCCGTGCCGCGAAGCCTGGCTGCGGCCTTGAGCCCGGGGATCTCGGGATGGCTCTTGGGTCTCTCGCCCTTCGGCTGGCCGCTGGTACTCGCCGGAGGCATGAAGATCGTCTACGACCTCACCTTGTGGCGGCTGTTCCGGCATGTCGAGCCGATCGAGCGGGCGTAGCGCGTGTCCGCGCCAACTTATTCGCCGAAGTCAGCCAATAAAATGGCGCGGGCACGCGCCCAGGTCGCGCCGTAGAACCAGAACCACGAGATCCCGAGCATCGACAGGAACACGGTGCGATCCCCGCGCGAGTTCTGAGCATTTCCTCCCGAATGGTCGATTTGGTAGTCGCGGCGGATCATCTAAACGGTCAACCTGATTCGGACTCTCTCGGTGAATCTCTGCACCCGGACAAACTGGGGCTGGTACCCGAATTCGTCGCTCAGATCGCATCCTACACCCCTTCACCAATGCGACAAGACGATTTGGACCTAATTGATAGATGCCGGTGCGGGTACACTCGATGTCTGCACCTTCAACGTGCATTACAACGACGAGGGACTATCCTTCCCGATCTTCGCTGCGGAGGTAGCGCCAGTCGGCTGTCAATTTTTTGCGCGAAGTCTATAAGACGTGGCAGCCAGCCCCAGACCTCGGCACAAGCGCCGACGCCCGTTGAATACAGCCGGCGCGGGAACCAATTCAAGGCCCGGGTACGGGAGGTCATTGCCTTGGTCTTGAGTACGACACGCCGTAATCGCTATCCGAGGTCCCAGCGGTGGACGAAAGGCCTTCTGACTTTTCTGTGCGGGGGTGGTTCTCAGGTCGGGGTTTACCAGGACTGTCTCAAGAAGTTGACGGCCGACCGGATACTTCCCACTGACCACGCTGACGCTGCCTCAAACCAGAACGCCTCAAAGCTGACCGATTGCCTCCCGGAGATTTTCACCGATTATCCGTCGCCTACGGCCTTGCCTACGACATCTTCGACCTCGGCACACGCCGGCCTCAGCGAGAGCCCTCACCCCTTCTGGTGGATGGAGGAGCTGTTCTCAGATCCGCAAAATCGAGGACATTGACGACGTTCCGCCCGATTCGCCCTCAAGGGTTCATTCGCGCCATTTTCATCTCCAAGAACATGGTATAGGGTGTGGCCGGCGAATGCGTAGCTCCAGCTCGGCGGATTACCGCCACGGCGCACGCGTGCAGGTCCACAAGGCGGGCGTTGAGGTGCAGGGGCATCGGCTCGGCCCAGCGGGCGCGGAAGAGCGGGAAGACTTGCATCCTAGGCCGAGGAGCGCGCCGAGGAGCACGAGCGTGGTCGCGATGGAGAATGGCTGACGAGTCATAGTGCGATGGCTTGTTCGACCGAGCGCCTGAAGCTCGGCGGGTCGATGGCCGGGAACCGGTACAGCTCGGGCTCGATCCGCGCAAAGTACTCCGTCAGGCGCGGTCGATCGATAAGCTTGCGGTCAAGCATCTCGCGCACGTCGGCGAGGTCCTGGCGGTGAGCGCGCTCGAGCTTCGCGAGCGCCTGCGCGTACACGTCGAAGTGATAGAAGGCGACGCGCCCCATTTGCGCGACGAAGATACCGCGGTCTTCCCACCCGGGCGGGACGGGGATGAAGTCCGCGGGAGACGCCATCTCCACGTTGATCCGCAAGCGCTCCTTCAGGGAAGGGATGGCGCGTAGCAGCGCGTCGTCCTCCGGCCGCATGACGAAGTCCACGTCGATCGTGGAGGCGCGCCACCCCATGAGCACCGCGGTGGTGCCACCCACCAGATAGATGCGTACGTCCCCGCCCGCCGCGCGCCCGAATGCCTCCATAAGCCGGCGGATGCGTGACGCGTCGGCTAACTCACGCACGCGGCCGCCCGCTCGAAGCTCACGAGACGTCGTACGAGCGCGTTGTAGCGACCGTGCGCCGAGTCGGGATCGGAGCGGGCGAGCAGCTCGTAGAGGCAGCGCTCCGGATCCGCTTCCGTTCGCGGAACGCGCAGGCCAAGCTGCCGGAGCCGCGGCGCGCCGATCGAGACGAGCAGCGCCGCGACGCTCCGTCGATGCTGCCGCAGGTCGTCGAGTCCCGCCTCGATCAGATCGCCACCCGGAAGATCGGCCGATCGGGAGGATCTGATGGCCGCGACTTCGCTCTGGATCCTACGGTCAGGGATCTCGGAGATAGGAGAATCCTCCCCTGCGTCGCCCCGACCGTGGGTTTCCTCTAAAGTCCGAGTGTCCCGCGAGGAGTGCACGACTGCATTACTCTGAATCCGAGTGTCCGGAGGAGTGCGGCGGTTGGGATCCTACTTCCGGACCCGTTAGCTCCCGCCCGAAGCCAGTGTCCGTCGAATGGCATTCGTAGAGGCACGGGAAGTAACAAAGCATCCGAGTCCTAGGATAGGAAGTTCAACGCTGTTTGGCAACAGGTACTGTGGCGTTGGAAGGCCGGCCGGTAATCCGGGGGCCTGCGCGGGGGCGGGAAGAGCCGGGGCCGATCCCGGCCCAGCTCTGGGTGGCTGTCGCGCCTTCAGGGTGACGACCAGTGGCGCGCAGAGGATGAGCAGGAACGATGGCAGGAAGGTGAAACAATGACGGCGTACGCCCGCATCTATTCGATCGTCGCAAAAATCCCTCGCGGCAAAGTCGCGACCTACGCTCAGATCGCGGCGCTCGCCGGTATCCCTCGGCAGGCGCGAAAGGTCGGCCGTGCGTTGCATGCGTTACCGGTGGGATCGGACGTGCCCTGGCAGCGAGTCATCAACGCGAAGGCGGAGGTCAGCCCGCGGAAGCGGTCGGAAGCTCACCTGCTGCAGCGCCAGCTTCTGGAGGAAGAAGGAATCGTCTTTGACGAGCACGGTCGCGTGAATTTCAAACGGTTTCGCTGGCGCCCCTGATTTCCGGCACGTTCAGCCCATCCCCGAGATGAGCGGCCGGACAACCGAACGGGTGGCATCATCACGATAGCGGAGGAGTGCGGGCTCATCGTGGCCCTGGGCGCGCCTGGCTCGACTCCGGGCCCGCGCGCCGCTGCACGTCTCGGTCACCTGTCGCCAGCCAGCGAGCCGACCTCGAGCCGTCCCCGCCTCGCCGTTTCTCCTTATGGAGCGTCCTATCGGAATGGTTTGCAATGGGGAAATGGCTTGCAATGGCGCCCGGTGATGTCCCACAATCGCGGCTCTCGACGAGACTCCTGCAGCCAAGGGGGAGGAAAAATGAACCCGCTCGATACCATCGTGGGGACCATCGCCTCGGGCGTGGTCCTGGCCGTGATCCTGACCATCATCATCAAGCTCATCGCCGGCGGCTGAACGCGCGGCGTCCCGGGGGAGGACAAGACATGGAATGGCTACCCATCGATCGCTGGATCCACCTTCTCGCGGGCGTGACGTGGATCGGCCTCCTGTATTACTTCAATTTCGTGCAGGTCCCGGCACTCGCGGCCGCGGCCGCCGACAAGGGCGGACCCGGTCCTGCCGCCATCGGTAAATACATCGCCCCGCGTGCGCTCCTGTGGTTCCGCTGGGCGGCGGTCGCGACCTGGGTTTCGGGTGCCGCCTATCTAGGCGCCGACTTCACGGGTGCCTTCCTACTCGGGATCGGTACCGAGGACCCCGGTTCGGCCCGATATCTGGCCACGATCGGCATGGGGGCATGGCTCGGCACCATCATGATCTTCAATGTCTGGTTCCTCATCTGGCCCAATCAGAAGAAGGTCCTGGGCCTGGTCTCGGCCACCGATGAGCAGAAAGCCCGGGCCCGGCGGGTGGCGTTCCTCGCCTCGCGCACCAACACCCTGCTGTCGATCCCCATGTTGCTGTTCATGGGGGCAGCCAATCACGGCCTGCCTTTCTGATCGGCCCCCGGAAAAGGGGTCCGGAAAAGGGGTCAGAACCCTTTTCCGTCTACGCCTCGTTGTCATCTGTCGGCTTGCGGTTGGAAAAGGGTTCTGACCCCTTTTCCGGGGCTTGCCGTTTTATCGATCGGAGGACATGCGCGTGAGTGGGGCTCTCATGTCGAGCTATCAACGGCTGCCGGTGGCCTTCGTGCGCGGCGAGGGCGTATGGCTGTGGGACACCGAGGGCCGCCGCTACCTCGATGCCGTGGGCGGGATCGCCGTGTGTGCGCTCGGGCATGCCCACCCGGCGGTGGCACGGGCCGTGGCCGAGCAGGCCGCCATCCTCGTCCATACCTCCAACCTCTATCGCATCCCCTCGCAGGAACGCCTGGCCGAGCGCCTCGTGGCGCTGGCGGGGATGGACCAGGCGTTCTTCTGTAATTCCGGGGCCGAGGCCAACGAGGCGGCCATCAAGATCGCCCGGCTCCTGGGCCATGAGCGGGGGCTGGAGGTGCCTTCGATCGTGGTTATGGAAGGGGCCTTCCACGGCCGCACATTAGCGACCTTGACGGCCAGCGGAACCCGCAAGGTGCAGGCCGGCTTCGAGCCCCTGGTGCAGGGCTTCGTGCGCGTGCCCTACGGCGACCTCGAGGTCCTGCGCGCGTTGGGTGCTCATCGGCGCGAGATCGTCGCGGTGCTGTGCGAGCCGATCCAGGGCGAGGGCGGGGTCGTGATGCCGCCGCCCGGTTATCTGGCGGGCCTGCGCGAGGTCTGTGACCGGCATGGGTGGCTCTTGATGCTCGACGAGGTCCAGACCGGCATGTGCCGTACCGGCCGCTGGTTCGCCTTCCAGCACGAGGGCGTCACGCCGGATGTCATGGCGCTCGCCAAGTCCCTGGGCAATGGCGTACCGATCGGCGCCTGCCTCGCCCGCGGTGCCGCAGCCGGCCTGATCCGGCCCGGTAAGCACGCCTCGACCTTCGGCGGCAACCCGCTCGCGTGCCGGGCGGCCCTGGCGGTCCTCGACGTTCTGGAGGGCGGGCGGCTTGCCGAGCGTGCGGCAGCGCTCGGCGAAGCGCTCTTGGAGCGGCTGCGCCGGACGCTCGGCGGCGTACCGGGCGTGGTCGAGATACGCGGCCGCGGGCTTATCATCGGCGTGGTGCTGGACCGGCCCTGTGGGGAGCTGGTGGAGCGGGCGCTCGGTCTCGGCCTCCTCATCAATGTGACCGCCGAGCGCGTGGTGCGGCTCCTGCCGCCGCTCATCATGAGCGACGCCGAGGCCTTGGTGCTCGTGGAGCGCCTCGGCACCGTCCTCCGCGAGTTCCTCGGCGGGGGCGGCACCTAGGGGCCGGTCCGCCGGGGACCAGGGGTGATCGAGATAGTGGCAAGGCATTTCCTGACGCTCCGCGATCTCTCACCCGCGGAGCTGGACCGCCTGCTCCGGCGCGGCATCGAACAGAAGTCGCGCAAGGACCCGGGCCCGAGACCGCTCTCCGGTCGGGTGCTGGCCATGGTCTTCGAGAAGTCCTCGACGCGCACGCGCGTGTCCTTCGAGACCGCGATGGCCCAACTCGGCGGCACCGCGATCTTTTTGTCCGCGCAGGACACCCAGCTCTGCCGCGGGGAGCCCGTCGAGGACATGGCCCGCGTCCTGTCGCGCATGGTCGATGGGATCGTGGTGCGTACCCATGGGCACGATCGGCTGGTACGCTTCGCGGCGCATGCGAGCGTGCCGGTCATCAACGGCCTGAGCGATCGCCACCATCCCTGTCAGCTCCTGGCCGACATGCAGACCTATGTGGAGCACCGCGGCCCCATCACCGGCAGGCGCGTGGCCTGGCTCGGGGACGGTAACAACGTTTGCTGTAGCTATATCGAGGCCGCTCCGCTCTATGGCTTCACCTTGCACCTGTGCTGTCCGCGGGGCTACCTTCCGCCCCCCGAGGTGGTCGAGGGCGGCAGTGCGGCGCTCAGGGGCTTCGAGCGGCCGGAGGAGGCGGTGCGCGGTGCGCATCTGGTCGTGACCGACGTGTGGGCCAGCATGGGACAAGAGCAAGAGGCCGAGGCGCGGCGGGCGGTGTTTTTCCCTTATCAGGTCAATGAGGCCCTGATGGGGCTCTGCGATCCCGGGGCCCTGTTCATGCACTGCCTGCCCGCCCATCGCGGCGAGGAGGTCAGCGCCGGGGTCATGGACGGGCCGAGTAGCGTGGTGTGGGACGAGGCCGGTAACCGACTGCACGCGCAGAAGGCCTTGCTGGAGCTCCTGCTGCGGTGAGCCGAGGGTGCGCACTGTAAGGGCGCGTTCGAAATCCGCCCCGAGCAGCGATAACCGTTTAAGGAGCGCGCGCCGCGCGCGGGCCGGTGGAGATGCCTGTGCGGTTTCTGTTGAGCAACGACGACGGCTACCAGGCGCCCGGCATCGTGTGCCTGGCCAAGGCCCTCTGCGCCGTCGGGGAGGTCGTGGTGGTGGCCCCGGATCGGGACCGCAGCGGGGCCAGCAACTCCCTCACGCTCGATAAGCCGATCCGGGCCGCGCGCGCCGACAACGGTTTCATCTACGTGGACGGCACGCCCACCGACTGCGTCCACCTCGCCATCACCGGGCTGCTCGATCGCATGCCCGACATGGTGATCGGCGGGATCAATACGGGCGCCAACCTCGGGGACGATGTGTTGTACTCGGGGACCGTGGCGGCGGCCATCGAGGGACGCTTCCTGGGCCTGCCGGCCATGGCCATTTCGCTGGTGGGCGCCGAGGCGGCGCACTATGAGACCGCGGCCCGGGTAGCCCTGCGGCTCGTGGAGGGCATCGCGACCCGTCGGTTGCCGGCCGACACCATCCTGAACGTCAATGTCCCCGATCGGCCTTTTGCGGACCTCGCCGGATTCGAGGCCACGCGGCTCGGGCGGCGCCACAAGTCCGAGCCCATGGTACCCGCCTCCGATCCGCGCGGCCGGCCCATCTATTGGGTCGGTCCGTCGGGGCCCGAGGAGGACGCCGGGCCGGGCACCGATTTTCATGCCGTCAGGACGGGCCATGTCTCCGTCACACCGCTTCAAGTGGACATGACCCACTACCGAGCGCTCGACGCGGTGGCCCGCTGGCTTGCAGATTTCACCATGGCGGAATTCACCATGGCGGAGCCTGGTGTGCCGAACCTCAGTGCCAGTGTCCCTAACGTCACTATCAGTGTGCCTAAAGTCGGTACAAGTGAATGAAGGCCGACGAGCGCGGCATCGGTTTGACTTCGCAACGCGCGCGCGACCGGTTGACTGGCCAGTTGCGCGAGATGGGGATAAGCTCTGTCGAAGTCCTGCACGTCATGCGGACGGTCCCGCGCCACCTGTTCGTCGATGAGGCCTTGGCAAGCCGCGCCTACGAGAACACCGCCCTGCCGATCGGCCATGGCCAGACCGTGTCGCAACCCTATATCGTGGCCCGGATGACGGAAGCGCTCTTGACCTCGGGTCCTATCGCGCGCGTGCTGGAGATCGGGGCTGGGTCCGGTTATCAGTCGGCCGTCCTGGCCCACTTCGCCCGCACCGTTTATGCCGTCGAACGCATGGCCAGCCTGGTCGAGAAACTCCGCGAACGCATGGCGGCACTCGGGTATCGCAATGTGCGCGTCAGACACGGGGACGGGCGTCTCGGTTGGCCGGAGCACGCCCCCTACGATGCCATTTTGGTGGCCGCGGCCGTGGTGGCTGTGCCGATCGCGCTGTGCGAGCAACTGGAGCTCGGCGGGCGCATGCTCATCCCGGTCGGCGAGGCCGATCACCAGGAGCTCGTGCTGGTCACCCGCCATGCCGGTGGCTTCGAGCACGCGCACCTCGAGCCGGTGCGTTTCGTCCCGATGCGGACCGGCATGACTACCCGATGATCCCCAACGGCCGATGATCCCCAGCGGCCGATGATCCCCAGCGGCCGATGATCCCCAGCGGCCGATGATCCTTGGTGGCCGATGATCCCGGTGGGCGTTGGTCCCGGACATGGGCCGATCCCAATGGGCGTCGATTCCAATGGGCGTTGATCCCTTTGGACGCGCGCATCTCGGACGGGTCGATCCCGGACGGGCGATGATCCCACACGGGCGTCGATGCCGGACCGGGTTCCGTCTCTGGCTGCCTTTGCCGGTCCTGATCGGGGCATCCCTGCTGGGAGCATGCGTTATCACGGAGCCGGGCCAGGAGCAAGAGGCCGGCGGCTGGCGCGGGACAGCCGAATCCAGGCCCTCGGCTCGTTATCACACGGTCGTGCGTGGGGACACACTGTACGGCATTGCTTTTCGCTACGGCCAGGACTATCGCGTTCTGGCACGGCGCAACGGTATCCGGGCGCCGTTTCGGATCTACCCGGGCCGGCGTCTGGTTTTGGGCCCTTTCGCTAGGCCGCGCACCGCGACGGGACCGCGGCGAAAGTGGCCGGCCGTCCGCGCGCATGGTGAGCGTCCCGTGACCCGGAAGCAGGCGACGGCGGAGGCGCCTCGATCGGCGCCCGCACGCGCGGCGGCGAGCTCGGAGCGCATCCGCTGGCAGTGGCCGGCGCAGGGCAGGCTGCAGGCGATCGGGACCGGATCCGGCAAACAAGGCGTCGAGATCGTCGGTGAGATCGGACAGGCGATCCGCGCCGCCGCCGCAGGCCAGGTCGTTTACAGCGGCGATGGACTTGTGGGCTACGGAAGGCTTATCATCATCAAGCACGACGATACCTATTTCAGTGCGTACGCGCATAATCGCCGGCTCCTGGTGCGAGAGGGGAGCAGGGTCTCCGGCGGACAGCCGATCGCGGAGATGGGGAGCACCGGGACCAATCAGGTCAAGCTGTACTTCGAGATCCGGCGTAACGGCAAACCCGTGCCGCCGCGGGACTACCTTCCTGAACGACAGATCTAGACGGGATGGATCGGTGGGAGGCGATCTGCCCCGGGGTGGACCACTTTTTTTCTTGATTTATATGGGCATCGATGCCCCCGAGCGCCGGTCGAGTTCCTTGCCGAAACACACGCGACCCATTTACGTATTTGCGACTTGGTTACTCTATCATCCGCTTTGAGTCAATAACGTCCAATCACACCGGAGCGCCATGAACGCCAGGACAGAGATCGACGACGGATCGAGTGAGGCCGACGATGACGAGCTGTCGTGCTATGAGGCGCTCGGTGAAGGAAGCCTCGGCGGGGGCCTTGGTGACGACCCGGCCGGCCCGAACGGCAAGTCGAGCGAGGACTTCCCCGATACGGAGATCAACGCCACGCGCCTCTACTTGAGCGAGATCGGGTACTCTCCCCTGCTCTCGGCCGGCGAGGAGGTACGCCTGGCGCGCGCCGCGCGCCGCGGGGATGCGCACAGCCGAAAGCGCATGATCGAGAGCAATCTGCGCCTCGTGGTGAAGATCGCGAGGCGCTACCTGAACCGCGGCCTGGCCCTCCTGGACCTCATCGAAGAGGGCAACCTGGGGCTCATCCGGGCAGTTGCGAAGTTCGATCCCGAGCGGGGATTTCGCTTTTCGACCTACGCCACCTGGTGGATCCGCCAGACCATCGAGCGCGCCCTGATGAACCAGACCCGCACCATCCGCCTGCCCATCCACGTGGTCAAGGAGATCAATCTCTACATGCGCGCCATGCGGCGTCTGACCCAGACCCTGGACCATGAACCGAAACCCGAGGAAGTGGCCCACCTGCTCGATTGTTCGCTGGCCGAGGTCGAGCACATGGCGGGTCTGAACGAGCGTGTGACCTCGATCGACAGCCCCGCCGAGCGCGAATCGGGCCGCTCGGTGCTCGATACCATCCCCGACGAGAACAACCTCGACCCATCGCTGATCCTGCAAGACAGCGACGTGCGCCACCACGTCGACCTGTGGCTCACGGAGCTGAACGAAAAGCAGCGCGCGGTGGTGGAGCGGCGTTTCGGCCTGCATGGCTTCGAGATCGCGACCCTGGAGGCGGTCGGCAACGAGATCGGCGTGACCCGCGAACGCGTGCGCCAGATCCAGATCGAAGCCCTGCGGCGTCTGCGCCAGATCCTGGAGCGCGAGGGACTGTCGGTGGAGACGCTGTTCCCGAACTTCTAGATCCTCACGTATCCGAATCCCTACAGAACGATCTGAGGGGGCGATCCATCGCGGTCGCCGATATAGCAGAGCGCCCGGTCGATGCGCGCGAGGCACCGCTCGCGGCCGAGGAGCGCGACGGTGTGATCGATGGGGGGCGACGCCGTCGTGCCGCAGACCGCTACGCGTAGCGGCTGGGCCAATTGCCCGAACTTCAGGGAGTGCCCGATCGCCACGTTAGCGATGGCGGCGTGAATGGATTCGGGATCCCATTTCGGCAGGCCGGTCAAGCCCTCCCGGAGTGCGACGAGGGGCCCGTGCATGTCGGCGCTGAGATACCGCTCGGCCGCTACCGAGTCATAATCGCCCAGCTCCTGATAAAAGAGCCGCGTTTTCGCCGCCATCTCCACCAGGGTCCTGGAGCGCCCCCGCAGCGGCTCGATCACCTCGGGGAGCTCCGGCGGGGCTTTCGGTTCGATGCCCGCGCGCTCCTGAAAAAAGCGCAGGCGGCGGATCAGATCATCGACGTCGCCCTGCTTCATATAATGCTGATTGAGCCACAGGAGCTTCTGCGGATCGAAGGTGGCGGCCGCCTTGTTGACATCGGCGACGTCGAATTTCTCGATCAGATCCTTCATCGAAAAGACCTCTTGGTCGCCGTGCGACCAGCCGAGCCTCGCGAGGTAATTCAGGAGCGCTTGGGGTAGGTACCCGTCATCGCGGTACTGCAGGACGCTCACCGCGCCGTGCCGCTTGGACAGCGGCTTGCCGTCCGATCCCAGGATCATGGGCAGGTGGGCAAACACGGGGACGGGCGCCTCGATCGCGCGAAAGACATTGACCTGCCGCGGGGTGTTGTTCAGGTGGTCGTCGCCGCGGATGACGTGGGTGATGCCCATATCGAGGTCGTCGACTACCACCGACAGGTTATAGGTGGGCGTCCCGTCGGAACGCAAGAGGACGAGATCGTCGAGCTCTCGATTCCGGAAGGCGATCCGCCCCCGGATCAGGTCCTCGACCACGACCTCGCCATCGAGCGGGTTCTTGAAGCGGACCACTGGCGAGGTATCCGCATCGCTCGGGCAGCCTTCGGCGGCGCGGCGGCAACGGCCGTCATAGCGCGGTTTCTCCTTGCGCGTCATTTGCTCGGCCCTGAGCGCCTCCAGGCGCTTCCGGGAGCAATAGCAGCGATAGGCCAGACCGCGAGCCAAAAGGGAGTCGATCACCTCGCGATAACGCGCGAAGCGCTCGGTCTGAAAAATGGGCCCCTCGTCATGATCGAGGCCGAGCCATTCCAGGCCGTCGAGGATGGCGCGCACCGCTTCCCCGGTGGAGCGCTCGCGATCGGTGTCTTCGACACGCAGCACGAATACGCCCTGGTGCCTGCGGGCGTAGAGCCACGAGTAGAGCGCCGTGCGGGCTCCGCCGATGTGCAGGTAGCCGGTAGGGCTCGGCGCGAAGCGGGTCCTGATCATCGTCATATCTCTGTGGTTGTCTGGATGGGGCGCCGTCATTCTACCAGTCGCTCAAGGGCTTCATTGACCACCGCGCTAGCTGTGCCTACAATCTCGGCCAACGGGCGATTAGCTCAGCGGGAGAGCGCTCCCTTCACACGGGAGAGGTCGTAGGTTCGATCCCTACATCGCCCACCAATCGACCCTCGCCGCTCCGGGGCCATCATCCACGCGTTCCACAGGATAGCGCGAGCCCCGATGCACTGCCCAGAGACAGCCGCCCGGCCCTGGAGCGTGGCGAGGTGACGCTGCACGGACCCTCGCGATGGCGCACCGGTTGAGGCTCAGGGTCGTGGCCGAGGGCGTGGAGACACCGGAACAGCGTGCGTTCCTGGAGGACTGTGGATGCGGCGAGATCCAGGGATATCATCTGCTCGCCCGCCGCTCCCGGCGGAAGATTTCTCCGCAGTGGGGGGATTGGTCACCGAACGCGCGTGAAGCGCGCCGCCGCCGAGGATCCGTCGCACGTCGGCGACGCTAAATGCGTTGGTGCCGCTTGGCGGCGAGCCTAGCGCGGATTTTGTCACCACCACCCTGCTGCGACCGCCGATCCACACGGTTGCGCTGCGCAATCCTGCTACGCGCAAAGCCTAGCCAAAGACATTTGAAATTTATCGTCCCTTCCCCCTCGATAGGATGAGGTCGACCCTATCCGAACCGCGACGCTCGACCCCCACCCTGACCGTCCCCCGCTAGCAGGGGAGGGAACCCGGAGACTCCCTCCCCTGTCCGCGCTTTCTGCGGACGGGGGAGGGTAGGGTGGGGGCCAAGCCCTTCAGTCGCTGACCAAGCCTCGTCTCCGCCTGACGCGCCTGACCCCCACCCTGACCCTCCCCGGCTTCGCAGGGGAGGGAACCCGGAGACTCCCTCCCCTGTCCGCGCTTTCTGCGGACGGGGGAGGGTAGGGTGGGGGCCAAGCCCTACAGCCGCTGACCAAGCCTCGTCTCTGCCTGACGCGCCTGACCCCCACCCTGACCCTCCCCCGCTTCGCAGGGGAGGGAATACCCTGGCGCTTGCAGCTTATCGACTTTGCATGTGGATCAGGGCTCGCTTTCGCGATGTTATTCGACATTTACGACGCAAGTATCTAATTCTAAGCAACTCAACCCGTGGTTCGGACCGTGTCGCGCAAACCAATCCTAGTGATCAGCAGGAAAGTCCTATTGGTGAGCAAATGAGTCCTATTGGGCGGACGGGTCGCTGAGCTAAGCTGCTCCTAATCCGAGGTCGAGGGCGTAACGCGGAGCACGGTCCCTCGTCACGGGGCGTTCGATCACACCTGCAAGGAGAAAGTCGATGAGAACCATGAAACGCTGGGCGTGCTTCGGGCACGCAGTAGGTAAAGAGACGTCGCGGCTTACCGCCGCGCGTTGGGCTTACCGGATCGGCAGGGCCGGCCTGGCCCTGCTCCTGGTGAGCGGTGCCCCGGCGGCCCCCGGGGCCGAGCCCGATACGGCGACGAAGGCCCGGGTCGAAGCGGCCTTCGGGCAGCTGCCGCTGCTCTTCATCGAGAACCGTGGGCAACTGGATCCGGCCGTCGCCTACTATGTCCAGGGCCGGAGCACGAGTCTTTACTTCGCCCCCGGGGGCCTCACCTTTGTCCTGAGCGGCACACCGGACCCCAAGGCCCCGAGGCTCACCGAAGGCCTGGTGAAGACGAAATTGAACCCCGAACGCACCCCCGAGCGGTGGGCCCTCAAGCTCGACTTCCTGGGCACAAATCCGAACGTCAAGCCGGTAGCCGAGGCCCCCCAGGAGGCGGTCATCAGCTACTTCAAGGGACCGCCTTCGAAGCAGCAGGCGGGGCTCAAGACCTATGCGACGCTCCGCTATCCCGATCTCTGGCCCGGCATCGACCTCGTCTACAGCGGCACCGTGAACCGCATGAAGTACCACTTCGTGGTCAAACCCGGCGCCGATCCCAGGACGATAAGACTCGCCTACCGGGGTACGACCGGGGTGCAGGTGAGCGATGCCGGCCGGCTCGAGGTGGTGACCCCCCTCGGCAATCTGCAAGATGACCGGCCGGTGTCCTATCAGGAGGTGAACGGGAAGCGGGTGGAAGTCACCACCGACTATGCGCTCGAACCCAAGGCCGAGGCGGGCAGCCACGCCTATGGCTTCAAGCTAGGGGACTACGACCACCGCCGGCCGCTGGTGCTCGACCCGGCGGTATTCGTCTACGCCGGCTATATCGGTGGCGACGATAGCGACGGGGGCTTCGGCATCGCCGTGGATAAGGAGGGGAATGCCTATGTGACGGGCGGCACCTCCTCCACCGAGGCCAGCTTCCCTGTGAAGGGGGGGCCCGACCTGACCTTCAACGGCGGCTTTCAGGACGCCTTCGTGGCCAAGGTCAATGCCTCGGGCACCGCCCTGGTCTACGCCGGCTACATCGGCGGCAACAGTGACGACCTGGGCTTCGGCATCGCCGTGGATAAGGAGGGGAATGCCTATGTGACGGGCGGCACCTCCTCCACCGAGGCCAGCTTCCCCGTGAAGGGGGGGCCCGACCTGACCTTCAACGGCGACTTTGACGCCTTCGTGGCCAAGGTCAACGCCTCGGGCACCGCCCTGGTCTACGCCGGCTATATCGGCGGCGACCGTAACGAAAATGGCGTGGGCATCGCCGTGGATAAGAAGGGGAATGCCTATGTGACGGGCTCAACCTTCTCCACCGAGGCCAGCTTCCCGGTGAAGAAAGGGCCCGACCTGACCTTCAACGGCGGCTTTGATGCCTTCGTGGCCAAGGTCAATGCCTCGGGCACCGCCCTGGTCTATGCCGGCTATATCGGCGGAGACGGTGACGACGGGGGCCGCGGCATCGCCGTGGATAAAAGGGGGAATGCCTACGTGACGGGCGCTGCCGGCTCTACCGAGGCCAGCTTCCCGGTGAAGGTAGGGCCCGACCTGACCTTCAGCGCCTTTGATGACACCTTCGTGGCCAAGGTCCATGCCTCGGGCACCGCCCTGGTCTACGCCGGCTATATCGGCGGCGACGGTTTCGACGAGGGCTTCGGCATCGCCGTGGATAAGAAGGGGAATGCCTACGTGACGGGCGAGACCCGCTCCACCGAGGCCACCTTCCCCGTGAAGGGGGGGCCCGATCTGACCTTCAACGGCGACGCTGGCGACCCTGGCGGCGGCGGTGACGCCTTCGTGGCTAAGGTCAATGCCTCGGGCACCGCCCTGGTCTACGCCGGCTATATAGGCGGCAACAGTGACGACCTGGGCTTCGGCATCGCCGTGGATAAGAAAGGGAATGCCTATGTGACGGGCTTAACCTCCTCCACCGAGGCCAGCTTCCCCGTGAAGGGGGGGGCCCGACCTGAGCTTCAACGGCGACGACATTGACCTTGACGCCTTCGTGGCCAAGGTCAATGCCTCAGGCACCGCCGTGGTCTATGCCGGCTATATCGGCGGCGACGGTGACGAGGCGGGCCGCGGCATCGCCGTGGATAAGAAGGGGAATGCTTACGTGACGGGCTTCACCCGCTCCACCGAGGCCAGCTTCCCTGTGAAGACAGGGCCCGACCTGACCTTCAACGGTGGCGACTCTGACGCCTTCGTGGCCAAGGTCTCGGAGTCCGGAGGACGATTCAGATAGCGATTAGGACTAGCCTCCCGGGTGTGCATTGACGCACTAGGGTGCGACGCCATTCTGGCGTCGCACCCCGCGATGGCTGTCATAGCAAGGATAGGAACTTCAAGCCCTTCGCACAAGAGGGAGTTCTTTCCAACATGCTATGAGTCTGGACATGAGGGCGTCTTTCCAACGGGGTATGAATCTGAAAGGTAGCGGTTGGGTCGATCATGGGAGCCAGGGTGATCGACATGAACGAGACGCGACGGTGCGCGCTAGCTAACATTTAGCCAAGACATGTTTTCCCGCTGGAAGGGGATGGATAGGATGTTGAGCCTTATCCGAACCGCGGCGCTCGACCCCCTGACCCTCCCCCGCTCCCCCGCTTCGCAGGGGGGGAATAAACCTGGCGCTTGCAGCTTATCGACTTTGCATGTGGATCAGGGCTCGCTTTCGCGGTGTTGTTCGACATTTACGACACAAGTATCTAACCTACTCGGCGATCATTGAGGGGCTGCTGCTGGGCTCAGACATCCCACAGATTGGGGTAACTTTGGGGGTAACTACGCTCTCGCTAGTTACGGTTAATCATAGATATCAGTAAGTTGCAGCAGTAGTTCGGTAGAACATCGCCAATCGACTCTCGCGGACTCCGGCGCCCATCATCCACGCGTTCCACAGTTGGCGAACCCCGATGCACTGCCGAGAGACAGCGGCCCCAGGACCCGAGACCCCGCCCCCGCACGGTGGCTTGCTGGCGCAGCACGAGGCGCTTGCGGCGCTCTCCCGGAACCCGGTCTTTCGTGGCGACGACTTGGCCGCGGCCTTGCGGCTCCTGACCGAGAGCGCCGCGCGCGTCCTCTCCATCGAGCGGGTGAGCCTATGGCGCTATGCCGAGGACCGCTCTTCGATTTATTGCCTCGACCTCTACGAGCTCGGGCCCGACCGGCACTCCGCCGGTTCGGTGCTCGAGGCGACCCGTTATCCCGGCTATTTCCGGGCACTCGCGACCAGTGAGGCCATCGTCGCGGATGACGCCCACAAGGACCCGAGGACCCGCGAGTTCTCGGACACCTATCTGACCCCGCTCGGGATCACCGCCATGCTGGACATCCCCCTCCTCCTGTTCGGCGGGCTCGAAGGGGTCCTGTGCCACGAGCAGATCGGCCGGCCCCGACCGTGGCGGCACGAGGACCGTCTGTTCGGCATCGCCATTGCGAATTTCGCGGCGCTGGCCGTCGAGCATAACGAACGAAAACGGACCGCCGAGGCCCTGCGCGACAGCGAGGCGCGCCTGCGATGGTCCGAGGAGCATTACCGATCGGTCGTCGACAACCTACGGGAGGTGGTTTTCCAGACCGATCTGGACGGGCGCTACACGTTCCTGAACCCGGCCTGGGAGAGATTGACGGGTTTCGGGGTGGATGCGAGCCTCGGCACCCAAGCTTCGGGTTATTTCAGACCTCCTGATCTCACAGACCCATGGTGCGGGGTTCGGTAGGAGCAAAGCAAGAGATTGATCAAGCGGTTACGAACGGAGTAGGCACGTCGGTCGAGGGTGGCTGGCGGACCGGCCTGGATTCTG
>JBOIDR010000057.1:0-24371 GCA_050740695.1 Gammaproteobacteria bacterium | reverse complement strand
TCTATCATTCGCTTATCCCCTCCCCATAGTCACGTGAAGGATTTTGTCCTGAGCCCGTTGCCTTAATTGGGCACGCCGGGTTCTAACGGGGGAGGGGTCCGGGCAACTGGCCCCTCTACCCTCTAACCTGCCCTACCGCCTGCTCGCTGCGCCGGAGGCTCTGCCTAATAGGGCGGCGAGTAGTAGTAAGCTGGCGGCGCGTAGTAGGGCGCCGGCGGGTAGTAGTAGGCCGGAGGCGGCCCGTAATACACCGGTGCCGGCGTGCTGTAGTAGTAATGCGGCGAGAAGGCGTCGACGAGAGCCGCGGCTCCGAACAGCGCGCCCGTCACGCCCAAGGCGATGGCCGCACCGTTGCTATAGCCGTGGCCGTGATGGCCGTGGCCGTGATGGCCACCCCAACTGCCATGCCCGCCCCAACTGCCGTGACCGCCATGGCCGGACCAGCCACCAGCCTGCGCTGCCGACACTTGTAGGAACAGCGCCATGCTCGCCGCAGCCATTGCCAAAAATATCTTCTTCATACTCTCTTCCTCTTGAGGCCCTGTCGTAAGGATAGGGGATTCACCCGACAAGTTGTTTCGCCGGCCAAAGGATAGGAGATTCAACGCGGGTTCGCAACGGGTAGCGTTTCGTCGGACGGGCTGGGCGGTGATAAGAGCAACTGCCCGATCTTCGCGCGCATGACGCGGAAATCGTCGGTGTCGGGCGCCAGCTTTCCGCCCGGGTGCACGTGACGGATCACGCCTCGCCGATCGATGAGGAAGCTGACGCTCGTCCACGAGCGCTCGTGCCCGTCGAGCCACCAGCGCTTCAAGGTGTACCAGTCGGGGTCCACAGCGACAGGGAAGCGGAATCGGAAGTGCCTGACGTAGCCGCGCACGGTCTCGACATCGAGCGGCTCGGGGTCCTTGTGGTGGTACATGCCGATCACGATCAAGCCGCGGCCGCGGTACTCTTCGTCGAGATGGTTCAGGGCCGGCGCGGTGGCGCTGCAGAACGGACAGCTCGGAGCCATGAACCAGCGTACCAGTACTACCTTGCCGCGCAGATCCTGGAGCGCGAGCGGCTCTGAGTTGAACCAGTGCTCGAGCTTCCAGCCGGGCGCGGCCTGGCCGATGAGGCCGCTCACGTCGTCGGTGGCCGGTGGGTCTGCGGTCGGGAGTGCGGAGGCTCCCGCACATGCCGCGAGCAGGGCGACGGGGAGGATCCAGCGCATGGCAACATGGGGTAGCCCACGGCCGACTTGCACGGCAGTGGGCGGCGACAAGCCATGGCCAACATCACGCGCAATCCTATTCAGACCGTCGGCGAGCTCCCCAAGATCGGCAGCCCGAGTCCCGATGTCCGTCTCACCCGCGGGGACCTCAGCAACATGTCGCTCGCCGGCTTCGAGGGCAAGGTGGAGATCCTCAGCATCGTGCCCACCCTCGACACCGGCGTCGGCGCGGCCTCGGTGCGCTAGGCCGTGATCCAGCCGGCCGGGAATACCGGGTCCGGCCTGAAGCCGCGCGCTATGCTCATCGCGTGATGGTCTGAATTGGATCGCCCACCCCCTCGCCCCCTCCCGTTGGGAGGGGGGAATAAGTTAATAAGTCATTGGATAGCCGATATTTCTTCCCCTCCCAGCGGGAGGGAATTGAGGGGTGGGAGGGAATACCGAAAACCTAAACGAGATGAGTATATCGCGATCCTCACCCCCGACCATCCCTGACGGGAGGACGGACCACGCCGATCCCGTATGATCGGCTACCACTTCGACCCCGATGACAGGAACCGCCCGAGACGCTACCATCACCGTCGGCGATGGAGGGGCTGGCGTATCGAGGGGATAGGGCAATGCGTTTGCGTGCGATAGCCTGGTTCTGCGGGCTCGCGCTCGGCGCTAACGCCGCGCCTGCCCTCGAGGTGGAGCTGGCCTACATCGGCGATCCGCCGATTCGGTCTACTCGGGGGTGTCCCAGGGTCTCGAGGAGGCGAACCTCCAGGGCCAGTTCCTCGGGCAGCGCTATCGCCTGACGAGCTTCGTGCCCGGCGAGATCGATCGAGCGCCGGCCAGTCAGGCCGCGGTGCTGCTGGCGGCGCTTGGCGACAGCGAGCTGGTCAAGCTCGGCCAGCTGGCACCGGGGCGCGCGGTCTTCGACCTCGGCTCGGAGTCCGACACTCTCCGGGCCAGGTGTCTGCCGAACCTCCTCCATATCCTTCCGAGCACCCGGATGAAGGCCGACGCGCTCGCCCAATGGCAGCACCTGCACCCCGGGTCCCGAGCCCGGGTGCAGGCCTGGCACCCGAACTTTACGAAATACGCCGCCGAGCAATTGAATCAGCGCTACCGCAAGGCACAGGGACGGGACATGGACGACCGGGCGTGGGCCGGCTGGGCCGCGGTCAAGATGGTCGCCGACCCCGTGGCGCGCCTCGGTACCGCCGAGGCTACGCCACTGCTCGACTATCTCAAAACGGACCTCGCCTTCGATGGCCAGAAAGGCGTTACCATGAGCTTTCGGAAAAAACGGGCAGTTGCGCCAGACGCTCTTGATCGTGGAGGGCCCGCGCATCGTGGGCGAGGCCCCGGTCAAGGGGGTCGTGGAACCGACCCACCCGGACAGCCTGGGGCCCGTCGATTGTGCGACATCGACAGGAGGGGAACCGCATGAGAAATGAGTTCCTGCTGATCGTGGCCTTGGCGGCCGGTCCGGCGTGGGCCGAGCCGACCCATCGGGTGTTCGTCACCAACGAGCGCGGCGATTCGATCACCGTGATCAACAGCCGCACCCACGCGGTCGAGACCACGGTTCCGGTCGGCAAACATCCGCGCGGGATCGGTCTCGCCCCCGACGGTACGGAGATCTACGTCGCGCTCGGGAAGGAAAACGCCATCGCCGTGCTCGATCCCAAGACCCTGAAGGTCCTGCGCAAGATCCCCTCGGGTGACGATCCGGAGGCCTTCGCCGTGCACCCGAACGGTCATATCTATCTTTCCAACGAGGATGCCGCCAAGGCCACGGTGTTGGACCCGAAAAGCGGCAAGGTCATCGCGGAGATCCCGGTCGGCCTGGAGCCCGAGGGTGTGGCGATCTCCCCCGATGGCAAGCAGGTGATCGTGACGAGCGAGTCCACCAACATGTTGCACGTCATCGCCGTACCCGAACATCGAGTCGTGGCCAACATCCTGGTCGGTGCCAGACCGCGCGCCGCGGTCTTCAGTCAGGACGGCACCATCGTCTATGCGACCTCGGAGATCAGCGGCGAGGTCAAGCGCGTGGACATGGTGAAACACCGGGCCCTGAACAAGGTCCCGCTGGGCGATGACAACATCAAGCCCAAGGACATCCTAGTGAGCCGGGATGGGACGACCCTGTACGTCGCGGGTGGCCGCGCCAACCAGGTGATGGTGCTGGACGAGAAGACGCTCGGCACCAAGACCCGCATCCCGGTGGGCCAGCGCGTCTGGGGCCTGGCGATGTCGCACGACGGGTCTCGCATCTATACCACGGATGGGGCCAGCAACACCGTCTCGGTCATCGATACCGCGAACAACCAGGTGCTGGCCACCATCAAGGTCGGAGAGGCGCCGTGGGGCGTCGTCATCGACGATCGGTCCTAGGTTCAAACCAACCGACTACGCGCGGACGAAGCGAGCCGCTGGGTTTGATCAGCGCTCACCCGGAGGAAACAGGACTGTCGGCCGAGATACCTTGGCCGGGCGGTTGTTCATGCAAATCCCTGAGGGCGACGGCGGAAGGGAGGGGGCCTTAATAGCCATGCAGGTGAGGTATGTTGGCGAGCAAGCACACGAGTTCCGCTTGCCGCCGCGTGCCCGTCTTCGCGAGTACCGAATGCAACTGCGTCCGCACCGTGGCGATGGAAACCCCGGCGGCGGTTGCGTGTTCACCGGGGGTCTTGCCCGCCAGCAGCGCGGCGGCGAGCCGGCCCTCGGCCGGGGTGAGCCCATAGAGCTGGCCAAAGAGCGGGGCTGCCGCAACCCGTCGCGTAGCGTCTTTCGTCAGCACGAGCGCGAGCGGCACTTGCCGTTCGACTGCAAATGCGGACTTTTCGGGCAGCGCCACGACAAAGACCTGGTACGGGGGTTTGCCGTTCGGTCTTTCGATGAATAGAGCGCCGCCGCGGCTTGCGCCATTCGGTTGAGCGGCGGCCTTGATCATTCGCGCCAGGTCCGCGTGCGCCTCGTTCAGCGCGCGCAAGTGACCTTGTATGGTCGCGAGGCCATCGTTTGCCTGGAGAATGGCTTCGGCCCTAGTATTGAGATGCTGCAGCGCGCCTTCGGCCGTCACTATCCAGACGGCGCAGCTCAGAGAGTCGAGCGCGCTCGCGCTCATTTGGACGTGTGCCCGCAGATCGTTCGCCGCGAGGTGGAGCCGAACGGCGCGCTGGAGGTGTCCCTCGATACGTCGTACGGAGGCGACATCCGATTCACTGAAAGGTGGTTGGCCGGCCCCCCGGAGCAGCGTGACCAAGGCCGAGCAGTCATTGGATTCAACGAGCTTCCCGCCGAGCAGATAGCGCAAGCCATAGCGCGCCAGGTGATCCTGATAGAACTCGTTCCGCCGGACGAAATTCTCGTCGAAGTGCTCGTGGCAACGCAGCCAATCGCCGGGGGACTGGGCCATGGCGAGTTGGCGGAACGGGTCGATCGAGGCGTAATAGGCGCCATAAGAAGCGTCCGCGTCCGGGGGGACCCCCGTGAGCACGGAGAACGACACCGCGTGCATCGGCTTATCCCAGACGATGAAGCGGCTCGCAGGCGCGTCCAGGTACGCCGCGAGTTGCTCCAGCGCTGAAGCCCAGCAACCGGGGTCCAGCGCCGTTTCATAGAGCGTGTGGATCAGGGTATCGAGCCGACCCTCCTTGGTCACCTGTATTCTCCGGCCTGACGGCAGCTTCAATCCTCACCATCGAGCACGATCGAGGCCGCGTCATCCAAATGGGTGATGACGGGACCTTCTCATCCCGGTTAGCCTACCTGTACCTGAAACGGATCACGGGCCTGCAGACCGATTATCGATAGCGCGACGCGATGCTTCATTCTCGTCAACCCCAGAGATGCGGTCTGTTCGGCCTCCTGCTCGCGCTTTACCTGGCGCATGTGAGCCCTCCCGCGCAGGCGGGCGTGGAGGTGGGTGGTATCGTCCCGATCGGCGTCGCCGTGGTGCTGGAGCCATCCCGCCGTGGAGGCGACGACGACGGTGACGACGACGGTGACGACGACGGTGACGACGGCGACGACGACGGACCACCGCCACCGGCGCCACCGCCACCGGAGCCACCGCCACCGCCACCGCCACCGGAGCCACCGCCACCGCCACCGCCACCGGAGCCACCGCCACCGCCACCGGAGCCACCGCCACCGCCACCGGAGCCACCGCCACCGCCACCACCACCGGAGCCACCGCCACCACCACCGGAGCCACCGCCACCGCCGCCCACACCGCCCGCGGCAGACCTTAGCCTTACCGAGACCCATGCGCCCGACCCGGTAACCACCGGCCATGAGCTCACCTATACCCTCATGATCCAGAACAACGGACCTGAGAGGGCCACGCGCGTCACGCTCACCGATGAACTGCCCGCGGGCGTCGCGCCGGGGGCGGTCACCACGACTCAAGGCTCCTGCGGCGGCACCGACCCCATAGGTTGCAACCTCGGCAGGATCGCAAGCGGCAACCACGTCTCCGTGACCTTCACGGTCACCCCTCCGACGCCGGGCACGATCACCAATCAAGCCTCGGTCGGCGCGAAGCAGGCCGATCCGAATGCGGGGAACAACTCGGTCTCGACCGCTACTACGGTCGTCGACGTGATCAGCACGACGCCGTTGGGTCTGGAGAATCCTGTGCCGGATGGTTGCGAGTTTGTGAATGGGGAGATCGCTTGTCCTGAGATGGCCTCTACGAGCTCCATCCGCTTCGATGTCGATATCCCAGCCGGCGCGAGCTATATCGAGTTCGACTATGCGTTTCCCGGCGCCGATGAAGAGGATTACGGGACCGTGTTCCTCGATGTCCCTGCGGCAGTGTCCGAGCGGACAGGCCCGAGCGTCCTGCAAGGAAGCGCAACACGGAACACCGGGCTCTCCGCGAGCCCGATCGCCGTGCTGTCACCCTCGAGCATCCCGCCTGGAGGTGATGGCTTTCAAAGCTCAGGGCTTATTCCGTTGACCCCCTCCCAGGTAGGGCGCAGGGGCATGATGACGATGTCCAACCATCCGGCGGGTCAGCCAGCCTCTACATTTCGCCTTCAGCGTTTCCACACCGCGTCCGCGTGTCCGGCAAGGTGTTTCGGCAAGCGTGCCACGATCTGCGGCACTGTGGGCCGTGATCGCTTAACGGGTACCGCGGGGAGGGATGTGATCGTCGGTCTGCAAGGCAACGACACTATCAAAGGGCTAGATGGTAACGACCTGATTTGTGGAGGTAGCGGAAAGGATATGTTGGTCGGCGGTCGGGGAAGGGATCGGTTCGACGGAGGGCGGGGCGGGGATACCTGTAAGGGCGGTGGCGAGGCCGATACCGCTCGCGGGTGCGAAAAGAAGCCCGCAGTTCCTTAGGACGAAGCCTGGATTACGCAATGCTATTTACCTAACGATTTCCAGCGCCCTCGTCCATTGTCGTTGATCGGTGGAGATGCCTGTGTCTCGGGACGACCGTCCGAATAGTGACGTCATTCGCCGGTGCCGGACCCGATCTTGCCCCAGAACACGCGGTAGGAGAATGCGGTGTAGGCGACGATGAAGGGCAGCACGACCAGCGCTACCGCGAGCACGGCCTTGAGCGACGAGGGATGGGCAGCCGCTTCCCAGATCGTGAGCCGGTCCATCACCACGTAGGGAAACAGGCTGTAGCTAAGCCCAAGAAAAGCGAGCACGTAGATCGCGACTGCGCCGGCGAAGGGCGTCCATTGCGGCGCGTTCGCGCCGCGCTTGAGTTGCCCGCTGGCGCGCCAAACCCCGATCCCGGCCACGACGCTTGCCGCCGGCAGCAGCATCAGCGGGAGGGTGCGCGGGAAGTCGAACCACTTGTCACGCACCGTCTCGCTCGCCGCGGGGGTGGCGAGGCTGACGAGCGCGACCCCGAGCGCCACCCACAAGAGGCCCCAGCGGGCCCAGCCGATCGCCTTCCTCTGCAATTCGTCCTCGGTTTTCATCAAAAGCCACGTCGCGCCGAGCAGCACATAGCCGCCGCACAGCCCGCCCGCGACGAGCAGCGCGAACAGCAGGTAGCCGAAGCCCGGCTCGAAGCCCGTGATGTAACGTCCCAGCATCAGCCCTTGAGCGAAAGAGGCGAGGAATGAGCCGAACCAGAACAACCAGTTCCACAGCTCTCGGTGCCAGCCCTCGGCCTTGATACGGAATTCGTACGCGGCACCGCGGAACATCAAGCCGATCAGCATCACCGCCACCGGGAGGTAGAGCGCGCCCAGGATCATGCCGTGTGCCTGCGGAAAGCCGACCAGCAGCAACCCGATGCCGAGCGCGAGCCAGGTTTCATTGGCGTCCCAGAACGGCCCGATCGAGGCCACCATCAAGTCCTGCTCGGGCTCGGTGGCCGCCGGCATCAGCATGCCGACGCCGAGATCGTAGCCGTCGAGCACGACGTAGGCGAGGATCGCCAGGCCCATCAGCACGGTGAAAACCAAGGCCAGATGATCGGGCGTCATAGCGCCGTTCCTGCCGCTGCCGCCGCGAGCTTCGGCTCGGCGGGGGCGCTGCCTTGGCCGGCGAGATGGGTGAGCACTACCGCGTAGGCGACGAGCATCAGGCCATAGGTGATGACGTAGCCGGTGAGGCTCGCGCCTAGCGCTGCCTCGGAGGTTGGCCCGGCGGCGTCCGTGGTGCGCAGCACGCCGGTCACCAGCCACGGCTGGCGCCCGATCTCGGTCACGAGCCAGCCGGCGAGCGTCGCGACCCACCCGGAGAAGGTGAACCCGGCGAAAGCCCACAAAAGCCAGCGCGGCGGCGGTGCGGCCCGGCGCAGCCTCCATACCCCGGTCCAGGAAAGGAGCAGCATCAAGACGCCCGTACCGACCATCACTCGAAACGCAAAGAACACCGGCGCCACCGGCGGGGTGTCCGGCGCAAAGGCGTCGATGCCCTTAAGCTCGGCGTCGGGATCATGCTTCAGGATCAGGCTCGCGCCCTTCGGGATCTCGACGGCGAAGTCATTGCTGTGTTTTTCATCGTTCGGGATCGCAAGCAGCACCAGCGGCACACCCTTCGCGGTCTTCCAGATCCCCTCGATGGCGGCGATCTTCGCCGGCTGGTGCTCGAGCGTGTTCAGGCCATGTAGATCGCCGATCAGGATCTGCAGCGGCACGAGCAGCGCCGCGATCCCGATGCCGGCGCGCAGCGTCTTCTCCGCCGCGACGTCCTCGGCGGCCTGGAGCAGCCGCCACGCCGAAAGACCGGCCACCAGAAACGAGGCCGTGAGCCCCGAGGCGAGCATCATGTGCATCAAGCGATAGGGGAACGAGGGGTTGAAGATCACCTCCCACCAGTCGCCAGCCACGATCTGGCCGTCCGCCACAACGTGGCCCAGGGGTGTCTGCATCCATGAGTTGAGCGCGAGGATCCAGAACGCCGAGATCGTGGTGCCGATGGCGACCAGCACCGTCGCGCTGAGGTGTATCCATCCCGGCACGCGGTTCATCCCGTAGAGCATTACGCCGAGGAAGGTCGCCTCGAGGAAGAACGCGGTCAGGATCTCGTAGGCGAGCAGCGGTCCGGCGATGTTGCCGACCTTGTTCATGTAGCCCGGCCAATTGGTGCCGAACTGGAACGACATCACGATGCCAGATACCACGCCCATCGCGAAGGATAGCGCGAACACCTTGGTCCAGAGCTGGTAGGTCGCGAGCCAGCCGCCATCGCCGGTCCGCGCGTAGCGCACGCGGAAATACACGAGGATCCAGGCGAGCGCGATGGTGATGGTCGGAAACAGGATATGGAACGCGATGTTCAGCCCGAACTGGATACGAGCCAGTGCGACGGCGTCTAATGTATCCATCGGCTCGCGGGCCGATCATTCATGTTTCCAACCGGGCATCCATCGTGATCTCCGCGTTCAGTAGTTTCGAGACGGGGCACCCGGCCTTGGCGTTTTGCGCTGCCGTCTCGAACGCCCGTCGGTCCGCCCCGCTCACACGGGCCGCGACATCCAGATGCACCGAGGTAATCGCGAACCCGGCATCCGTCTTATCCAACCGGACAGAGGCCGTCGTGCTGATGCTTTCGGCCACGAGGCCGGCGTCCTCCAACTGAGCAGACAGGGCCATCGAGAAACAGCCTGCATGAGCGGCGGCAATCAACTCCTCGGGATTGGTGCCCTTTCCCTCTTCAAAACGGGTGTTGAACGAATACTGCGTTTCAGAGAGAACGCCGCTGTCGGTTGAGATGATCCCTTTCCCGGCTTTGAGGCCGCCCTTCCAGACGGCTTTTGCGTTTCGTTTCATCTTTGCTCGTTCTCCATTGAATCAGCCGAAGGACCCCATGGGACCGGGATACGTCACCTCTTCCAAGCGCCCGGTGTCGACATCGTAGAAGAAACCCCGCACCGTCATTGCGTCGGGCCCGCTGGTCGGGATCCAGGGATGGTTCATGATGGCGGACATCGAGCGCCGTACGTCCCAGGCCAGTCGTTCGGTGTTCGTCTGGTCCCGTGGCGCATCGAGGGGCTCGATAGGGCCGCGGAAGGCGTGAAACGCTGCGGGCGTCGCCGCGGCCATCCGGGGGCTGACGAACGTCCTTCCCGTCGCCGAGCTCAAGATCTGCCCCGCCTTTGCGTCCCCCTCCAAGCCGGTCTTCAAGAGATCATCGGTGAACGCCAACATGCCACAACGCGTGTGGTGAATGAGCATGATCTGATTGGTGTCCAAGAGGTGATGTGAAATGATCAAGCAGCGGATCACGTCGTCGGACACGACGCCACCGGCGTTTCGGATGATATGCGCATCCCCGGTCTCCAGGCCCAACAGGTCTTCCACGTCCAACCTTGCATCCATGCAGGCCACCACCGCGAGCCGCTTGGCCGGCTTGATCGGTTTCGGTCCGGGATAGATCGCGTTATGCACGCCCTGCTTGTTGGCGTATTGTCGGTTGTTGTCGAGATAATCATCGATCTGTGCCATCGTCGTACCTCGTTTACGTCGGTGATATCGATGTAGGGTGCGCCGCGCGCACCAGGCAATCGACCTTGGATCTCCAACGGAAGTTATTGATTCGTGGAACGCACCCTGGGTTGCCCTGAACCGCCGGTATCGAGGTAGTGCGCGGCTCGGCGCGCCGCTGATAGCCTGGCCTCCCGAGTCGGGCCCAAGGACCGGGGTGGGGATGAAGTATGGTCGCGAGGCGGCAAGCGGTCAATGGCCGGGGTAGGGACATCTCTCCGCAGGGATGGAAGACCATGCCGGGGCACCAAGAGATGCGGGTTGCCAAGGCCCGTCGCAGGACGGGTGGGCCGGCCAGGTCATCCCATGGGTCCTGACTGGGTGGTCCGCGCGGGGGCGGGGAGAGGGCCCTCGTTCCGGCCCCGGCCGGGTTCTGGATGGCTGCCGCTAGGGGGACCCAAATGCGGGGGTCGTTCCGGATGCGGGTCCCGAGACGTACCCATCGACGTACGCGAGCGCCGCGTCCTCGGGCGTCGCCAAACCACTCTGTGCAGGGTCCCCGCCTTCTGCCTGCGCCCTCCCGAGCAGCGCGAGCCGGAGGAGAGTGCTCGGTGAGAGGCGGGCATACCCCCCCGGCGGCTGGCGGATAGCCGGTGCCTACCGACAGCTTCGATTAGAAGCGGTATGATTATCGTCATCTACCCGGTCACCGGTGGCCGACGCGGTGTCGGTCACATCACCCCGCGGATGCCTGTATGAGGGGAGACTCGATGGAGTGGCCACATGGCTCCCAAGGCTCAGAAACGCGCAAACAACCCCGTGAGAGAGAGCGGCGAGCCGCGCAAGGGCTCGTCGTTTCCGATTGTCGGTGTGGGGGCCTCGGCGGGCGGGCTCGTGGCGTTCACCGAGCTGCTCACGCATCTGCCGCTCGATACGGGCATGGGGTTCGTTCTGGTGCAGCATCTCGATCCGGAGCATGAAAGTGCGCTCACGCAGCTTTTGGCACGGGCAACGAAGATGCCGGTCCGCGAGATCACGAACAATCAACGGGTAGAGGCCAACTGCGTTTATGTCATTCCACCCAATAGGAACCTAGGCATCGCGCGGGGCGTTTTGAAACTTCGGCCGCGCCCGGAGACGCGCACACCGCATCGTTCCATCGATTTCTTTTTCGAGTCGCTGGCCGAGGACCAGCGCGAGCGGGCGATCGGTGTCATCCTTTCCGGCACGGCGACCGACGGCACGCTGGGCCTCACGGCCATCAAAGCCGAGGGCGGGATCACGTTCGCCCAGGATGAATCGGCCCGCTACGATTCGATGTCACGCAGCGCCGTGGCGGCGGGCTGCGTGGATTTCGTCCTCTCGCCGGGAGACATCGCCAAGGAGCTCGCGCGTACCGCCACGCATCCCTATGTCGCCGGGCAGCCACCCGGATCCCTCCCCCCGGCAGAAGACGATCGGGCGGACGCGACGGCGCGTGCAGAGGCCGAGCGCGGCCGAGGGGAAAGGGCCGGGGCCGAGGGCGCGGAGAATGGCTTCAAAAGGGTCCTTCTTCTCCTCCGCAACCATTCCGGCGTGGATTTCTCGCTTTACAAATACGCCACCATCGAGCGGCGCATTACCCGGCGCATGGTGCTGAACGAAGACACGCTGGAGAACTACGCCCATTTCCTCCGGGGCAACGCCAAGGAACTGGACGCCCTCTACTCCGACGTGCTCCTCAGCGTGACCAGTTTTTTTCGCAACCCTAAAGCTTTCGACGTGCTCAAGCGCACGGTTTTTCCCAAGCTCCTCCAGCAGCTCGGCGACGAAACGTTCCGCGCCTGGGTGCTCGGGTGTTCCACCGGCCAGGAGGCGTATTCCATTGCCATGGCGTTCGTGGAAGCGGCGGAGGACGCGCCCCGCATGCCCAAGCTCCAGGTGTTCGCCACGGACCTCAATGAGGCGCTCTTGGAGAAAGCCCGCCAGGGTCTCTACGCCAAGGGCCTCGCGGAGGATGTCTCGCCGGAACGGTTGCGGCGCTTTTTCGTCGAGGAGGAAGGCGGCTACCGGGTCGTGAAGTCGCTGCGCGAGAGGGTGGTCTTCGCCCGACAGGATCTCATCGGAGACCCGCCTTTTTCGCGCATGGACCTCATCAGTTGCAGGAACCTGCTGATTTATCTCGAGCCAAGCGTACAGAAGACGGCGCTCCGCACGTTCCATTACGCGCTCAAGCCGAAGGGATTTTTGTTTCTGGGCGCCTCGGAATCCATCGGCGGCTTCACCGATCTCTTTGAGCCGGTGGACAAAAAGCAAGATCTATTCCAGGAAAGCCGTGACGAGTCCCGCGTTGCATCTGCCGGATAAGCGCGGCGCTGAGCCCGCAGCCGGCCAGAGGCCACTCGCTCCTCTGGCGATGGGGCCGGGAGAGGCGCCGGTAGGATTCCGCGTCGAGCTCGACGCCCAGCGCGAGGCCGACCGTATCACCGTCAATCGATTCGCTCCTCCCGGCGTGCTCATCGATGCCGACCTGAAAATCGTGCAGTTCCGCGGGTCTACGGGCGCGTATCTGGAGCCGCCCGCCGGCAAGGCGAGCTTCGAGGTGTTGAAGATGGCACGGCAAGGTTTGATGCTGCCGCTGCGCGCCGCGATCAACCAGGCGAAGAAGGAAAACAAGGCGGTGCGCAGGGAAAACGTGCGGATCGAACAGAATGGCAAGACGGTGAATCTGGAAGTCATTCCGCTGAAGAATTTGCGGGAGCGCTCTTTTTTGATCGTGTTCGAAGAAGCAGGACACCTAGGGGACGCGGCCGACAGCGCGCCGCTGCCGACACCACGGCCTGCCCGCAAAGAGTCCCGCCGTGTCGCTGATCTGGAGCGCGAGAGCTCCGAGATGCGCGACTATCTTCAATCCATCCAGGAACAGTACGAAGCGGCCAACGAGGAGCTCCAGGCGTCCAGCGAAGAGGTCCAGTCCGCCAACGAAGAGTTGCAGAGCATCAACGAAGAGCTGGAAACGTCCAAGGAAGAGCTGGAGTCGGCCAACGAAGAGTTGACCACAGTCAATGAGGAAATGGCCAATCGCAACGCCGAGCTGAACCGCCTCAACAGCGATTTGGTCAATCTCCAGACTTCGACCAAGCTCGCCGTCGTGCTGGTCGGACGCGACCTCTGCATCCGCCGCTTCACCCCGCAGGCGGAAAAACAGTTCGATCTTCTGGCGACCGACGTGGGACGGCGGATCGGCCACCTTCGGCACCACCTCGTTTTCGCTGACGGCGCGAAATCCCCGTCGGACCTGGAGAGCCTCTGCGCCGAGGTCATCGACTTCGTGCGCGAGCAGGAACACGAGGTGCGCGACAAAGGCGGCCGCTGGTATTCGCTGCGTGTGCGCCCCTACATGACCCTCGACAACAAGGTGGACGGCGCGGTGCTGGTGCTGGTGGACATCGACGCGCAGAAGTGGGCCGAGCAAGCCGTCGCCGCCGCACGCGATTACGCCGAGAACATAGTTGAGACCGTGCGCGAGCCGTTGCTCGTGCTCGATGAAGAACTGCGCGTCGAAGGCGCCAATCGCTCCTTCTGCCGCACCTTCCGCGTCGCGCCCAGCGATACAATCTGCCGGTTTGTCTATGACCTTGGCAACGGCCAGTGGGGCATCCCGCGCCTGCGCGAGCTGCTGGAGGAAATCCTGGCGCAGGGCACCAGCATCGACGAGTTCCGGGTCGAGCACGACTTCGAGCAACTGGGCCACCGCACCATGCTGCTCAACGCCCGGCCCATCCACGACCCAGAGCGCAAGGGCGAGCGGATCCTGCTGGCCATCGAGGACATCACCGAGCGCAAGCAGGCCGAGCATGCGGCGCGCGAGAGCGAGGAGCGGTATCGCACCCTGTTCGCTGCAACGCCCATGGCCGTAGTCGTCAGCGATCGGAACGCGGTGATTCAAAAGTACAACCACCGCGCCGTGGAACTGTGGGGCCGGGAGCCGATGTGCGGGGTCGAGAAGTACTGCGGTTCGACGAGGCTGTGGCTGCCGGACTGCACGCTGCTGCCGCACGAGCAAAGCCCGATGGTGGACGTGCTGCGCACCGGCGTCCCGGCGCACAACGTGGAAGTCTTCATCGAGCGGCCCGATGGTTCGCGTCTGCTCGTCTTGGTCAACTTCGCCGCGATCAAGAACGCGCGGGGAGAGGTGAGCGGCGCGATCACTTCCTTCATCGATATCACCGAGCGCAAGCGGGCGGAAGAAGAGTTGCGGCAGTTAGCCGACGATTTGGCGGAATCCGATCGCCGCAAGAACGAGTTCTTGGCCATGCTGGCCCATGAGCTCCGCAACCCGCTGGCCCCGATCCGCAACGCCCTGCAAGTCATGCGGCTGACGGATGGCAATGGGGAAGAAGTCCATTCGGCGTTCGAGATGATGGAGCGTCAGGTCGGGCAGATGGTGCGGCTGGTGGACGGCTTGCTCGACGTGAGCCGCATCAGCCGCGGCAAGATCGAGGTGCGCAGGGAGCGTGTCGAGCTGGCATCGGTGGTACACCATGCGGTCGAAGCCTGCCGCCCTGCTTTGGAGTGTGCGAAACACGACCTGACCCTCACGCTGCCGCCGCAGCCGGTGTACCTGCACGGCGATCCGATGAGGCTGGCGCAAGTGATCGGCAACCTCTTGAACAACGCCTGCAAGTTCACCGACCAGGGTGGCCTCATTTGGCTCACGGTCGAGCGCGAAGGCGAGCAAGCCGTTATCCGAGTCCGGGACACCGGCATCGGCATCCAGGCCGACGAGCTTCCGCGGATCTTCGAGATCTTCAAGCAGATCGATACGTCGCTGGAGCGCTCGGTAAGCGGGTTGGGGATCGGCCTGACCTTGGTGAAAACCTTGCTGGACATGCACGGCGGCACGGTGGAAGTCCGTAGTGCCGGTGTCGGTCAAGGGAGTGAGTTCGTGGTGCGTCTGCCGATCATGGTGGCAACGCCCGAACCGCCGCCGGAGCCGAGCACCAGCGAGGCGACGACCACGACCGCGCGCCGCATCCTCGTGGTCGATGACAACCCGGACTCGGCGGAGTCGCTGACCATGCTGTTGCAGATCAGCGGCAACGAGACGCACATGGCCCACGACGGACTAGAGGCGGTGGAAGCCGCCGAGCGGTTCCGTCCCGAGGTGGTGCTGCTCGACATCGGCTTGCCGCAATTGAACGGCTACGATGTCTGTCGCCGCATCCGCGAGCAGCCGTGGGGCAAGACCATGATGCTGATCGCCTTGACCGGATGGGGTCAAGAAGAAGACCGCCGCCAGTCGAAGGACGCCGGTTTCGATGCCCACCTGGTCAAGCCGGTGGACTACGACGCCCTGATGGAACTGCTTGCCACCCTGCCCTCGGAGCAGGGTGGCTTCTTGGCCGGACGGGCCGGGCGATGATGTGAAGCTCGGAACGGCATCGATCCCCGCTGGTATTTGCTTCAGATGGGGGCCGTTCGTATAGTACGCCACTACTGGAAATTGGACAGATGGGAGACCCATGGGACACCGCCTCTCGAAGATCTACACCCGCACCGGCGATCGGGGTGAGACCGGCCTCGGCGACGGGTCGCGGATCGGCAAGGCGAGCCTCCGGGTCGAGGCCATGGGGGACGTCGATGAAGTCAACAGCTTCGTTGGCCTGCTCCTGACCCGCGACGTCCCCGAACGGCTGCGGGCGACACTTTGCGCGATCCAGCACGATCTCTTCGACCTCGGCGGCGAGCTCAGTATTCCCGGGGCGCGTGTGATCGAAGAGGCGCAGGTGCAGGGCCTCGAAGCGGTGCTCGACGGCATCAACGCCGCGCTCCCACCGCTAAGGGAGTTCATCCTACCCGGCGGAAACGAAGCGGCGGCCCTGTGCCACATCGCACGCACGGTGTGCCGCCGCGCCGAACGCCGGGTCGTGGCGCTAGCCGCGGCCGAGACCGTCAACCCGGCGCTCGTGGTGTACCTGAACCGGCTCTCGGATCTCTTGTTCGTGATGGCTCGGGCCCTGGCGCGCGAGCACGGTGGCTCCGAGGTGTGCTGGGATAGGAAGCGCAAGGGACCGCAAGTCGAGAGGATCGTGGGCGGGTCGAAGCGTTCGGCTCGCCGGCTACCATGATGCCGGTCGGTGTGCGGTAGCGTGCCACGCGCCGACACCCGCTACTTCTTGCGCAACTCCATCATCGCGCCGTCGCGGCGCATTTCGATGCGGTTCAGGAAGGAGTTTCCGAGGAGTAATTGCTTCGGGAAGTCTCCGTCGATGATGGAGGCCGGGACCGCGGCGAGCACGATGTCGCCGACCCGAACCTCCCGGAGCGTGATCTGGTAGGAGCGCGTGATCCCCGATGCCGTGTGGACGGCCGCCTCGATGCCGGTGCGCGCGTAGTCGATCCCGAGGCGACGCGCCTCGTTCTTGTTCATGGCCACCTGGGTGGCCCCGGTGTCGATCAGGAACTGCACCGGGACCCCGTTGATGCTGCCCGGCGCGGCATACATTCCGGTGGGATCGGGCCAGATGCGCACGCTCGCCTGGGCCCTGGCGGTCTTGAATCGGGAGGCGATGTGTTGCCCGAGACGGTAGGTCTGGCGCCGGCCGTCGATCTCGATGACGGCCTCGTTGCTGTCGGCGGAAATAAGAAGAATACCCTCGGGGCTGCCGGTGCCCGGGGTCAGCAATCGCTGCTGTCCATCGATTTCGACCAGGGCCTTGTTCCTGAAGAGCGCGATCACCGAGATGTCTCGAGCCGGCGCGGCGATACCGGCATGAGCGGCGAGCGTCCCATAGAGGACGATCCGTTTGAAGTCCATAGCGGTCTCCCACGGCGGCCGAGCGTGGGTCTCCGGTCCTGTTCCTGGCGCGGGCTATCGGCGCGGGTGATCTTTGGTTGACCCTATGATCCCGGTCCGCGGGTGAAGCGGATGATGCGGCGGCGGTCGCGTTTGCTCGGCCGTGCGGGCGCTTGGGGGTGCAGGGCGGCTGCCGCCTTGAGGTCCGCGGCTAAGGCCGCACGGCGCGCGGCGCTTTCCGGGGCTTCCGTGTACAGGGTCGCGGCCTCCTCGGACGGTCCGCGCCTCGCGATGGCCCGTTCCACCGTCACCCGGTACTCGAAGGGGCCGCGTTGGATCGCCACATCGTCGCCGGGCCGGATGGGGGTCGCGGGCTTGGGCTTGTGGCCGTTGACCTCGACCTTGCCGCCCTTGATGGCGGCGCTCGCCAGCGCTCGGGTCTTGAAGAAGCGCGCGGCCCACAGCCACTTGTCCAGGCGTATCGGGTTCGTGGTCGCTTGCTGCATGTCTCTTTCGAGTCGGGGTCGTTCTCTGCTACATTTCCCCCGCAATCGAGCCATAGTAATCGACCACGCATACGAGTCGAACGCTATCGAGCCATGAGGGGAGGGGAATATGGCGGATCCAATCGTCAACAACGAGGGCGAGCCGGAGGGTGCCCCGGAAGGCCGTGCCGGTGGGCGCGGTTTCCTGGCCCTCAACATCGCGGTGCTCACGGTCTCCGATAGCCGCACCGAAGAGACCGATAAGTCCGGTCGCTTGCTCGCCGAGCGGCTGGAGGCGGCGGGTCACAGGCTCTATGAGAAGGCGATCGTCCCCGATGATGTCTACCGGGTGCGGGCCGTGGTCGCGCGTTGGTGCGCCGAGGAAGCGGTCCACGTGGTCATCACCACGGGTGGCACCGGGGTCACCGGCCGCGACGGCACGCCGGAGGCCGTGCGCCCGCTCTTCGACAAGGAGCTCGAGGGATTCGGTGAGATCTTCCGGGTGATCTCCTACGAGGACATCGGCGGCTCGACCATCCAGTCGCGGGCCATCGCCGGCGTCTCGAACGGTACCTATATCTTCTGCGTGCCGGGGGCCGCCGGGGCCTGCGCGACCGCCTGGGACGCCTTGATCCAGCACCAACTCGACCTCAGGACGCGGCCCTGCAACCTGGTGGAGCTCATGCCGCGCTTGCGCGAGCGGTAATTTACTGGGGCGAACATGATCAGCGGACGAGCCTGGGACTACGTCGATGGGGTCTGGGATCGATCTATCATCCCCGCGCTCATCGAGTACATCCGCATCCCCAACAAGTCCCCGGCCTTCGACCCCGAATGGCAGGCGCATGGTTACATGGATGAGGTGGTGGCGCGCTTTGTGGCCTTTGCCGAGACACAAGCGATCCCGGGTCTCGGTATCGAGGTGGTGCGGCTCGCAGGCCGCACGCCGCTGATCTTGATAGATATACCTGGCATCGACATACCGGGCATCGATAGCCCGGGTTTGGACACCGGTGCCGCTGCGCCGGTGCTGCTCTACGGCCACCTCGACAAGCAGCCGGAGATGAGCGGCTGGCGCGCCGGCCTCGGTCCATGGCTCCCGGTCATGGAGGGCGATCGGCTCTATGGCCGGGGCGGGGCGGACGACGGTTACGCGATGTTCGCGGCCTTGAGCGCCATCGCGGCGCTCCATCATGATGGCGTGCCGCACGCCCGCTGTGTCGTCATCATCGAGGCCTGCGAGGAGAGCGGGAGCTTCGATCTGCCCGCCTATATGGAGGCCCTGGCGCCGCGCATCGGGGAGCCGGAGCTGGTCATCTGCCTCGACTCGGGCTGTGGTAACTACGAGCAGATGTGGTGTACGACCTCGCTCCGGGGATTGGCGGGCGGCACCCTGCGCGTCGAGGTCCTCTGCGAAGGGGTACATTCGGGCGATGCGAGCGGGATCGTGCCATCGAGCTTTCGGATCATCCGCCAGCTCCTCGACCGCCTGGAGGACGCCCGGAGCGGGGCCATCCTGCCCCCGGCGCTCCACGCCGAGATCCCCACCGAGCGGCGCACGGAGGCGCGGCGGGCCGCCGAGGTCCTGGGGCGCGCGGTGTACACCAAGTTTCCACTCGCCGGGGGCACCCGAGCGATCAGCGACGACCCCTTGGAGCTGATCCTGAACCGCACCTGGCGGCCCGCACTGTCCGTGGTCGGCGCCGAAGGTCTACCACCGGCCGAGAACGCGGGTAACGTGCAACGGCCCTTTACGACTCTCAAGCTCTCGGTGCGCCTGCCCCCGACCTGCGATGCGGAAAAGGCCGCCCGCTGCCTCAAAGCCCTGTGCGAGTCGGAGCCGCCCTATGACGCGAACGTGTGTTTCCGCCCGGACTGGGCCGCGAGCGGGTGGAACGCCCCGGCCCTCGAGCCCTGGCTCGCGCACTCGGTCGCCGGCGCCTCCGAGCGCTACTTCGGACGTCCCGCCGTGTACATGGGGGAGGGCGGCTCCATCCCCTTCATGGCCATGCTCGCGTCCCGCTACCCCAAGGCCCAGTTCCTGGTCACCGGGGTCCTGGGGCCCGCTTCCAACGCTCATGGCCCCAACGAGTTCCTGCACATACCGACGGCCAAGAAGCTCACCAGCTGCATCGCCGAAGTGATCGCCGAACATTGCCGGCAGCGCGGCGCATGAAGGCGCCCAGGGTCGGCCTCATCGGGCTCGGGGCCATGGGCATGGGCATGGCCCGCAATCTTTACGCGGCCGGTTGGCTCTCGATCGTATGGAACCGCACCCGGGAGCGCGCGTCGGCGCTGGCCGGGGAAATCGGTGTCGCGGTTGCCGATGAGCCGGCCGCGCTCGCCCGCGCGGCCGAGTGCATCGTGACCTCCGTATCGCGGGATGCCGATCTCGCCGCGGTCCTTGAGGTGCTGCTGCCCGGGATCATGCCCGGCACCGTGGTGTGCGATACCTCGACGGTCGGCGCCGACACGGCGCGCGCTTGGTCGCGGCGCCTGGCCGAACGCGGCGCGCATTTCCTCGACTGCCCGGTATCTGGGGGTGTCGAGGGGGCGCGCACCGGCCGGCTGGCCATGATGGTGGGGGGTGAGGCCGAGGTCCTCGAACGCGTGCGGGGGCCGCTGTCCGCGATGGCGGCCACCCTCGTCCTCATGGGACCCTCGGGCAGCGGCCAGGCGACCAAGGCGGTCAATCAGATCATGGCGGCTGGGATCGCCGAGGCGGTGACCGAGGCCCTGGCCTTCGGAGTCCTCATGGGACTTTCCATGGACCGGGTCATCGAGGTCGTGAGCCAGGGCGCGGCGGCCAACTGGTTTCTGAGCCAGCGCGGCCGGAGCATGCTGGAGCACCGCTTCGTCCCCGGTTTCAAGGTCGCCTTGCACCATAAGGACCTCATGATCTGCCGAGGGATGGCCGCGGCGGCCGGTGGTATGAGGTTGCCCGTGGTCGAGATGACCTTGGGTGACTATGCGCGGCTCATGGACGAGGGGCACGGCGAGGAGGACATCTCGGCGCTCATTCGCATCAAGCGAGGTCCCCGAGGGCCAACTGATCTAACTTAAAAATCTCTTCCCGGGCCTCACGGCCTGCCGCCTGAAGACCCATAGAGGCGCAAAAACTCCGCGCGGGTCTTGGGCCCTGCGGTCGCGAAGCTCGGCTCGGGGTCTTGTGCATAGCTCGCCTTGACTTGGCCGATGGGGTCTTCGGTGCCGCGTTTCCGTCGTGCCTCTTCCGGTACCCGATAGGGCACGGCGGCGTTCAAGCCGAATACCTTGGCCCTTAGCGCCGGGGTGATCTCGGGATAGCCGTATTTCGCCCGGTACGCCTCGGCGATCTGGAAGGCACGGAAGGCCTGGATCTGGTCCTGGGGGCTGCCATACCAGATGGAATCGGTCCCCCACAGGACGTTGTTCTTTCCCACGTGCTTGAAGAGCTTGCCGAGCACGTGGGCGGCCTGCTCGGGCTCTCCCATCAACCGGCGCCAGGTCGTGCCGAGCTCGGCAAAGACGTTGCCGTTGGGCGGGACCTCGTTGTCTTCCAGGGACTTGATCAGGGAATCGACGCCGCCCTGGGCCTTGGCGGGATCATAGGGGCCCTCGCGGCGATCGGGCTCGAAACCCGAGTGGTAGACGATGAAGCAGACATCCGGGTAGCGGCGCGCGACCACGCCGATGTCGCGGCAGGTCGAGTAGTCGTAGTCGAGGTTGAAGAGCGGGATCCCCTTGTGGATACAGATGACCTTGACCCCCAGCTCGCGGGCCCGCTCGATGAAGGGGATGCCGATCTTCGGGTCATCGAGCCGGTAGCCCACGCCCTCCGGCCCCCACTGGGTGTAGGTCTTCCAGGCCGAGACGCCGTGTTCTTCTTTCTGCCGCGCCATCTCCTCGATCGCCCCCGGGAGGTTCGGGTGGACGAGGCCATGGATGAGGAGCCGATGGCCTCCGCGGTGTTTTTCACCGAGGGTCTCGACGAGCTTGCGCGTCGTCGCGGCGTCGGCGGTCGAAAGCGGGTTGTCCTCGGGCGCGGCTGGCACGGCCGACAGGACCGCCATATCGGTGTCGCTGTCGAGGAAGACCTCGCGGATGAAGTGCTCGGCCGAGAAGCACTCGATGGCGCCATCCCCGCAGCCCGATTGGGGGAAGGCGCGCAGGATATAGGTCCATTGGTTGGTGATGCGCCGCCACGCGCCCTTGGGGTTCACGTGGTGGCACTGGATGTCGAAGATGAATTCCTTGCCCGCGAGCGTCTCGCGCGCCGCCTCGGGCTCATAAGGTGCCTCGCGCCCCACGTTGAAATATCCGCCGCGCGATCCGCCCCGCGCGCTGGCCTCGTTGATAGCGAGGAGCGTAAGCGCCGCGCCCGACAGCGACTTCAAGAAGGCCCTGCGGGACATCCCGAGCCTCCGGGCCGTCTCGCCCGCCCGTTCGTGGGCGAGCTCCTTGGCAAGCCGAACGCCGTGCGGGAGCGGACGCGGCAGGAACTCGCCGTTCGAGGTCGTATCGAGCTTGATCGGCAGGCGCCGACCGTGCGGGTCGAAACGTTCGGTCATTGCGCAATCATAAACCCTGGCGGCGAGGAAATCCCCTCGGTCTTGGGGCGAGCTCAGGAACCCTTCCAAAGCTCATCGAGATCGAGCGTTATACCGCGGATCGTTTCTGAAGTGATCAGCCCGCGTTCGGCACGCTTTGAACGAATGTATTGCGTAGACTCCGCGCCGACCGGTAGGTGCCAGAAGCATTCCACCGCCCGCCTGGGCGCATCGACGATCCAAACCTCGGGGATACGGAATCGCGCATAGAGGGGAACCTTGACCCCTTTGTCCTTATCCAGGCTGGTGTCGGCGACCTCGATTATCATGAGCACATCGGTGGAGTAAGGGTGTGCGTCACGGTAGCGTCGCGGCTTCACCAGCGCGATATCAGGTTCAGGTTCGGAGTGCTCGGGCAAGGTAACCGGTTTTTCCTCACGGACCAGGAACGTGGTCTGGGTTCTCATTATTCTGGCGATGTGAGCGACAAGATCTGCATGTTCGGGTCCGGCGGGTGCCATCTCGATCAAATCTCCTTCGATAAGTTCTACGTGATCATCACCGCTCAGGATCCCGGTCCTGACCATCCGGTGATAATCCGCGACGGTTAGCTTATGTCGCGGTAAGGCCATCGCTGGGCTCATGAAATACGCTCCTGCCACCCTCCTGAGGGCCGGCCGCTGCCTGTTTGGCCCAGTTTAGATCGGCGCGTCCGCGGGGGAAAGGGGTCGGAGTAAGGCAAGTGCGAGCGATGCAGCCGCCCTGAAGGTTCGCTTGCCTTCAAACCTGCGCCCGACCTGACATCAGGCGATGTTGATGTTCAGGGAGGGCGACGCGAGCGGTCGGCATGCGCTAGACTCTGCATATGCCGCAGAGGATGGCCGACAGGCCCAGTACTTTCTGGCCCACCCGATACTGGCACGCGCTCGCAGACGGCCGGGCCCAGTGCGACGTGTGCCCGCGCGCCTGCAAGCTTCACGAGGGGCAGGAAGGCTTGTGCTTCGTGCGCGCGCGGCGCGAGGGGCGGATCGTGCTGATGACCTACGGGCGCTCCAGCGGTTACTGCATCGACCCAATCGAGAAAAAGCCGCTCAATCATTTTCTGCCGGGGACGCCGGTCTTGTCCTTCGGCACCGCCGGCTGCAACCTGGCCTGCAAGTTCTGTCAGAACTGGGACATCAGTAAATCCCGCGAGATCGATACCCTGGCCGACGAGGCCGCGCCGGAAGCCATCGCGGAGGCCGCCGTGCGGCTCGGCTGCCGCAGCGTGGCGTACACCTACAACGATCCGGTGATTTTCATGGAGTATGCCATCGACGTGGCGCGCGCCTGCCGCGCGCGCGGGCTCAAGTCGGTGGCCGTGACGGCGGGCTATATCTGCCCCGAGCCGCGCCGGGAGCTTTACCACCACATGGACGCCGCCAACGTGGACCTCAAGGGCTTCACCGAGCGTTTCTATCACAAGATCTGCGGCGGCCATCTCACGCCCGTCCTGGACACCTTGTGCTATCTCAAGCACGAGACCGAGGTCTGGTTCGAGATCACGACGCTGTTGATCCCCGGTGAGAACGATACCGATGAGGAACTGGATGCCATGACGCGCTGGGTGGTCGAGCACCTCGGTCCCGAGGTGCCCGTCCACTTCACGGCGTTTCACCCGGACTGGAAGATGCGGGACACGCCCCACACCCCGGCCTCGACCTTGACCCGCGCGAGACGCATCGCGCTCGGGAACGGGGTGCGTTACGCTTACACTGGGAACGTACACGACCCGGCGGGGGCCAGCACTTATTGTCATGCCTGCGGCGCGCTGCTGATCGGGCGCGACTGTTACGTGCTCTCCGACTGGAACCTCTGCGCGGACGGGCGCTGTTCCTCCTGCGGGACGCTCTGTGCCGGGGTATTCGAACAAAGTCCCGGTCGATGGGGGCCGAAACGCGTGCCGGTACGGCTTCGAGACCGTCTACCACATCGGTATCCAAGGGCATCCGACACCGTCCAAAACCGCGTGTAAAGACCGGGGTTTGGGAGGTCCAACCCATGGAGTAGATCGGAAGGGAAGCCCATGCCGAGGTTGTAGTCAAGGCGGCGGTTGCCGCTTGCCAATGGAGCGACATGACGGTGGCCCGGCTGGTGCTCGCCATGCTCGTCACCGTCAAGCGGCCAGCGAGGGGATGAAGCGGTACTGGGCAAACCGGCACCCGCGAGGAATCATCGGGCGTCGGGCGGGCCGTGGCGGTGCATACCGGTGGATACCGAGGCCATCACAGAGGAGCCCCTAGTGGAGTGTCCCTTAAATAACTTGACAGATTCTCCGGCAATTGCTATGCTCAGTCATGCCGAACACGAGTCTGTCGATCGAGTTGCAACCGGCTGAACGGACGCAGCTCGAAAAATGGGAGTCCTCACACGGGACTCCGCAACAAGTGGCGCTACGTTGCCGGATTATCCTGAGAGCCG
>JBOIDR010000056.1:0-24755 GCA_050740695.1 Gammaproteobacteria bacterium | reverse complement strand
GCACGGCTTCATGCCCGCCAGCGCATAAGCATTCGGTAGTTCCACATCTCATTTCCAGTTCCCCGTCCCGGCTAGCGTCAGGCCAGGAATTGTTACGCCTGTGGGGTGGTGTCTTTCACGCTAAGGGCTTGTGAAAAGAATCTGTGCGCGCCCGTCGGAGCGTGCACAGAGCGGCTTTACACCACGCCGCCGTTGATGGCGATGAGCAGTTCCTGGGCCTCGCTGGGGGAACGACTGTTCAGGAGCTCTCTGGCGAGCGTCGCCACGGCACCGAACGAGGTCGAGTTGACGATGCGCTTGACTTCGAGGAGGGCCGCCGGGTGGACGCTGAACTCCCTCAAGCCCAACCCCAGGAGCAGGCGCACATAACGTAGATCGCCGGCCATCTCCCCGCACATGGCCACCGGGATGTGACAGCGCGCGGCGGCATCGATCGTGGTCTTGATGAGCCGCAAGACTCCGAGGTTCAACGGATCGTAAAGATAGCTCACCTCGTCGTTGACGCGGTCGATCGCCATCGTGTACTGGATGAGGTCATTGGTACCGATGGACAGGAAATCCAACTCCCGGGCGAACAGGTCGGCGCACACGGCGGCCGCCGGTACCTCGATCATGCCGCCGATCGGCATATTCGGATTGAAAGGGATGGAGGCCGCCCGCAACTCCTGGCGGATCCCTTCGATGATGGCCAATACCTGATGCAACTCCTGGAGGCTGGCTAGCATCGGGATCAGGAGCCGCACAGGCCCCAGCGCCGAGGCACGGAGGATGGCGCGCAGCTGGGGAACGAACAGCCCCGGCTCCTTCAGGCACAGACGCACCGCGCGCAGCCCGAGCGCCGGGTTGGAGGCGCCGGGGCGCGCGTGCCCGTCCATCTCCTTGTCGGCCCCGATGTCGAACGTTCGGATGGTGATGGGCAGGGACTCGAGCAGCCGCAGCACCTTGGCATAGACCTCGAAATGCTCGCCCTCGTCGGGGGGTTCCGGGCGATTCATATAGAGGTACTCGGTACGATAGAGGCCGACGCCGGCTGCGCCGACGGTCAGCACCGTCTCGAAGTCCTTCGGCAACTCGATGTTGGCCTGGAGCACCACGGCGATGCCGTCCTCGGTCCGCGCCGGCGCCCCCTTGAGCTTGCCGAGCTCGGCGAGGTCGGCTTGCTCCTGGCGCTGCAGACCGTGGTAATACTCGAGGGTCCTGGCATCGGGGTCCAGCACCACCACACCCTTGCCCCCGTCGACGATAAGCACATCGTCCTCGCGCACATAGCGGCGCGCCTGGTGCAAGGCCACGATGCTCGGGATCCCGAGGCTGCGCGCCAAGATCGCCGTATGCGAGGTGGCCCCGCCGTACTCGGTCACGAAGGCCGCGATCCCGTGGTGTTGCATGACCACGGTGTCGGCCGGGGTCAGATCGTCGGCGACGATGATGTATCCGGCGAGCCGGCTATCGGGGACCTCGTGGCGCAGGGGCCCCTGGTTCTGGAGGATGCGCTGGATGCGGTGGACCACGTGGTCCACATCGTCCTTGCGGGTGCGGAGATAGGGATCGTCCATCTCGTCGAATACCGCGACCAGGGCGTCGCGCTGCAACCGCAAGGCCCACTCGGCGTTGCAACGGCGCTCGCGGATGAGGCGAGCCGGCTCCTGGCTAAACGCCGCGTCTTCCAGCATCAAGACATGGGTATCGATGAAGGCCGCGATGTCGGGGGCCGTGCCCCGAGGGATGTGCCCGCGGATGGCGCGCAGTTGCTGGCGCGCCAGGACCGTGGCCTCGTCGAGGCGCCGCACCTCGTCTTCCACGAGCTCCGGCGGGACAGAGTACTCGCTGATCTCGAGCTGGTCCCGGACCAGGATATGCGCCTTACCGATGGCGATCCCCCTGGCGACCCCGATCCCGTGCAGCGCGATGCTCATTCGCCCTCCCCGAAGCGATCGCAGATCAAGGCCTCGAGCCGTCGAACGGCCTCGTGCTCGTCGCTGCCGCTCGCAGAGATGGCGATCTCGCTCCCCCGGTGGGCGGCCAGCATCATGACGCCCATGATGCTCTTGCCGTTGACCTCGCGCCCGTCCCGCGCCACGGTGATCCGACACTCGAAGCTTGCGGCCAGCTGCACGAAACGCGCGGCCGCACGGGCGTGCAGGCCTAGCTTATTGACGATGACCACCCGACGTTCCTCCATGTGGCTCAGCGCCGGCGAAAAAATTGCCGCGAGGGCAAGAGGCACCGAGGAGTGCGATGAGACCCGGCGAGTCGATAAACGAGGAATGGGCAGCGCGCAACCAGTTTGATCATTCGGCGGCCATCGGGGCGCGCAGCAGATCCTTTCACGAGCCCTCTCAGCACGCGGGGGCGCCGGCTACTTGGAGCACCCCGTCACGTCCGGCACTCAGCGCCTTGGCCACCAGGCCTTCCAGGCCCATATCCGGATAGTTGAATAAACGGATCAGCATCGGCAGGTTGAGACCGGCGACCAGCCGCCGGTCCTGGCGGGAGTCTACGAGGCGCTCCGCTACATTGCTGGGCGTCGCACCGTAAAGATCGGTCAGGACCAGGACCCCATCGCCCTCGTCCAAGGCCGAGCACAACCCCGTGGCACGCCGATAGAGGTCCTCGGGGTCACACTCGGCCCCCGCGCCGAGGACCTCGGTCCTGAGCGGGCAACGGCCGAGCGCCTGGCGGGCGCTGTCTAGGAGCACGGCGCCCAGGCCATCGTGGGTGACGATCAGGAGGCCGACGCTCATCTGCTACATATCCCGATGGGTGACGAGCAGCGCGCGGCCGGTGTTCGCGAAACGTTCGGCCAGCCGCTCCGCGACATACACCGAGCGGTGGCGCCCGCCCGTGCAACCGACGGCGACGGTGAGATAGGCGCGGCTCTCGGCCTCGAAGCGCGGCAACCAGCGCTCGAGGAAGGCCCCGATCTGCTCGGTCATGGCCCGCACCTCCGGCGCCCTCTCCAGATAGGTGACGACCTCGGGGTCCTGGCCGCTCAGGTCGCGCAACCGTATCTCCCAGTACGGGTTCGGCAGGCAGCGCACATCGAACACGAAATCCGCGTCGGCCGGTATCCCGTGTTTGTAGCCGAAGGCGATGAACTGCAACGAGAGGGTCCCGGCGGGACGCAGGGCGATGCGTTCCCGCACCCGATCGCGCAGCTGGTGCACGGAGCTTTGACTGGTGTCGATGCGGAGATCGGCACGTTCCGACAGCGCCCCGAGCAGGCGGCGTTCTTCCTGGATCGCCAAGGCCAGCGACATGTCCTGCCCCGAGAGCGGATGGCGGCGGCGCGTCTCGCTGAAACGGCGGATCAGGGTCTGGTCATCGGCTTCGACGAATACCAGGTCGGCCACCGTCCCGCGCCTCATCTCCACCAGGCGCTCGGGAAATTCCGACAGGGAATCGGCCGGGTTACGGGCATCGATCCCGATCGCCATGTACCGGTATTGCGGTTGTTCGACCTCGGCGATATGGCGTAGAAACGCCGGCAGGAAGCCGATGGGGAGATTATCGATGGTGTAAAAACACAGGTCTTCGAGGGCATTCAGCACCACCGTCTTCCCGGCCCCCGAGAGGCCGGTCACGATGACCAGCCGAGGTGCCATGAGGCCCATTCAAGACGCCGGCAGGTCGGTTTCACGCTCCAGCATCGCGCGCTGGCGCTGCATGAAATCGTCGGCCGAGTTGTAGCCGCTCATGCGCAGGATATGGTTGCGCGCGGCGCATTCGACGAGCACCGCCAGATTGCGCCCGGGCGCCACCGGCAACAGGATGTCGGGGATATCCAGCCCTAACACCCGGCGCGTCCGATAAGTCCCCCCGAGCCGGTCGATGTCCCCGAGTCCCGGCCGATCCAGGCGCTCCAGACGGATGATCAGGCGGAGGTATTTATTGCTCCTCAAGGCCCCGGCGCCGAACAGCTCGCGGATGTTCAGGATCCCGAGACCGCGCACCTCCAGGAAGTCCTGCAGGGCCTTGGGGCAGGTGCCGTTCACGATATCCGGGGCGATGCGCGAGAACTCCGGCGCGTCGTCGGCGATCAGGCGATGGCCGCGAGTGATCAATTCCATTGCCAACTCGCTCTTCCCGACCCCGCTCTCTCCGGTCAGCAGCACCCCTATCGACATGACCTCCATGTACACCCCGTGCAGGGTCTCGGCCTCGGCCAGGAGGTTCGAGAGATAATAGTGCAGGTCGTCGGCCAGCTTGTTGCTCGGCAGCGGCGACCCGAGGAGCGGGGTCGCGCTCCCCTCGCAGGCCGCGCGCAATTGCTCGGGGATGCCCTGCCCTTCCGCGACGATGACACAGCGCGGCTCATGGCTCAAGAGCTGTCTCAGGGCGTCCTCCCGCGAGATGTCCCTGAGCCCGGTCAGGTACTGGATCTCGGAATCGCCTAGGACCTGGATCTCGTTGGGGTGGATGAGGTTCAGGTGCCCGACCAGCGACTTCTTCGGCGACCCCCGCGGCGCCACACCCCGGCGGGTCTCGATGGTCGTGATGTCGTCACCGATCACCTTGCGCCCGTCGGCGTGGACCAGACCCGCCACGATCTTGCGCCTCCCGCCCCCACGTCCCGCGACCCACGCGAGCTGCAAGCGCTCGGCATGGATGGCGAACAGCTCGTCGATCGCGATAGTGGCCATCATGTCATTGCGCGGGCGACCAGCCGATCAAGATCGCGTAGGCCTCGGCAGGCCCGCTGCTGGCCCGAAGACGGGCGACCAAGTCCCGGTCGCTGAACATCTCCGCCAGGTGTGCCAGGATGCGCAGGTGATGATCCTGGCACTCGGCGGGGACCAGGAGCGCAAAGAAGAGATCCACCGGCTCATTGTCTGCGGCATCGAAGTCCACGGCCTGCGCGGCGTGCAGAAAGGCCGCGCGCGGTCCCTCGCAGCGTTCCATCCGCCCATGCGGTATGGCGATCCCACGCCCGAGCGCCGTGCTGCCCAGGCGCTCTCGGGCGAGCAGAGCCTGGAACACCTCACCCGCCGTAGCGCCACCGCCATCCCCCGCGATCAGCCCGGCTAGGGCTTCCAACACGACCTTCTTGCTGCGCGTGCCGGCGTTCCATGCCACGCGGCCCGGCGCCAGGATCTCCGCTAACTCCATGGATGGCCCTGCAATGTCGACGGCCAGCATTTATGATATTAACCGCGCCTGGCTCACGAGCGGCCCGATCACGACTGGCCCTTGAGCCCTCCATCGGCGCGGTGGTGGTCGGTCAATTGTTCTTTATGGCGGATCAACTGGCGGTCCAGCTTGTCGATCAGGACATCGATGGCGGCGTAGAGATCATCGTGCTCGACATCGGCGTACAGGCGCCCGCCGGCGACGTTGATGGTCGCCTCGGCGCGCCGGCGTTGTTTCTCCACGGCCAGCACGACGTGAACGGTGGTCACATGATCGAAATGGCGTTCCATCCTTTCGAGCTTGCTCTCGACGTAAGTCTTGATCGCCGGCGTAACTTCCAGATGATGCCCCGTGAGATTGATCTGCATCGTGACTCCTAGTGAATGCCCGAAAACTTGCCACTGACACCGTTACCGGGTCGTCAATGTGGCTTGACCATTAGATAAAAAAGGGTTCGACAAGAAAGCGGGCTCGATAAAAAGGGACCCCTTACACCAGCCGCTTGCGCTCGTTGGACGGCGGGATCGCCATCGCCTCGCGGTACTTCGCCACCGTCCGGCGCGCCACCTGGATGCCCTGCTGGGTCAGGACCGCCGCGATCTTGCTGTCGCTCATGGGGCCCTGGGGATCCTCCGCGGCGATCAGTTTCTTGATCACGGCGCGGATCGCGGTCGAGGAGCAGGCCCCCCCGGTGTCGGTATTGAGATGGCTGGAGAAGAAGTACTTCAACTCGAAGATCCCGCGCGGCGTGTGCATGTACTTGCGGGTGGTTACGCGCGAGATGGTGGACTCGTGCATGCCGAGGACCTCAGCGATATCGTGCAGGACCAACGGTTTCATCGCCACCTCGCCGTGCTCCAGGAACGCCCGCTGGCGCTCGACGATGGCGGTTGCGACCCGCAGGAGCGTCTGGCTGCGGCTCTGCAGGCTCTTGATGAACCACCGCGCCTCCTGCAGGTGGGCGCGCAGCGAGGAATTGTCGGCACTGGTGTCGGCGCGCCGGATCATACCCGCGTAGTAGGGGTTGACACGCAGGTGTGGAACGGCCTCGGGGTTGAGCTCCACCTGCCAGGCGCCGGCCTTCTTGCGGACATAGACATCGGGGACCACGTACTCGGTCCGCGTCGACTGCAAGTGTGCCCCGGGCCTGGGGTTCAAGGACTGGATCACCTTGATGACCTCCTGGAGCGCTTCCTTGCCGAGCTTCAAGCGCCGCGCGAGCTGGTTGTAGTCGCGCGCCACCAGGACATCGAAGAATTTCTCGATCAAGAGCTTGGCCTCTGCGAGCCATGGTCTACCCGGCTCGCCTTGCTGGAGCTGCAAGGCCAGGCACTCGCGCAGATCGCGGGCCGCGACGCCGGGCGGATCGAGGTGCTGTACCCAGTGGAGCATGGCCTCGATCTCGTCCATCTCGACCCCGGGCTCGGCCTCGTTGCCCAGCGTCTGCTGGATTTCTTCCAGGCTCGCCCCCAGGAAGCCATCGCCGTCCACGGCATCCACGACGGCGTAGGCGATGACCTTGTCCATCTCCGTGATCGGGGCCAGGTTGATCTGCCAAAGTAGGTGCTCCCGGAGCGATCCCTCGGCCGAGCGCTGGTTCTCGATCTCCATGGCGTTCTCCGAGCTGCCACCCGGAGTGCCGACCGGCGTGTCGAAGACATCGTCCCAGGCGCTGTCCACGGGCAGTTCCTCGGGGATGTCGCCCGCGAGGTTCTCATCGGTGGCCTTTAGATCGGCATCGGACTCGGCTTCGCGCGCCGGACGGTCGGCCTCCCCCTCACCGTTCTGCGTCCCGGTGCCGCGCCCCTGGTCTTGCTCCTCGTCGATCTCGAGCATCATGTTCGAGTCCAGGGCCTCCTGGACCTCGGCAATGAGCTCGGCCGTCGAGAGCTGCAGGAGGCGTATCGCCTGCTGCAACTGCGGCGTCATCACCAGGCTCTGTCCCAGGCGTAGCTGGATCGACTGCTTCATGATCTTGGGCTTCTCGGCGTCGCCGGGGAGCGTACACCGGGCACGGCCATCTCCAGGGGCGGCCATTTTACCGCAAATCGCCCGCCGCATCGCCACATACGGGCGGGCGTGCCGGTGCTAAAACCCGCCGGCAGTGACGCGAGCGCGCTAACCCGGGGGCCGAATACCGAGTTTCCTCATCCGCGATTCCAGGGTCGTCGGCTGAGCCCGAGGCGCTCGGCCGCACCGTTCGGGCCGGCGACCCGCCAGCGGGCGGCCTCCAGGACGCGGAGGATGTGGGCGCGTTCGGCCTCTGCCAGGGTTTCCGGCTCAGGGTCGCCCTCCTTTATCGGCACGCTCCGGGCCTTATCGAAGGTTAGCTCGGCGCCATGGGACAGGATCACGGCGCGTTCGATGACATGCTCCAGCTCGCGCACATTGCCGGGCCAGTCGTGCGTCTCGAGTGCCGCCATGAAGACCGGCGAGACGGTCTCGAGGGGCTTGCCGTAGCGCTCGGCGAAACGGCGCACGAAATGGCCGACCAGTGCCGGCAGATCGTCCCGGCGTTCCCGTAGCGCGGAGAGGGCGATGGGGAAGACATTGAGCCGGCAGTACAGATCGGCGCATTCGAACTCCCCGTCTTGCAGGACGCGCAAGAGCTTGGGTTGCAGCGCGATGGGCCGCTCCCCGACCTCATCCATGAACAGGGTGCCACTGGTATTGTGAGGAAAAAGAAAGCCTTTTGGATCTCCGTTAGGCGCTGTCGGCAGCATCGAAGAAAGCAGTTCGCAGCCGAAACCGTCGTTGTTTGTCGGGGTCGTCACCAACGCAACCCGGAGATCCAGTTCATCGAGTTGATCATGTTAGGGCCTTCCCGCCATGACCTCGTTGATCTGCACGGTATGAAAATCGGTGTGCGCGGGAAAGGAGGCCATGAGAATTGCTGCGATGCTCAGTGCCCTACGGGTTCCATACACGTCATCTCCTGTTGGCTGGATGCTATGGTCCGGTGGGGGCCGCCGCAATGCGCCCGCGTGCCGCCCGTTGTCTTCGAATCGCCCTTCGGATCGCCGTCTTCGAACAGGGTTTGCAGTCGGTCACGGACGACCTGGCCTTGTCAAGGAGCGTCACGGCATCGGGATGCAGGCCGGCGGGCGCGAGGACATCGATCGCATCTGCGATCTCGCCCGCCGAGCGTGCCGCGAACCGTGCCCTGCGCGCCGCGTTTCGGCTCTTCAGGGCGGAACGCTGCAAGCGGATGGCGCCGTCGATGTTGTCTAATGCGTTGATGACCCTGAGGAACGCGGCCACCGCCTCCACCTGGGTTGTATCGAGATGGATACCGCCCCCGATCTGCCGAGCCCCGCGGGAGTTGTTGAACGCATCGCTATTATAGAACGCGACCGCGCCTTCGAGGGTGGCGATGGCGTTGTTGTGGAAGAACGGGGGGGTGTCGGCGGCCTCCACCAGGGGCGGGATGTTGAAGCTCCCGTCCCCGAAGCCGAGTTGCGGGATCGGGTTGGGGCTTGCTCCAGACCCGCCGTCAGGGGGCACGGCTTCGCCCGTCAGGCCCGCCGGCGGGTCCAGGAGGGCCTCGACGCCGGTGTCGAAACGGATGTTCCCCAGATCGCCTGCGCCGAGGTTGGCGTTCGCCCCGGCGTTCACATGGCACAGGTTGCACTTCCCGAGGGTATTATCGAGAAAGATGTCCTGCCCCCTGAGGGGCACGGTGCCCCTGAGCGGCAGCGGCAGGGTCGGATCAAACTGCCGGCCAAGCGACTGCTGGAAGGCCGCCAAGGCGCTCAGCTCCGCAACCGTCGGCAGCCGGAAGTCCACGCCGGGCACGCGCTGCAATGTCCTGGTGAAGTGCTGCCTCACCGCGCCGATGGCGAACGACCAGAGCGTGCGATCGTCGGGGGCGCCGTCACCCGACCACCCGGTCTGCGGCCCGGAAAAGCTCGCGACCGATGTGGACAACGACAAGACGTGCGGGATGCCCCGCAGGACGCCTGGATTTTGGAATCCATCCACGTTTAGCAGGATCAGTCCGAATTCGCGCAAGAGCCGCCGGTTCTCGAGCCCGGCCAGTGCCGGATCCCGTTCCGCGACAAATAGGGGGTCGTTGCGTTTTAGCGTGGCGATGAATGCCGGGTCCAGGGTGAAATTGTTCTCCACGGGGTGGCAGGTGCCGCAGGTCCTCCCGTTGCCGTTGAAGGTCTCGTTGAAAAACAGGTCTTCTCCGCGGGCGATGAGACGGGCGCGCGCAGAGCCGGCGCTCGGCCCAGGTACGACGGTCCGTCCTGTTGCCCCCCCGACCCGCCCGTCCGGCAACGGGTGGGCGAAGGCGATGGCCAGGGAGCCGACCAGCAAGGCGAGGACCCGGGAAGAGCCCGCAAGAACGGTTTTCAAGGATGGCCGGGCCACGGGATCCCTCCCTCGGAAGGTCATTAGGGGCGCTGCGGGCAGCGCGAACGGAACACGGTCACACGATACGTGCACCACTTTCAAGAGAGGGCGACCAAACCGCAGGTGCTACCAGAGCGCGTCCGCGCGAGGCGCCGCACCTGGGCACCCGGTAATGTGCCGCCGAGACTACACCATCCGTCGCGTGGCGCAAAGTGTCCCGGGGCTTGGCGCGGGCATGGCATAATCCACACGCCTAGCCGCCGGAGCCGACCTGCTCTCGGGGGGTCGCGGCCATGCCGGGAGGCTTCACCCTTGCTGGAAAGACTTCGCAACATCGCCATCGTCGCCCATGTCGACCACGGCAAGACCACGCTCGTCGACCGCCTGCTGCAGCAGTCCGGGACCCTGGGCGAGCGCGCGGGGCGCATCGAGCGCGTCATGGACTCGAACGAGCTGGAGCGCGAGCGCGGGATCACCATCCTCGCCAAGAATACGGCACTCTGCTGGCGGGGCTATCGGATCAACATCGTCGATACCCCGGGACATGCTGATTTCGGCGGCGAGGTGGAGCGGATCCTGTCGATGGTCGATGCCGTACTCTTGCTCGTCGATGCCGTGGACGGCCCCATGCCACAGACGCGCTTCGTAACCGAGAAGGCCTTCGCGCGCGGTCTCAAGGCCATCGTGGTCGTGAACAAGATCGACCGGCCCGGAGCACGCGCGCCATGGGTCGTGGACCAGACCTTCGACCTCTTCGATCGCCTGGGGGCGAGCGATGAGCAACTCGACTTCCCGGTGGTCTTCGCCTCCGCCTTGCGGGGCTATGCGAGCCGCAGCGCGGATAACAGTGACGAGCGCCGCGACATGGAGGTACTCTTCGAGACCATCGTCGCCGATGCCCCCGCGCCCAATGTCGACCGGAACGGCCCGTTCCAGATGCAGATCAGCTCGCTCGCCTATTCGAGCTATGTGGGCGCCATCGGCATCGGCCGGATCCAGCGCGGCACGCTCAGGGGCAACGCCCCCGTCGTCATCGTGCATCGCGACGGCGAGCGGCGCAGCGGCCGCGTGCTCCAGGTGCTCGGCTTCTCGGGGCTCTTGCGGGTGGAGGTGCCGGAAGCCACGGCTGGAGACATCGTCGCGGTCACGGGCATCGAGGCGCTGCGCATCTCCGACACGCTGTGCGATCCCGCGAAGGTCGAGGCACGGCCGACGCTCGCCGTCGACGAGCCCACTGTGCGCATGAGTCTCGAGGTCTCAGACTCGCCCTTCGCAGGACGAGAGGGCCGTTTCGTGACCAGCCGTCAGATCCGCGAGCGGCTCCTGCGGGAGCTCATCCACAACGTCGCCCTGTCGGTCGAGGAGACCGCCGATGCCAACCGCTTTCTGGTCTCGGGCCGCGGCGAGCTGCACCTCGCCATCCTCATCGAGAATATGCGCCGCGAGGGCTACGAATTCTCGGTGGGGCGCCCCGAGGTCATCGTGAAGGAGGTCGATGGGCGGAGCATGGAGCCCTACGAGCAACTGGTGATCGATGTGCCGCTCGTCTCCCAGGGCGCGGTGATGCAGCGGCTCGGCGAGCGCAAGGGCGATCTGCTGGACATGCGTCCGGATGGGGTCGATCGGGTGCGCCTGGACTACCGCATCCCGGCGCGCGGCCTCATCGGGTTTCGCACCGAGTTCCTGACCCTGACCTCGGGCGAGGGGCTCCTGTACCACACCTTCGATTCGTACGGGCCCTTGAAACCCGGCCCGATCGGCAACCGTTCGAATGGGGTGCTGATCGGAAACGGCCCCGGCATGAGCCTCGCCTATGCCCTCTTCAACCTCCAGGGGCGCGGCCGGCTCTTCATCGGTCCGGGCGAGGGGGTCTACGAGGGCATGATCGTCGGTATCCATTCCCGTGGCAACGACCTCGTGGTCAATCCGATGAAGGCCAAGCAACTCATCAACATCCGCGCCGCGGGCTCGGACGAGAACCTCCTCCTGACCCCGCCGGTGCGCTTCGATCTGGAGCAGGCGATCGAGTTCATCGACGACGACGAGCTCGTGGAGGTGACACCGAAATCGATCCGCCTGCGCAAGAAACGATTGAAGGAGCACGAGCGTAAGCGCGCGGGGCGGGTGGCGAGCGGCGCCTGACCCCTGGCTTTCCGCGGGGGCACCTGGCCTCCGTCACCTATCGGGATCCGAGCCGAGCGAAACGTCCTGAAGAGCGCCGTCGGCCTCTTCCGTGGGAATGCGATGGCCTTCGTCGAGCCAGGCCCCGAGGTCGATGAGCCGGCAGCGTTCGCTGCAGAAGGGTCTCCACGGGTTGTCGCCGCGAGCGCTCGCCGGCCCTCCGCAGTGCGGGCAGCGCAGGCTCACAAGAGGCAGTACTGCAGACCGAATTCGACGTCGCGGGCCGTCTGTGTCGGCCGAGCCGTGGTCTTGGGCTGCTCAAGAAAACGTACGGTGAAGCGGTGTCTCCCCGCGCTGATCTCCGGAAACAACAGTGCCTCCGAGGGCAGGTGTATCCGTATGAGTTGGCAGGGGGCGCCGGCGTCGAGCGACTGCTGGTGGAATCCCCCCGCGGCCACCAGCCTGGCGAGGTCGCTGCAGTCCCGCACGGCCTGCAGGACCGCGAAAATACCGTCTCGCATGGCGCGCAGGTCCACGACCCAGCGCTCGAGGTCGCGCACCCGGTCCTCGGGTGCTCGGTTCAACCAGTAATGGAAGGCCGGCAGATCGAAGCTGCACGTGCCCCCTTGGATCGCGATGCGCTGGCGCACCGCCCCCACAAGCTCGTCCTGGCGCACGGCCTGGCCCGGCTGATGGCTCGGGTCTTTGATCTGCTTGAGCACGCCCTCCAGGCGTACGAGGCTGCCGTTCAGGCGCTCCGAATCGACCCAAGGGTTGCTGCGCAGTCGCGCGAAGGTGGCCGCCTGGCGCTTGATCTCCTTGATGAGATCGCCCTTGATGTCGGAGCGCCACAGGAGATCGGTGACATTGATGATCGCCGACATGGACGCTCGGCTGTCGCTCTCGGAGACGCCCTCGACCCTGTCCCATAGCGCGCGGAAGAGGTGCTCCAGGCGCAGGAAGGCGCGAACGCGCTCGTTCAACGGCTGTTCGTAGACGACCGTCGCGCCGCCTGGCGGGCAGTCGGTGTGCATCTCTCTGGGAGCCAATGTTACTCGGTAAGGATGGGCCCCACGCTAGCGGCGCCCTTCGGCTACCCATCGGAACCCGCGGGCAGGCCGCCTTTCAGACCGAGGCGCCGGCCCTCGTGCGGCCCGCTCGCAGGTAGCGAGCGTGCAGCCCCGAGACCTGCGCCCTCAGGGTACCGATATCCGCCGTATTGACGATGACGTCGTCGGCCAACCTGAGGCGATCCTCCCGCGAGGCCTGTGTCTGCATGATCGCTTCGACCTCCTCGGCTGTCAAATTGTCGCGCCCCGCGACGCGCGCCAGTTGCACGTCTCGTGGGGCATCGATGACCACGACGCGGTCGAACAGCCGCGCCTGGCCGGTTTCGGCGAGGAGTGGGATGCACAGGATGCAGTAAGGCGCTTCGAGGGCACGGGCGCGTGCCTGTATCTCGTGCAGGATCCTGGGGTGCAGGATGTCTTCGAGCTGCCGGCGTGCCGGGGCGGACCGAAAGACGAGGGCCCGCAGACTGGCACGGTCGAGCCGACCGTCCGCCCCGAGGAGATCGTGACCGAAACGCTCGACGATGGCCTTAAGCGCCGGCGCGCCGGGTTCCACCAGCTCGCGGGCGATGAGGTCGGCATCGAGCACCGGGGCACCGAGGGAGGCGAACATCGCGCAGACCGTCGACTTGCCCGTGCCGATGCCGCCCGTCAACGCCACCAGGAGGGTCATGGTGAGCCGATGAAACCCAGATAGCCGTCCGTCAGCTTTGCACCCCAGATCAGCGTGATCCAACCGGCGCCGGCCAGATAAGGACCGAAGGGCATCGGAAGGTTGCGGTCGCGGCCGCCACTGACGATCAGCCCGATCCCGACGAGCGAACCCAATACGGAGGAAAGGATGACGATGGCCGGCAAGGCCTGCCACCCCATCCATGCGCCGAGCAGGGCCAGGAGCTTGAAGTCCCCATGCCCCATGCCCTCCTTTTTGGTGAGCAGCTTGAAGGCATGGTAGACCAACCATAGGCAGAGATAACCGGCGATTGCCCCGATCACGCTCGCTTCGAGCGAGGTGAACACACCATAGAGGTTACAGGCGATGCCGAGCCACAGGATCGGCAAGGTGATGGAATCGGGGAGGTACTGCGTGTCGAAGTCGATGAATGCGAGGCACAGGAGGGCGAAGGTCAGGACGGCGGCCCAGAGCGCCTGGACACCACAACCGAAGTGCCATGCGACGACGGCCACGAGCACCGCGCTCGATACCTCGACGACGGGATAACGCCACGAGATCCGGCCGTGGCACGCACGGCACCTGCCGCGCTGCCACAGAAAGCTCAAGACCGGGAGGTTCTCGATCGGGGAGATGACATGGCCGCAATGCGGGCACTCGGAACGCGGCTGGCTCAGGGAATAGCGCTGTTTTGCCGGCAGAGCCGGGTCAGCGAGGCCGAGGACGTCGACGCACTGCGCGCGCCAGTCCTGCTCCATCATCTTGGGCAGGCGATGGATGACGACGTTGAGAAAGCTGCCTATGAAGAGCGCCAGGACCGTGAGGACAACGATGAATACCCCTGGGTCCAATTGATTACAAGTGAGCATAGAGAGGGACGTGGACTCGCCGGGCTCGTGCCGGTTTGGGGAAGTGCCGGCCGAGCGGCTCATGGGTGAGCCCCCGGGCACGGCGCCGCGGGGGCTATCGAGTGCCGCCACTATAGTGGTTGCGCCTCGGGGCGGCAAGCCGCGCGACAATAACCCCTGGACGGCGGATGAGCGGTTGAACTTGGCCGTCAGACCACTTGGCCCATCTTGAAGATCGGCAGGTACATGGCGATCACCAGACCGCCGATGATGACCCCGAGCACCGCCATGATGATGGGTTCGAGCAGGCTGGTGAGCGAATCCACGGCATCATCGACCTCCTGCTCGTACCAGTCGGCGACCTTGCCGAGCATCGCATCGAGCGCCCCGGATTCCTCGCCGATGGCGACCATCTGCACCACCATGTTGGGGAAGATCCCGGTGTCTCGCATCGCCGCCTGGAGTTGCGATCCGGTCGAGATCTCGTCCCGCATCTTGAGCGTCGCATCGTGGAAGATGATGTTGCCGCAGGCCCCGGCGACGGAGTTCATCGCCTCCACCAGCGGAGTGCCGGCCGCGAACATGGTCGCGAGCGTCCTGGAAAACCGCGCGATCGCCGCCTTCTCGATAATCCCCCCTAGGACCGGGAGCTTGAGCAGCATCCTGTCGAAAAAATGCGCCACCGCGACCGAGCGCTTCTTGGCCTTGAGGAGGCCCACCACGGACCCGATGAGGGTGCCGAAGATCAACCACCAGTATTCCTGGAAGTACTGCGAGATGGTGATCACGAGCCGCGTCAAGGGCGGCAGATCGGCACCGAAGCCGGAGAACAGTTGTTCGAACTGCGGGATCACGAAGATCATGAGGATCGCCGTGATGATGAAAGCCACCACAATGACCGCGGTCGGGTAGAAGAGCGCGGACTTGATCTTGGACTTGAGGGCCTCGATCTTCTCCAGATAGGTGGCCAGTTTGTGCAGGATCGCCTCCAGGATGCCCGAGGCCTCGCCGGCCGTGACCAGGTTGACGTACAGTTCGTTGAAATGGGCCGGGTGTTTGCGCAAGCCGTCGGCCAGCGCGCCCCCCGCCTCGACGTCCGATTTGACCGATAGGATGAGGTCCTGCATCCCCTTGTTCTCATGACCGCGGCCCACGATCTCGAACGCCTGGACGAGCGGCACGCCCGAGGACATCATGGTCGCGAGCTGACGGCTGAACACCGCGACGTCCTTGGGCGTGACCTTCTTCTTGCGGAACCCGCCGAAGAGCGACCCCGGTTTCTTTCTGACCTTGAGCGGGTTGACGCCCTGGCGCCGCAGCAATGCCTTGACGGTGGCGTCGCTGGTGCTGGACATCTCACCCTTGACACGCCGTCCCGACCTGTCCAGGCCTTCCCATAAAAACACGTTTTGTCTGATGGCTGCTTCCGCCATGGCACTACTCCATAGTTACGGTGTTGATCTCTTCGAGGCTGGTGACGCCGTCCTGCACCTTCCTGAGGCCGGACCGGCGGATATCGGGGATGCCCTCCTTGCGCGACTGATCGGCCAGGGCTATGGCATTGGCTCCCTCCATGATCAGCCGCTTCATGGCATCGGAGATGGGCATGACCTGATAGATCCCGGTCCTGCCCTTGTAGCCGCCGTTACACTGCTCGCAACCGACCGCCCGGTAGACCTTGAACGCGCGGGCCACATCCGTTTCGGTGAAACCTTCCGCCAATAGAGAATCCTTGGGGATATCCACCGCCACCCGGCAATGCACGCACAGCCGGCGCGCCAACCGCTGGGCGATGATGATGTTGATGGTCGTGGCGATGGCGAACGCGGGTATGCCCATATCGAACATGCGGGTGATGGTCTGCGGGGCGTCGTTGGTGTGCAGGGTCGACATGACCATGTGACCGGTCTGTGCCGCCTTGACGGCGATGGATCCCGTCTCGATGTCACGGATCTCCCCCACCAGGATGATGTCGGGATCCTGGCGCAGAAAGGCCTTCAGGGCCTTAGGAAAGGTCATGCCGCTTTTCTCGTCCACCTGGACCTGATTGACGCCGGGGATGTTGATCTCCACCGGGTCTTCTACGGTCGAGATGTTCACATCGCCGGTATTCAGGATGTTGATGCCGGTGTAGAGCGATACGGTCTTACCGCTGCCGGTCGGGCCGGTGACCAGGAACATCCCGTAGGGCTTGCTCAGGTTCTTGAGGAACAGCTTCTTCTGGAAGTCCTCGTAACCGAGGGCATCGATGTTCAAGCGGGCGGCATCGGAATCCAGGATGCGCATCACCACCTTCTCGCCGTAGAGCGTGGGACAGGTACTGACACGAAAGTCGATGGCTTTGCTTTTCGACAGCCGAAGCTTGATGCGGCCGTCCTGGGGCACCCGGCGCTCGGCCACGTTCAGGCGTGACATGACCTTGATGCGGGTCGCGATCTTGTTGGCCAGGGCCACCGGTGGCTTGGCGAGCTCGCCGAGGTCACCGTCGATGCGCAGGCGCACGCGGTAGATCTTCTCGTAGGGCTCGAAGTGCAGATCGGAGGCCCCTTTGCGGATCGCGTCCAGCAGCACCCTGTTGACAAAACGCACCACGGGCGCGTCGTCGATGTCGGAGTCTTCCCGCTCGTCGGGCCGCTCGTCGCTGACCTCCAGGTGATCCAGATTGCCCAGATCGTCGCCGCCGAGTTCCGTGAGCTTGTTGTCCGAGGCCTCGAGCGCCCGCTCGATCGCCTGTGTGAGCTTGTCGTCCTCGACCAGGACGGCCTCGGTATTGAGACCCGTATGGAACTTGATCTCGTCGAGCCCCTGCAGGTTGGTCGGGTCGGAAACCCCGATGAACAGGCGATTGTCTCGTTTGAAAAGCGGGATGGCATGGTTCTTCTTGATGAGGTTGTCCGCAACCTTCTTGGTGATCTCGGGATCCGGTTCGAAGGCCTCGAGATCCAAGAGGGGCACGCCGAATCCCGCCGACGCCGCCGAGGCGACGTCACGGCCGGAGGCGAGCTTGTGCCCGATGAGGAAAGGGACGAGTGTGAACTTCTCTTTGGCGGACTGCAGTACTGCCTGCCGGGCGGCATGCTCGTTGAGCAGTCCGCTCGCAACCAGTGTCCTGGCCAGACCGGTCAAGGGGGTGTTAGCTTCGAGGACCGCCATTGTGACTTCTACGTTACTTCCGCCCGCAGCCTAATTGGTCTAGAGCGAGGATACGACCGTCGTAAATTGCCCGCGGGACCTGCCCCGCGAAGGCGAACCCGGCCTATCGGCTTATGGCATCCGCATTAAGGCCGACGACTCCGATCACGATGAGGGCGATACACGCGAGCCTGACCGGGGTCAGGGGCTCTTGAAACCAGAAAAAGCCGATGGCTGCTATGAGCGCGGTGCCCACGCCCGACCACACGGAATAAGCGACACTGATCTCCATCTTCTTTAACGTCAGGGTAAGCGCTACGAAGGCGAGCGCGTAGAAAACGAATATGAGCACGGAGGGGAGCGGGCGGGTGAATCCCTGTGCCAGCTTCATGGAGGTCGTGCCCGCCACCTCGAAGAGGATGGCGGCGGCCAGGTACAGCCAATGATGCATCGCCGACTATCGCCTGGAGACGAACGCCCTAGAGACTAGCGCCCTAGAGACTAGCGCCCTAGAGACGAACGCAGGATACCCGTTGGTGTCCCCGCGAGGCCTAGCGCAGGCAACGCTCGCCTTCCGACCCCCACGCGCCGCCCGCACGCGCCGGCGGACGGCGCTAGCGGGACCCGCCTCTCGGCGGGGAGTCGGGGCGAGAGACCGCCCGCGCGGTGGGGTGGAGGACCTTGGGCTCCGGGATGGGAATCAGCTTGGGCGCTACCGTGGCCCTGGGCGCGTTCTGCTCTTCGCCCAGACGCCTCTCCGCAGGGACGCCTTCGCTCAACATGACCGTGTTCTCGTCACACAGTACCAGGGAACTCTTCGCCAAGTGCTCGTAGACCGCACGATAGTTGACGGTCAGGCTGTTGAAAAGGTCGGCGGCCTTGGAGAAGTGTTCGGTGACGTTGTGTCGGTATTCGCTGGCCTCATGGCGGGTCTCTTCGAGCACCGCACGGGTTTCTTCGAGATCCGAACGTGTCTTGGCGAGATCGGCCTGGATCTCTTCGATCTCCGCCCTGAGGGCCTTGATGCGCTTGACCCCGGTCGAGAACCAACGCCCGATGAAGACCCCGCACAGGAACGTCACGGCAAACCCGGCCGAGACCCACACCCAAATGTATCTAGCCCCAATATCTTCAGCCATTTAGTCGCTCCTCACACCGGCACGGGCTGACCGGCGGCAGACCGGGCAGTGTGCGACGCCAGTCATTCTAATCACGTCGTGGCGGATTCTCCAAACATCCAGAACACTAAAATGGATTGAGCGAGCCGGCCGGCTCCGCTAACCTGTGCGCGCCGGCCCTACCTTTCGGACGCCGGCCTATGTGACATGAAATCGATACCCAACCAGCGGCAAGCCGGAGTGCGAGGGCTCGTCATGCTGCTCCTCGCCCTATGGCAGCCGGCAGTTCGGCCGGCTGCGGGGGCCCCCGTCGATGGGGACGCGCGCGACGGAGCGGCCAAGACCCTGTGGGCGTCGCCGGGCCGGTCCGTTCGCCTCGTCGCCCAGGACCGACCCGCCCCACCCAACGACCATCCGGCGGCGTTGAGCCCGACAGAGTTGCGCACGATCCTCGCCGCCATCTCGGTGTTCGGTGGGCCGGCCTTTCTCGGGGCGGGGGGAGAACCCATCTCCGTCTTCATGGAGGACGAAGCCCAGGTACTCGCCCAAGCCCTCGCGAGCGCGCTCGCGGCCGCACGACCGGACCAGGATGCCGCCTTTACCGTCGAAGGGAAACGCGACGCCTTCTTCTTCGCACAGGAACCGCTCAGCATCGGCGGCCGGGTGTTCTACGATGATCAACGCCTGCACATCATCTTCGGCGATCTCCACCAGCCCGCCGGGCGACCCGCCGTGGACCGGCACGAGAACGCCAAGACCGGGGAACGGCTCTACCCGGTGCGCATCGGCACGCGCGCCAGCGACATTGCCCACCACTGGCGCATCATGCCGATCGAGGGCCAATCGTTCCACGTCGGGGCCGACACGACGCGCGGCGATTGGATCGAGATCGATGTACCGACAACGTTGGCGGCGCTGCGCCGCGGGCAGAGCGGTGTGGGGCCTCTCCCCAAAGCCGTCGACCAACCGGGGTCCGAGGCCCGCCGGCTCGATCTCGAACGCCGGCAGGAGCGCGAGGAGGCGGCACGCGTGCGCCAGTCGCTCCGCGACATCCAAGGTGGGGCAGACGATTCGCCACTTCTGCAGAGGCGCCTCGCGACCCTCGAGGAGCTCAAGAACAAACGCCTCATCACGCCCGAGGAATACGCGGAGCGACGGCGGGCGATGTTCCTCGGCCGGTAGAACCGGAGCGCCTGGGGTTCCCAGCCACGCCCGGAGGGGCATGCCGTACGTGCCATCACGATGTCAGTGCTGGGCGGGCCTCAGGTACTCGATCTCCGGGTTCACGACCGCGGCACCGAGCTCGATGGAAAACTCCTCCGCAGGAAGCGACGCGGCGTCGACGATGCCGGCATCGTTGCGTGCCGTGATGAGCGTCCAGTACCCGAGCATGTTGGTCCGCGTTTGATCGATCACATCGAGCCGGGTATCCTCGATGAAACCCTCGAGCGACATGTCGGGATGAAAGCCGAGCAGCTTGGACAGCGGCGCGAGCACCCGCTCCATCCCCGCGATCAATCGATTTCGGCTCTGGAAGTGATTCAGAAAGTACATCTGGCCGCCCGGCTTGCAAACTCGGCGCATCTCGTTGACCAGGCGCACCGGGTTCGGTACCACCGAAGCGACGTAGATGGCCGCGACCTTGTCGAAGGCGTGGTCTTCGAAGTGCATGCGCTCGGCATCCATCTCCCTAAGATCCACGACATGGTCGAGCCGCAGGCGTTGCTTGCGCGCATGCGCACGCTCGAGCATCTCCGCTGAAACATCGATCCCGGTTACGCAGACCGATCGGGGATAGAGGCCGAGCGACAGTCCAGTGCCCACGCCGACCTCCAGGATGTGCTCTCCGGACCGGCAGTCCATCTGTCGTATCGCGGCTCGCCGACCCTTTTGCATGAGCGGTCCGAAATAGAGGTCGTAGAAACCGGCATAGCGCCGGTAGGCCTTGCGGACCGCGTCGATGTCCAGCCTGAACGCCCCGGTCTTGCGCAGCCGCCGCGATACCGGAGCCATCTTATGATTGGTTTGCATGTAGTCATCCTCGAAGCGCCGGCCGGGTCACCGCTTTAATCAACCGGTGGATCGGGCTCGCGCCTCTCGTCGGACGCCGACCAGAGCCCCCGGGCGCGTCCATCAAGTCCGCTCGGGACTATAAGCTTGTATCAGGAGGGGCGCCGTCTTGTTGTTGTCCTGGTGTCGTCGCCGGCGGGAACCATGCGGCCCGACGGCGACTCACGTTCCGTGTTGAGCCGCTAATGATGGCGGTGGAAGCGCCCGATTGCAATGGGCGCGCGGCGAGCGCGCGTCGCATCGGTGGCGTTGGCGCGCTATCCCGTCTCCGACGCCGCGTCCAGCGGCGGCGCCGGGGATCTGGGCCAGACGCTCAGGAGGGCCTTGACCAAGGTCGCGAGCGGGATCGCGAAGAACACCCCCCAGAAGCCCCAGAACCCTCCGCAGATCAAGACCGCGACGATGATGGCCGCGGGGTGGAGATTGACGGCCTCCGACAACAAGAGCGGTACTAGCAGATTGGCATCCAGCACGTGGATCAGCGCATAGCCGCCCATGAACCACGCGAAGTCGGTACCCCAACCCCACTGGCCGTAGCCGGCGAAGGCGACCGGCACGGTGACGACCACGGCGCCCACGAACGGCACGATCACCGATATCCCCACCAGCACCGCGAGCAGCGCCGCGTAGGACAGCCCCAGGAACACGAAGAAGATGTAGGTGGCGGAGCCGACGATCAAGATCTCTATGAACTTGCCCCGCACGTAGTTCCCGATCTGGTCGTCCATCTCCTGCCACACGCGCACCAGGATACCGCGGTCGCGGGGCAGGAAACCCCGTGCCCAGGCCATGATCACCAGCTTGTCCTTGAGGAAGAAGAACACCAGAAGCGATCCCAGGAGGACATAAGCGAGCGCGGTCATGATGGCGGGGATCGATGCGAGCGACGAGGACAGGACGTTCTGACCGAAGTCGGCCATGCCACGCCGGATCAGCACCGTCAGGTCCACGACGTCCTGGGTGGATACGAACCCCGGAAAGGCCTCGGGCAACCGCAGGAGCAGTTGCTGTCCGTCGTTGATGAGCCGCGGCAAACCCTGCACGTAGTCGGCGACCTGGTGGTAGAGGAGCGGGATGAGGCCCAGCACCAGGAACACGAGCGCGGCCAGAAACAGCGAAAACACGCAGGCCACCGCGAGGAGCCGCGGGATCTTCATCCTCTCCATCTGGGCGACCAGCCCCTCCAAGAGATAGCCGATCACGATCGCCGCTAAGAGCGGAGCCAGCGTGCGGCCCATCAGAAAGATGACCGCGAACGAGAGCAACAGAAACACCGCGAGCAGGACGGCCTGCGGGTCCGAGAGATAGCGCCGGTACCAGGTGAGCAGGAACTCGATCATGGGCGCAGGGCAACGTACACGCGGAAGGCTCCGGTGGAATACCGCAGGGCTCGGCCTCCCGGCCACGCGCCTGAGGATATATCAACCACTGGCGGTTTTCAGCAGCCAAGGGGAGGTCCGCCACGGCTGGTACAATGACTTGCTCATGGGGTGGTGGGGCAAAATCGTCGGCGGGGCCTTCGGCTTCCTGTTGGGCGGACCGCTAGGCGCGGTGCTCGGGGCGGCGCTCGGGCACAACGTCGATCGGGGTTTGGAGCGGCCGTTCGGCGGCCCTTCTCGGACAGCAGCGGGGTCGCGCGAGGAGCTCCAGACCGCCTTCTTCACGGCGACCTTCTGCATCATGGGCCATCTCTGCAAGGCCGATGGGCGGGTGTCGCCCGACGAGATCCGTCTCGCGCGCCTGGTCATGGCGCGCATGAACCTGTCCCCGGATCAGGCGCGCGCCGCCATGCGTCTCTTCAACGAAGGTAAGTCGCCGGGCTTTCCGCTCGATAAGATCCTGGGCCAACTCCGCCATGAGGTCCGCGGCCGGCGGCGCCTGTTGCGCCTGTTCCTGGAGATCCAGCTCGCGGCAGCCTACGCCGACGGGGTCCTGGGCACCGCGGAAGAGCGCATCCTGCTTCGTATCTGCGATCGCCTCGGGTTCTCGCACCTCGAGTTCCGCCAACTGGAGGCCATGGTGCGTGCCGAGGGTCGCCATCGGCGACGGGCCAGGCCCGAAGCACCCCCGCCGCGTTACGGGCTCGAAGATGCCTATGCCATCCTCAACGTCCCGGAGAGCGCGAGCGATGGCGAGGTCAAAAAGGCCTATCGAAGGCTCATAAGCCAGCACCACCCCGATAAGCTCCTGGCCCAGGGGTTGCCGGAGGAGATGATCAAGGTCGCGACCGAAAGGACCCGGGACATCCGTGGCGCCTACGAGCGCATCCGCGAGGCGCGCGGGTCGGAGGTTCACTAGACGGGATGAATCGATGAATCGGCGGCGGACCGGCATCGACTACCGGCGCCTGGCCGGCGATATCAAGACCTGGGCCCGGGAGCTGGGCTTTTCGGGGATCGGCATCACCGGTGTGTCGCTGCCGGAGGACGAGGCCCGGCTCAGGGACTGGCTCGAGCGTGGCTTCCACGGCGCCATGGACTATATGGAACGCCATAGCACGAAGCGCTCCCGCCCGGCCGAGCTGATGCCGGGGACCGTACGGGTGATCGCGGTGCGCATGGATTATCTGCAAGAGGCGATGGCGAGCGCACATGCCGTGCTCGCCGATCCGCGACTCGGGTACGTGTCACGTTATGCGCTGGGACGTGACTATCACAAGGTCCTGAGGGGCCGGTTGCGTCGCCTCGTATCCCGGATCGACGAGGTCGCCGGACCGTCGGGTCATCGGGTCTTCGCCGACAGTGCCCCGGTCCTCGAGAAGGCCCTGGCCCGGAACGCCGGTCTCGGGTGGATAGGCAAGCACTCGAATCTCATCAGCCGGGACCGCGGCTCGTGGTTCTTCCTCGGCGAGGTCTACACCGATCTGCCCCTGCCCATCGATCCACCAGAGGGCCGCGAACATTGCGGCCGCTGCACGGCCTGCATGGTGGTGTGCCCGACGGCGGCCATCGTCGCCCCCTATCGGGTCGACGCGCGCCTGTGCATCTCCTACCTGACCATCGAGCTTCGCGGCCCCATCCCCGTGGCGCTCCGGCCCCTCGTCGGCAACCGCATCTACGGCTGCGACGACTGCCAGCTCGTCTGCCCTTGGAACCGCTTTGCACGGTTGAGCTGCGAGCGCGATTTCGCCCCTCGCCACGGCCTCGACGCGCCACGGCTCACCGACCTGTTTTCTTGGAGCGAGACCGAGTTCGGCAAGCGCACCGAGGGCTCGGCCATCCGCCGGATTGGTTATTCGGGCTGGTTGCGCAATATCGCCGTGGCGCTGGGGAACGCACCGACCAGCCCGGCGGTGGTAGAGGCCCTGGCGAGCCATGCATCCGATCCCTCAGATCTGGTGCGCGAGCACGTGCAGTGGGCGCTGTCCCGGCATGGCGCGTAGAGCGCCTGAGCTCATGGTCTGAGGTCGTCGAATAATGCGTGCGCCGTTCGCGGCGCCTCCATCGTATCAGCCCGACTTCGGCGTGTCACACCGCGGCGGAAGGGCGTTCTGCGTCGTGGAGATCCCACTCGGACTCCGGGCGTTCGTACGAATTATGCGCTCCCGCGCGATTTCGCCTCGCATTCGGGGCCCGGATCGGCCCACGACAGGGCGCTAATGAGCGTCGCGGGCCGGGCCGCTAAGCACCGCGGCGCGGGACCGTCTCTCGCAGTTTCTCTTAAACACATAACGAGGCATCATCACATGAGTGTCACCGCTTACACGATGCTGGCCCTTTTCGGCGTCCTCTGCATCTATGCGGCGTTCACCTACAACCGGCTGGTGGCGCTGCGGAACCATGTGCAGAAGGCCTGGAGCAACATCGATATCGTGCTCAAGCAAAGGCACGACGAGCTACCCAAGCTCGTGGCGGTGTGCCGGGAATACATGAGATTCGAGCAGGAGACGCTGGAACGAGTCATCGCGGCGCGCAGTCGGGTCGCGGAGGCGCGCGAGCGGCGCGACGTGGACGCGCTCGGTACCGCGGAAGGTGCGTTGCGCACGGGGCTGGGGCAGCTGTTCGCCCTGGTGGAAAGCTATCCCACGCTCAAGGCCAACGACAACTTCCAACACCTTGCGGCGCGCGTCACCGGCCTCGAGGACTCGATCGCGGACCGCCGCGAGTTCTATAACGGATGTTCCTTCACGTTGGCGCGGGTCATCGCGGTAACCGTATGTTTAGGAAAGCTTTCTACGCTCTGGGAGTTTCGTTTTAGTGGTTACGGCTATGCCCGGGTAGGGAAGTTTGCTCGGTAG
>JBOIDR010000055.1:13037-24902 GCA_050740695.1 Gammaproteobacteria bacterium | reverse complement strand
CAGGAACTAACGGGAGAAGGAAGAAAGAGTAAAGAAGGTTTCAACAGAACATTCCGAACAAGACGGCAAGCAATCGAACGCTTTTCACACCGCCAGCCTTATGCGAGTTTCAGAACGGCGCTGACAGTAGCGGCTCAGCACAAGGGCAAGCTCGTTATCTTTCTGCGCTACGGGCAGCCGAATCCCGAAAACAAACCGGCCAACAACTGGTTCGCCTATCCGCCCAACACCGGCCAGGCCATTCCCCCCAGAGCGAAACTGCCCACCGACAACGTGGATTTCGTGGCCGTCACAAACCAGGCCGACAAGTTTGGGCCAGGCGGAGGAACGCTGGCGCACGAGATCGGCCACTACCTGGGACTGTTCCACACGCATCCGGCTTGGGGCCCGATGAAGGACTTCGACCAGATCGTCGAGATGGCCAAGACCGAAGGGGTCGCAGCCTTTGACGGCGATCTGCTTTCCGACACACCGCCTGACCCAGGCCCTGATTACTATCTGGAAAAGGTGTCTTCCGATAAGTGCGGCGGTCCCGCCAGCTTCAAAATCGCGAAAGTGACTTTCAAGCCCGACCGGTCAAACCTGATGAGCTATTTCCGCTGCCCGCCGATCACGCTCAGCCCCAAGCAAATCGCCGTCATCCGGAAAACGCTGGATCATCCTTTGCGCGCCCATTTGATCGAGGCGAGCAAGGGCATCCGCTATCTGGGCGTCTTCCGTGCCGGCAACGATGCTCACGCCCTTTGGGTGGGTGACGATTGGGCTGGCTTCAAGGCCAAATAGAAGGAGCTTTCCGACGGCGGGCTGCGGCTGACCGACCTGGAAACTTACGTCGTGGGTTCAAAGCGCAGGTACGCGGGAGTCTTCCGCGCCGGCAACGATGCGCATGCGCTGTGGGTCGGTGACGACTGGGACGGGTTCAAGGTCAAATGGAAAGAACTCTCCGACAAGGGCCTGCGACTGATTGATCTGGAGACTTACGTCGAGGGTTCGACCCGCAAGTATGCCGGAGTCTTCCGGGCCGGCAACGATGCGCACGCACTCTGGGTCGGCGATGACTGGGATGGGTTCAAGGCCAAATGGAAACAACTCTCCGACGACGGCCTGCGGCTGATTGATCTGGAAACCTACGTCGTAGGCTCGACCCGTAAATACGCGGGGGTCTTCCGCGCCGGCAACGATGCGCATGCGCTGTGGGTCCGTGACGACTGGGACGGCTTCAAGGCCAAGTGGGAAGAGCTTTCGGGCAAAGGGCTGCGGCTAATTGATCTGGAAACCTATATCGAAGGTTCGACCCGCAAGTATGCCGGCGTCTTCCGAGCCGGCACTGATGCCCACGCGCTCTGGGTGGGCGATGACTGGCACGGGTTCAAGGAGAAGTGGCAGCAGTTCTCCGCGGATGGCCTGCGATTGATTAACCTTGAGGTCTACGGTCCCAGTGTGTCTTGAGAGCCGAAAGCGCAGAGCGCCTCTTCATCGCAAAGGGTCAAAGGGTCAAAGGGTCGAGGAAGATAGAGAACTAGCAACCTTGGCTGCCCTTTGACCCTTTGTAATACAAATCTGAGGATCTTGTTTTTTGAGGAAGTTTGAGCAGGCCAACAAGGCCACGTTTGAGTCGCGGAACTTGAGGGCCGTTGCCATTAACTCTCGCCCACGTTTGGTGATCCGGTAATAGCTACGACCGGCGATTTTGAAGATCAAACCGTGAGCGCAGAGCATTCTCAATAAACGTGTCATCCGATTCGCAGCTTTCTCCCGCTTTGCCGGGTCGGTCTCTGAATCCGGTTCGAGAGCTTGTCGCAGGTCGCGGTTGCGAAAGCCCTGAAGATTGATCATCATCTTTCGCACCAGTGGGAACGCGTTGTCCAGATCCAGGAGATTCAAATCGCTGTCAGATCTGAGTAGCAAGAAATGACGGTCGGGTAGGGGGTGATCTCACCACTGCGGATCACGCGACCTCCCTTCGCTCGCGACGGTTTTCTCACAAACTCTGAGGGTTTCAGTCCGCGCGGACGGCGGAAAAGGCGATCCCGCCTCGAAAAAATCCGACCCGGAGATGTCCTCCGACCCAGTCGAGCGCCCGAAGCACGTAGCCCCAGGCGACCGGAAGGTCCCCCTGGGGAATGAACCGCCAGTGCTCGAAGCGCTGGAGCGCCAATTCCGCGCCGCCGACGAGCGTCTCCACCTCGCGGGTGCTCAGGAACCGATCGGTCGACAGGTGACGGGTGTCGAGCCCGAGCCAGGGCGCGAGATGCCGGTACCAGCAGTAGCCACCGTTGGGAGTCAGACCGAGGAACACGCCACCGACCCGAAGCACTCGGTGCACCTGGCGCACGGCGCGGGGCCGGTCGAGCATGTGCTCCAACGCCCCTACGCATAGCACGACGTCGACCGAACCGTCCTCGACCGTGGCCAACTCTTCCGCCGCGTCGACCCGGAGCGAGATCCGGGCCCGCCACGGTAAGCGCTCGGCGTGCCGGCAGGCAACGCGTATCATTTCGGGAGATACATCGATCCCGTGAGCCTGCCCGAACCTTTCCGCGAGCGCAAGCAGGTGGATGGCGGTCCCGCAACCGATCTCGAGCAACGTGCCCATCCGCGCCGTCGCCAGCAACCGGCGGATGATCGCGAGACGGTATTCGAGCAGGCGTTCGGCGGGGCCGTGGGCGTCAAAAGACTCGGGAGCGGCGAGGCTGTCGAAATGCTCGACCAGATCCCGAGAGTCGCGTATGAAGCGGGTCGTGAGCCTGGCCATCGGGGGCATTTTGCCCGAGCCGGTCAAGCCTGTCCATGCAGGGCTCGACCCTCCCTGGTGCACAAGCCCCACCGTCATGAGCGATACCAGTGGTCGTTAGGCGGCATGTCAGAGCCAGAGGTGTACAATCGAGAAGTGTTGAGCACCCTCGGCACAGTTCTGTGACCGTGAGCGGTGATGGATGACGATAGCATTTGAGATCCTCAGAGAGATTAGAGATGTTGAGACGATCGCGGCCATCTAGACCGCGCTCACGGTAGGGCCGTTGGCGGAAAATGAAGGGCATCGCAACTGTGCGACTTACGGATGGTACGATCTGCGAAGCCGAAATTCACCGGCACGACATGCTCCGTATCATTGATGAGGACAAGTCAGAGCCTGATGGCTATCTCTACCCAGCGGCAATGTTTGCACCGATCGAACTGCCGGAAGTGGCAAAGCGGGTGCTGATGGCAGCAGGTGACTGAACCCGAACGGCGTCGTGGGACGGTCCTTCGGTACTGATTTGCGCCAGCCTCCATGGGGCCCTGCCAGATGCCTAGCACGATCACCGCAAAGACCCGATCTCCCCATCGTGAACGCGGCTTGCCGAATGGAGACCCAACCGCTGGCAGGGCTCACCGCCGTCGTGACGTGCTTCGCATTTCGAGACGAGTACTTCCCCGAATTGAGTGGGATGATGGCCACCATCGAAGAGTGGTATCCCGAGTGGCCAAGAGTGATCGGTCGGGGAATGCCGCAGGACGATGGGGTTGGTAACGTTCGCTGTCGAAACCCCGGTCGGAGCGGAGCAGTGGACCCTTCCCGTCCCATTTTACTTGTGTGGCGGCGAGGACGATTGGCGTCGAATCACCCGCATGAAGGCGTGGTGGCTGCCTGAAGCCGATCAGGAGGTGTTGACCAAGGTGTTGGCAGAGGGTCTGGAAATGGATGCGACCTTGCGGCTCCTGAAGCTTGACCACGATACCTACTGCAGCTTCCCGCCCTCTCCCGAGGCCGTCATCGATCACTGGATGATGAGTGGAAAGACGGCACGAAGAGGGAGGAAGGGAGCAGACTGGCCGCCTCCTGAACACCTTCGACGACGCCCACGAAACTAGCGATCACCTTGGGGCGATCACCTTGGGGCGATCACTTCGGGTCGGATCGAGATGGTCGGCGGGGACGTCGTGTTGGTAAAGCAACCGGGTGCGATGGATACGAGATGGTGTGACCAGACGGGTGGCAGAGCGGATCCTCATTTGTCGTCCTGATCACCTGGGCGATGTCCTCTTAACGTTGCCGGCCGTGGCGGCGCTGCGTGCAGCGTTTCCCGGTGCCCACATAGGCTTGGTCCTGGACCACTCGACGGCGGATGTCGCCAGCCGCTGCCCGGACGTCGATGAGCGCTATACCCTGCCCTTTCCGCCGCTGACTGACAGGGACGCGGGAGCGGACTGGGATCTCGCGGTCACGGACACCGCAAAGGTCCTGAGGGGTCGTTACGATCTGGTCATCCTAGCCCGTCAGGACCCGTGGTCCGCGCAGCTCGCGGCCGCCGCGGACATACCGGTCCGCGTTGGTTACGTCATGCCGGGAACCGAGTGCTTCTTGACTCATGCGATTCCGCTTCGCGAAGAGCTTCATGCTGCGGTGCAGACGCTGCGACTGGCGCAAGAGGCCGCCAGGTGTCTCGGCGTGTCCCGTGCCGGTGAGGCGGCAATGACGGAGAGCCTACGCTCACTGGCACAGGTGCGATTCGTACCGACGGCTGATGAAGAAGCCCTGGCGGAGCAGGTGCTGTCGGAAGCCCCCTCTGCGGGCGCGACCCCCATCGTCTTGCAGCCTGGCTCGGGCTGGCCGCTCAAGAACTGGGCCGCGGAGCGATGGGGAGCGCTCGGGACCGAGATCCGACGACGGTGGGGCATGACGGCTCTGGTGCCGGGAGGGCCGGGAGAGTCCGCCCTGGTGCGCGCGGTCGTCGAGTCCGGCAAGGGGTCCTGCTTCGGCCTGGCTGAGCGGCTTTCGGTTGGCGCCTTGGCCGCGTTGTATCGGCGATCGTCGCTCGTGATCGGCATCGATAGCGGCGCGCTCCACCTGGCTGCGCTGGTCGGCGCTCGCATCATAGGACTGTACGGACCGGGCCACCATCTACGATGGCATCCCTGGTGCCCCCCCCAAAGGTATCGAATCGTGCGCGTGGCCCTTCCTTGTAGTCCTTGTGATTGTATCTTCGATCCCCCGTGTGGCATAGGGCTCGACCCGGCGTGCATGACGGGCATCACGGTCGAAGCCGTGCTGCACGCAGCCGCCGAACTGCTGTCGCAATGACCCCCACGCACATGCGTCCCAGCTTCTTCATCATCGGGGTCAACAAATGCGGCACGTCGTCGCTCTACCGCTACCTGGTGGACCATCCCACGGTCCTACCGTGCGCCGAGAAGGAACCGAACTTCTTCGGGACCCATACCCCCGACTATATCGCCGGCCATATCGACGAGTACCTTGCCCTATTTCCCACGGACGAGTATGGCGGGCCGCTCACGTTTGAATGGGAAGCGTCCGACCAGGCCGGCGGTCCGCGGCTGACGACGGTTTGCGTCGACCGCGCCCCGCACGGCGTGTACATCACGGGAGAAGCCACCGCCAGCACCTTTCACGAGGTGTCCCCCTCCTTGCTCCATCGGTACCTCCCGGAAACAAAGCTGATAGTGCTGGTGCGCAATCCGGTAGACCGGGCATACTCGCATCATCGCATGTACCGCAGGTTCGCGGCCGCGGGAAACGAGTTGGGCTTCGACGTCGGAGATTTTCAAAAGGACATAGAGGCGGAGTTGCGTGCGCACGAGCGCGGACAGCGGACTCACTACCTCTATCCCGGTCTCTATATCGATCGACTAGAGGAGTGGCTCGCCGAGTATGGTGCGAACCAGGTCCGGACGTTCGTCACCGAGGACCTCGCAAAGCGCCCGGTTGCACGGGGCATCATGCGTCAGCTAGAGGCCTACCTCGGCTTGCCCAGTCACGACTATGCGGAGATCCTCGCTCGGCGGTTCAACCATGCGTCCGCGGCGGACATCACTCCGTCCCTCCGAGCCTCGCTCGCAGCCTTCTATCATCCCTACAATGTTCGACTGCAAGAATATCTCGGACGGGATCTCCACTGGGACTGAGGTGCGCTTGAATCCACTCCGTTGGGCGAAAGCCGAGGTGCTGCACCTCGCGTGGAGGCGTGGTCGCTATACCCCTCCCGATCGGCGACTCTTCGAGGTGGAGATCCTGCCTGCGCTCGCGAGTGAAGAGGGCAATGACCGCATTCTTTTTGTCGGCGTGGACTGGTACACGAAGGGCTGCGCGGCGGCATTCGAGGGCAAGCACTTCACGACGCTCGATGTGGCGGCCGAGCGATCCGTATTCGGTGGCCTCACCCATGTCGTCGGCGATCTGCGCGAGCTCGAGCGTCACTTCGAGGCGAGCGAGTCATTCGACGTCGTTCTGATGAACGGCGTGATCGGCTACGGCCTCGATCATTGCGACGACGTCGATCGTGCCCTCCGCGCATGTGCCGCGCGAATGCGCGCCGGGGCAACGCTCGTCATCGGCATCAACGAGGAGATACCGACCAACGTCGATCCGACGTCGGTGCCGTCGCACCGGTTGTTCGAGCCACGCTCCTTCCACCGCTGGCCCGCTGGCCGAGTGATGGTGCCCGTGCCGTTTCGGGAGCGAACGCATACGTTCTTGTTTTGGCGAAGGCGCTGACCCTTCCGGTGTTCGATTCCTCTGCACTGGTGGTCGCACACCCGGACGATGAAGTGCTGTGGTTCAGCTCGATCATCTCCCGCGTTCAACGCGTGATCGTCTGCTGCGAGGAGTGCGCCGATCTTCCCGAGCTCGGGGCCGCCCGGCGCGGCGCGCGGCAGGCGTACCCGCTCTCCAACGTGACCTGGCTCGCGAGGCCCGAGCCGTGCTCCGTGCACCTCGCGGATTGGAAGCATCCCGTCCGAACCGAGTACGGGATGGCGCTCAACGCACCCTCGGCCGGCGCCGCCGGCGCCGATCGCTATCGAAGCGCGTACCGGACGCTCCGCGCGGATCTCCGCGAGGCGCTGCGCGGCACGGCGAACGTTTTCACCCACAACCCGTGGGGCGAGTACGGACACCCGGACCACGTGCAGGTGTCGCGTGTGGTCGGCAGCCTGCGGCAAGAGCTCGGCTTCGAGCTTCGGTACACGAACTACATTTCACCGCGCTCGATGGCGTTCGCGGCGGAGTTCCTGCCGCGTCTCGTGAGCGACCTGCGGTTCCCCACCGACCCGGTGCTCGCCGCTCGCATCAAGGGCGTCTATCGAGCGTACCACGCTTGGACATGGGACAAGGACTACGAGCCGCCGGACGAGGAAGCCTTTCTGAAGGAGAGCGACGCTCCTCCCTCCGAGAGCGTTTCCGTGCCCCTCAATTGCGTGATGACCGTGTGACGCGGTCCGAATCGAAGCGCGGCCTCAGAGTTTGTGAAAAAATCTGCTGCGCTCGGGATCTCGCGTCCCGGCGGTGCTCGGAATCCTCATGTATTTCAATATACACTCCGGTTCTTGTGCTCCGGCGGAACGCGACCTCCCTTCGCTCGCGACGATTTTTTCACAAACTCTCAGCTCCGATCGGCGCGCTCGCTCCTTCTTGCGAGCGACGACGATGAGATCGTTTCCCCAGCGATGGATCGGCAGCACCTTCGCCAGCGAGCTCAGGGTGCGATGGAGCGCGACCTCGCCGTCGTAAGAGAGTAGCTGCGCGATGCCCTCGAACTCCACGAAACCGTGCCCTCGCGCCCAGATCACAGAGAGGCCCGAGGCTTCGAGCAGTCGCCGAAACCGGCCGATGCTGTACCAGTGAAGCCCCACCCGAGTGGCGCCTGCGCTCGGCCTCTTCCGTCCGAAGCGGACCAAACGGTCCCGCACGTAGCCCGCCATCCCGAGGTAGTTCGCGAGCTTCTTCTCGGTGGGCCCCGAGACGACCAGCACGCCCTCGGGTTCCAAGAGTTCGTTGCAACGGCTGAGAGCAGCGAGCTCGTCTTCCTGGTACTCGAGGAAACCGAGCGCGACGATGCCCGCGAACGAAGCGGGCGGTAGTCCCGCGCTGCTCACGTCCGTCCGAACGAACGCATAGCGTTCGCTGGGGATCCCCGCGGCACGAAAGCGCTCGCGCGAGAGATCGAGCATCTTCTCGGCGATGTCCACGCCCTGCACGAAGAACCCCGCTTGGACGAGATCGAGCGCGACCAGCCCCGCGCCGCATCCCGCGTCGAGCACCCGTGCGCCTGGCCGCACGTGCTGGCGGATCTTTTCGACACCCACGCGCCGGCGATTGGCGAGGACCAGATCGTTGACTTTTCGGGGTCTGGCGTAGAGATCCTGCCATTCGAGGGCGCTCGCCCCGAAGTGCTCTTCGACTCGATCCAATTGTGATTTGGGCTTATCGGACGCTGTCATCGACTCATCGAGCTTTCGAGCCTGGACGGTCTGGTCAAAGGGAGGGTATGGGCTCGGTACCGGAGTCGGCGCACCTGGGGATCTCTGATCCCCCACTATGAGCGACCCCCGCGAAGGGCCACGATTTCCGTCACGCCACCGGCAGGGACGATGGAGCGATACGGTGGCGTCGGTTCGTAGAGCCCAAACCCATGCCCGGCCAGTGTGCTCATTATCGCGGCGCTGTCGACACCCAAGTCTGGATGAATGTCGAGAAAGATCGACGTCAGCGAGGCCTTGCCGAGCGTGCGATCCGCACCCGCCAACACTTCCGCTTCGAAACCTTCCACGTCGATCTTGATGGCGTCGACTCCGGCGTCTCCGATAAAGTCGTCGAGAGCGCGTACGTCGACGATTTCCACTCCTTCCTCGACGCCACCCGGTAAGGAGAGTAGACTATGTAACCCGCTCATGGCCGCAAGGTGCAGGACGCCCTTGTAGTTATCCGAGCCGAGGGCGATCCGGTGGCATTCGGCGTTAGCGAGGGCGTTCTCCTCGACGCTTCGACGAAGCCAGCGGAAGTTGTCCTGGCCGGGTTCAATCGCGATGACCCGCCCGGACGGCCCTACGATCGAGGCGGCAAGCACCGTAAAATCACCCTTGTTTGCTCCGATATCGATGAAGGTGGCGCCTGGTTCGAGGAACTCTCGTAGCGCTTGGACCTTTGCCCGTTCGTACAGGCCCAGAGCGCGGGAAAGCATCATTGGCGACTCCCGGACGTCCAAGTAGATCCTTCCGCCGGGCACGCCGTAGAGACGGTGGCCGCGGGGTAGCACCGCACGGATGCCCCGGTGACATCGCAGCAGGGTCATGGCCAGGGCTCGTGCAGCGGCGCTTTGAAGCATCGGAAACGCCTTCGTTTTGATTGCGGCAGGGGCACGGCGTGTCCCTAGTCTGAAAGGGTAGGACATTGAACACGCTTGCGCAACTGGCCGGGAGTCGGGATTTCATGTTGAGAAGGATGTTTCAGGGCTTCCTTTCGGCGCAGGAGATGCTCCGTGCCCGCCCCCTCCGGTACCTGCTCGTGCTCGGACACATTCGCTCCGGCTCCTCGCTGCTCGTCCACATCCTTAAATCCTTAAATTAGTTCTACGCCGCGGATGCACGGCTCATCCGCTGCATCTCATCGGATGGTGATGATCGCTCAGATCCGCCCCGCCTTCATCAGTTCGGTGAGCTCGTCCGTCGTCAACTGTTGGACGTACCAGACCTCATCCTTGCATTTCGCCAGGCCGTCGGCGGGCCGCGCCCGATCGTAGCCGAAGCCGAACCGGCGGTAGGCCGCGGAGTTCACATACTCGAGCTTGGCGAACTTCCGCTCCGGCAGGTTGTACTCTATGCCGTCGCCACCGAGCGCGAGGTACTCCCGCACGAATTGCGGGATGAAGGCGTGTTTCAGGAGAAACAGCGACTGGGCGCACGGCATCCCGGCGTAGTTGCCGAAGATCATGCCTCCGCCGCCGATCTCCGCGTACATTCGCTCGACATAGGGTCCGAACGCAAGGCAGTCGCCCTCCTGGTAGACGAAATCGAGCTCGGCGGCGTATGCGGTCATCGCCATGGCTAAAATCGATGCGCTCCACCCGCAAAACTCATGCTTCTTCGAGCCGTTCAGCAGGTCGCCGACGTGCCCGCAGTCGCCCGGGAGGTTCGCGACCTGCAGGAGATGGGATACCTCCATCGGGATCGGTGGGAAGACCGCGTTGCGCTGGGACATGACCACGATGCGGAACGGCCTGGGCCGTGCATTGCGTATGACGTTCGCGATCCACAGCCGGGCGAAAAGGGACGCGTCGTAGCGAGTGGCCGGATAGTAGCCGGTGCCGAGTAGATAGTTCATTTTGTGGCCTCCAATCGGAGGGTTTCGAGACTACAGCGACGTCGTTGCCGGACCTCCCTCACCATTCCTATCCTTCATCCTTCGGCGGCGGCTCGATGCCATGGGCGCGCAGCGCATCGCGCAATGCGGTGAGGCGCGCGTCCTGGGCGTGCAGGTGGTCGAGGATGGCGTGGAGGGCGTTCGCCACCGGATCGGGCATGTCCTTGGTAGTCCCATACGCGTCGAAGCCGATCTTCTTCGCCATCTCCTCGCGGCGTTCCGAACGATCTCTATTGGGTACGACCACCTGGCCCGGCACCCCGACGACCGTGGCCCCGGGCGGGACTTCCTTCACCACGACGGCGTTGGACCCGATGCGGGCGTGGTCACCGACGGTGATGGGCCCGAGGACCTTGGCGCCGGCGCCGATGACCACGTTGCGCCCGAGCGTGGGGTGGCGTTTGCCCTTGTTCCAGGTCGTGCCCCCTAAGGTGACGCCATGGTAAAGGCTGCAATCATCGCCGATCTCCGAGGTCTCGCCGATCACGATCCCCATCCCGTGATCGATGAAAAAACGCCGGCCGATGCGGGCGCCGGGATGGATCTCTATCCCCGTCAGCCAGCGGCTGATATGGGCGAGGAAACGTGCCGGCCATTTGAACCCGTTGTACCACAGCCTGTGGCTCACCCGATGTAACAGGATCGCGTGCAAACCCGGGGAGGTGGTGAGGACCTCCAGGGTCGTGCGCGCCGCGGGATCGCGTTCGAATACGCAAGCGATGTCCTCTTTAATGCGGTGAAACATGGTCGTTACGGTGGCGTAGCGCTTGCACAAACGCTCGCGGGGCGCCATCGGCGTCGGAGATCCGGCAGCGGGTACCGAGCGCGCCCGAGGAGCAATACCCCCCCGCGGAAATCGCCTGGTCGTCGAGGGAACGAGGACCTCATCGGCGCAAGGCCGTGCCCACTGTCCCATCGCATGTGGCCCTCTCGGCCCGACCCCTGGAAATGGGTGCGACGGACTTTCATGCACGGACGTGAACCGGCCACGGCCTTCGCCTCTCTGTGCAGAACGCTGTCGTTCGGGAGGTAATCAGATGAAACCTGCGTGCTCGGGAGATCGGGTGGCCTTGGGTCACCTTGGGGGAGCACTGACGCGCCTCCCCTACCTGCTCCTACTAGCTGGATATACGCTCAACGCGGAGGCGGGACCGCTCGAATACCCGCCCCCCGCGTCTTTGCCGCTCGCCGGTAGCTACGATACGGCCCCGGCTCGAGCACGGATCGTGGATGAGTTCGAGGCCCTGCCCGTGCCGGCTTTCCTCAAAGTGCTCCTTCGCGACGGGATCCGCCATGACTTCGATCGCTACCACAGCCTGGAGCTCGGCCTTTTTGGCCGCCTCGCGGATGGACCGGGGGGGTTCGGCCAGGTGTTCCTGCAGTGGCGCATCGCGCTCGACTAGCCCGATCTTCTTGGGCCCGATGTTCTTTGGCCCGTCACGCCCACCGGCCGATATCCCATCAAAGACGCGTGTCGGCGCGATTTCTGTTCGATAAAGGGCGCGAGCGCGCTCTCACGATCCGCCGCCCGAGATCTGTTTGTAATGCGGCGGAGCGGTCAAAGACGGGACCGTCGATCGAGCGGGGGCGCTCAATCTGTATCCATTTGGGTATCGATCCATTTGGGTATCGATCCATTTGGGTATCGATCCATTTGGGTATCGATCCATTTGGGTATCGATCCATTTGGGTATCGATCCATTTGGGTATCGATCCATTTGGGTATC
>JBOIDR010000055.1:0-12937 GCA_050740695.1 Gammaproteobacteria bacterium | reverse complement strand
ATCGATCCATTTGGGTATCGATCCATTTGGGTATCGATCCATTTGGGTATCGATCCATTTGGGTATCGATCCATTTGGGTATCGATCCATTTGGGTATCGATCCATTTGGGTATCGATCCATTTGGGTATCGATCCATTTGGGGATCGACCGATTGGGGGGCCGATCACATTGGGGGGGCAGATCAATGGGATCGATCCAACCTGTCAGGCCAAGCTTGGCGCGCCCGGAGGGACTCGAACCCCCGACCCCCTGGTTCGTAGCCAGGTACTCTGATCCAACTGAGCTACGGGCGCATGTGAAGAAGGACCACCGATGCGTTCGCGCGGACCGGTGTCTGGCGGAGAGAGAGGGATTCGAACCCTCGATGGAGCTTTTAACCCCATACTCCCTTAGCAGGGGAGCGCCTTCAGCCGCTCGGCCATCTCTCCATTGCACATCAACCACCTTTTCTTGCGCAAGGGTAAAGGATAGCGGGCCAGCCGGGCGAGGTAAAGTCGGACCCGCGACTTAACCGACTCGCCCTCGTTCGCTAGGCGCCGTCGTCGGGAGCCGGCTCGGTGGGCGACTCATCGACAACCGCGGCGCGCGCCGCTCGTTCCTGCTGGATCCGCTGGTAGATCTCCTCCCGGTGCACCGAGATCTCCTTCGGCGCATTCACCCCCAACCGCACCTGATTGCCTTTCACCCCCAGAACGGTGACATTCACGTCATCGCCTATGATCAGTGACTCTCCTACCCGCCTCGTCAGAATCAGCATCTCCTGCCTCCACGGTCATAAACCGTCCATAAGCCCTGCCCGTTGTAGATCTTTTCGTTCATCAAACCACACAATACGCCCCCCGACAAGGGGCACGCCGGTGTCGGAGAACCGCGGACGCGCGAGAGCGACTACCCGGGCGCCCTTTCCAATCGAAAGGCGCTGTGCAGGGTCCGCAACCCCAGCTCCAGATACCTCTCATCCACCACTACCGATATCTTGATCTCGGAGGTCGAGATCATGCGGATATTGATGCCCTCACCCGCTAAGGCCTGAAACATCGTGCTCGCGATCCCCGCATGCGAGCGCATGCCGACCCCGACGACCGAGATCTTGGCGATCCTGTCGTCGCCCTCGACACCGCGCGCGCAGAGCTCCGCGGCCACCCGGTTCAGCGACTCGAGCGCCCGTGCATAGTCGTTGCGGTGTACCGTGAAGGTGAAGTCGGTGCTCGCATCCGCGCCGATATTCTGCACGATCATGTCGACCTCGATGTTGGCCAGGGCGATCGGCACCAGGATGCGGGCCGCGATGCCGGGCTTGTCGGGGACCCCGAGGACGGTCAGCTTCGCTTCGTCGCGATTCGCGGTGATCCCGGAGATGAGGGGCTGTTCCATGGATGGGTCCTCTGCCGTGATGAGCGTCCCCCCGCCGTTCCGGAACGACGAGAGCACCCGAAGCGGGACATTATACTTGCTCGCGAACTCCACCGACCGGATCTGGAGCACCTTGGCGCCCAGGCTCGCCATCTCGAGCATCTCCTCGTAGGTCAGGCGCTCGAGACGCCGGGCCTCGGGGACGATGCGCGGATCGCTCGTGTAGACCCCGTCGACATCGGTGTAGATGCGGCACTCGCCGGCCTTGAGCGCCGCCGCGAGCGCGACGGCGGTGGTGTCCGAGCCCCCGCGCCCCAGGGTGGTGATGTCGCCGTGCTCGTCCACGCCTTGGAACCCCGCCACGACCACGATGGTCCCCTCCGCAAGGTCTCTACGTATCCGCTCACCGTCGATGTCGAGGATACGCGCCTTGTTGTGGGCGCTGTCGGTCAGGATATGCACCTGCGCGCCGGTGTAGGAACGGGCCCGGTGATCCTGGGCCTCCAGGGCCATGCCGAGGAGCGCGATGGTGACCTGCTCCCCGGTCGCGAGCAGGACATCGAGCTCGCGGGCGTTGGGGCGCGGCGTCAGTTGTCTGGCGAGGGCGATGAGGCGGTCGGTTTCTCCGCTCATCGCCGAGACCACGACCACGACCTCGTGTCCGAGCGAGTGGGTCGCTCCCACCAACGCGGCGACCCCCCGGATGCGATCGATATCGCCGACGGACGTGCCCCCGAATTTCTGCACGATGAGCGTCACGGGACCATTTCGATCACGCCCCGAGGCGCTGCCCGACCCAGTCCGCCACGCTCTCGAGCGCTCGGGGCAATCGACCCGGGTCCTGTCCACCGGCCTGGGCCAGATCGGCGCGTCCTCCGCCCTTGCCCCCCACCTGACGCGCCACGAAATTGACCAGCTCCCCGGCAGGCACCTTGCCGCACAGATCGGGAGTGACACCGGCCACCAGCACCACCTTCCCCTCCTTCACGCTCGCGAGCACGATGGCCGCGCTCCCGAGCTTGTCCTTGAGCTTGTCCATGGTCTCGCGCAGCACCCCGGCATCCGCCTCTTCCAGCGTCGAGGCCAGGACCTTGGCGCCGGCTATCTCTCGGGCCTGTCCGGAGAGGTCCTGACCACTCTGCCGGCTAAGCTTGGCGCGCAGGCCCTGGCAGAGCTTTTCTTCCTGCTTCAAGCGTTGCAGGAGTTGCTCGACCCGGCCGCCGATCCCCTCGCGCGGCGCCTTGAGCAGCGAGGCGATGCGCTCGAGCTCGGCCTCGGTCTCCTCGACGAAGCGGAGCGCCGCCTCGCCGGTCAGCGCCTCGATACGCCGAACGCCTGCCGCCACCCCGCCCTCGGCGACGACCTTGAAGAGGCCGATGTCGCCGGTGCGCCCGACATGGGTCCCGCCGCACAGCTCGACCGAGAAATCGCCCATCCTGAGGACCCGCACCTCGGCATCGTATTTCTCGCCGAAGAGCGCCAGGGCACCGCTTTCTAGCGCCCGCTCTATCGGCATGAGCTCGGTCTCGACCTCCCGGTTGTCGCGGATCTCTGCGTTGACCAGGTGCTCGATGGCCCGGACCTCGGCGCCCGAAAGCGGGGCCGAGTGCGAGAAGTCGAAGCGCAGCCGATCGGGGGCGACCAGCGAGCCCTTCTGTAAGACGTGCCCGCCCAGTGAAGACCGGAGCGCGGCATGCAGGAGATGGGTCGCGGAGTGGTTCTGCGCCGTGGCGCGACGCGCCATGGGGTCCACCTCCGCCCGCAGTGTCTCGCCCACCGCCAACTGGCCACGTCTCACGGAGCCGATGTGCAGGTGCAGCCCGGCTTGCTTCTGCGTGTCCGTGACCCGGAACGTCCCCGCGGGCCCGGACAGCTCGCCGACATCGCCGATCTGGCCGCCGGACTCGGCGTAAAAAGGGGTGCGGTCGAGGACCACGACACCGTCCTGCCCGGCGTCCAGTATCTCGACGGCCTCCCCGTCCCGGTACAGGCCAAGCACCTGACCCTCGCCGCGGGTACCGGCATGACCCGTGAACTCGCCGGGGGTGCGGGTGGCCGCCGCACCGCCGAGGACCGGCAGGATGGTACCCGAGGCGGCCGCGCCGAAGTGGCTCGCGGCGCGGGCGCGCTCGCGCTGCCTCGCCATCTCCCCCTCGAAACCATCGAGGTCCAGCCGCAACCCGCGCTCGCGGGCGATGTCATTGGTGAGATCGACGGGAAAACCATAGGTGTCGTAGAGCCGGAAGACCTCGCGGCCGGGGATCACCTTCCCGCGGAGCCCCGCGCCATGCAGCCCGGCAATGACACGCTCCAGGACCTTGAGCCCCTGTTCCAGGGTCTCGGCGAAGCGCTCTTCCTCCTGGCGAAGGACGCGCTCGACATTCCCCTGTGCCGTGACCAGGATCGGATAGGCCTCGCCCATCTCGCGGGCAAGGGGTGCCACCAGCGTATGGAAGAACGGCCCGGCGATCCCGAGTGCCGAGCCGTGCCGGATGGCGCGCCGGATGATCCGGCGCAACACATAACCGCGGCCTTCGTTGGCGGGCACCACCCCCTCGGCGGCGATGAAGGCGCAGGCACGGATGTGATCGGCGATGACCTGCAGCGAGGTGCGCGCGTTCGGCCCCCCCTCCTCCGCCATCTCGGAGACGGCGCCGATGAGCGTGCGGAACACATCGATGTCGTAGTTGCTATGGACCCCCTGCATGACGGCCGCGATGCGCTCGAGCCCCATGCCGGTATCCACCGAGGGCCGGGGGATCGGGTGCAGGCGCCCGGCCTCGTCACGATCGTGCTGGGTGAAGACCAGGTTCCAGACCTCGACATAGCGGTCGCCCTCCTGCACCGGGCTACCGGGTGGGCCGCCGGGGATCGCGGGACCGTGGTCATAGAAGATCTCCGAGCAAGGTCCGCACGGCCCGGTCGGGCCCATGGTCCAGAAGTTGTCCTTCTCACCGCAGCGGGAGAAGCGTCGGGGATCGACCTGGAGGTCGTTCAACCATACCGTCGCGGCCTCGTCGTCGTCCTCGAACACCGTGACCCAGAGCCGCCCGGGGTCGAGGTCGAGCACACGAGTCAGGAACTCCCAGGCATAGGCGATCGCCTCGCGTTTGAAGTAGTCGCCGAAGCTGAAGTTGCCCAGCATCTCGAAGAAGGTGTGATGGCGCGCCGTGTATCCGACGTTCTCGAGGTCGTTGTGCTTGCCGCCGGCGCGCACGCAACACTGGCTCGAGGCGGCGCGCCGATAGGGCCTCTGTTCGCGCCCCAGGAACACGTCCTTGAACTGCACCATCCCGGCATTGGTAAAGAGCAGGGTAGGATCGTTCTGGGGCACGATCGGCCCGCTCGGCACGATGGCGTGCTCGCGCCCTCGGAAGTAGTCCAGAAAGGCCCGGCGCAGCGCCGGGCTACTCATGGCAGGCCGCGTTTTCCCCGCCATCGTCGTCCCCGTCTGCCATGGGCCCTAGGAGCCGGCGGACGAGGGTCGTGGGAAACCCGCGCCGTACCAGGAACCGACACTGGCGTGCCCGCTGTCCCGGGTCCACTGGCAAGGCGTCACCGAAGCGCCGCCGGCGCGCCTCGGCGAGCCGTTCGATCCAGGCGGGGTCCCGGGGATCGACACGGTGGGCGATGATCGCCTCGTCGATGCCCCGTTCACGGAGCCCTGCCAGGATCTGCTCGGGTCCATAGCCGCGTTCGATGCGCTCCCGTACGTACTCTTCCGCGAAGCGCTCATCGCTCTGCAGGGCGCCGGCCGAAAGCTCCCCGAGCACATGCTCGACGACCTCCAATCCCACCCCCCGCGCCGCGAGCTTCTGAGCGAGCTCGCTACGGCTGTGCTCGCGCCGGGCGAGGAGCCGCAAGGCCGCGCGTTTGGCCTCCTCCCCCGCATCCCTCAGGCCTTGACCTCCTCGACGGCGGGAGGCTTCTCGGCCGCTGCGGGGAACACCTTGGCGCGTACCTCCCGTTCGATGTCGGCCGCGCGCTCGGGGTGATCCTTGAGGAAGCCGCGGACGTTCTCCTTGCCCTGACCGATGCGTTCCCCCCGAAAGCTGTACCAGGCCCCGGTCTTGTCGATCACGCCATGACTCACGCCGAGATCGATGATCTCGCCGGTCCGCGATACGCCCTCCCCGTACAGGATGTCGAAGACCGCCTCTCGAAAAGGGGGGGCGAGCTTGTTCTTGACGACCTTCACCCGGGTCTCGTTGCCGACCACCTCGTCGTCGCGCTTGATCGAGCCGATGCGGCGGATATCCAGCCGGACGGAGGCATAGAACTTCAGGGCATTGCCGCCGGTCGTGGTCTCGGGATTGCCGAACATGACCCCGATCTTCATGCGCATCTGGTTGATGAAGATGACCAAGGTGTTGGAGCGCTTGATGTTCCCCGTGAGCTTGCGCAGCGCCTGGGACATGAGCCGCGCCTGCAGGCCGACGTGGGAATCGCCCATCTCGCCCTCGATCTCGGCCTTGGGCGTCAAAGCCGCGACGGAATCGATGACGATGATATCGACGGCACCGGAGCGCACCAGCATGTCCGTGATCTCGAGCGCCTGCTCGCCCGTGTCCGGCTGTGAAACCAGGAGATCATCGACCGCGACGCCGAGCTTGCCGGCGTACGGCGGGTCCAGGGCATGCTCGGCATCGACGAACGCGGCCGTCCCGCCCAGGCGCTGGATCTCGGCGACCGCGTGCAGCGCCAAGGTGGTCTTGCCGGACGACTCCGGACCGTAGATCTCGACCACCCGGCCACGCGGCAGGCCCCCGATCCCGAGCGCGATATCGAGGCCGAGTGAGCCCGAGGGCACGGTCTCGACATCCCGCACCGCCTGCACATCGCCCATGCGCATCACGGAGCCCTTGCCGAATTGCTTTTCGATCTGGCCGAGCGCGATGCCGAGCGCGCGCTTCCGGTTGTCGTCCATCCCGTCTCCCTTGAGGGTTTTCAAATGTCTGTTACCCGATCTAATGTCCTGATGTAGGGTGGGTTAGGCGCGCTTTTCGCGCCGTAGCCCACCGACCGGCCACCGTTCCGCATAGAGATTAGCACAAGCCCGCCCACTTGGCGCGCCGCCGCATCGGCCGCGGCATCATTCGCACAGCATCCATCGCTTCAAAATCCGATAGCGTGCCCCTCTGGGATCGGTCACCGACTCGCACAGCACGAAGTCCGTGATCGGCCAGCACAGCGGGGTGGGCGGATCCAGGCGCACCGCGCGCTCCACCCGGCGCATCAAGGTGAGATGGGCATGGAAGGGACGCCGATCCGGCTCGACACCGCAGATCGAGATCCCGTCGCAGAGCAAGATCGCGAGCCGGACCAGTGCCTCGGGCGGCTGGGAAGTCCCTAGCCACAGGATCCCGCCCGGACGTGGCCAGAACCCCAGGCGATCGAGCCATAGCTCAAAAGCCGGCACCCGGACCGCTTCGGCCACACGCTCCACACACCCGCGCCTCTCGCCATCGAGGCTGCCGAGAAAGGCCAGGGTGACGTGCCAGTTTGCGCGCGGCACGGGCCTGCCGCCGCTGACCCGGCACGCCGTGGCCACCTCGGCGATGCGCTGGCGGAGCGCGTCGTCCGGCCAGAGCGCCAGGAATAGCCGCTGCTTAGGCCCCGGTGCCGAGTCGCTCAATGAGCCCTTCCAGCGCCAGCATGACCGCCCGGCGGCGAACCCTCTCGCGAGTACCTTGGATCCGGAACGCCCGCGTGTGGGGCGGAATAGGACCGCCTTGCCAGGCAAGGCATACGGTTCCGACGGGTTTCTCCCCGGTACCGCCCTCGGGCCCCGCGATCCCGGTGATGGCGATGCTTACATCGGCGTGGCTCGCCTGCAATGCCCCCTCTGCCATCTCCGCGGCGGTCTCGATGCTCACCGCACCGAAGCGAGCCAGGGTCTCCGCCCGAACCCCCAAGAGCTCGCACTTCGAGGCGTTGGAATACACCACGAAACCCCGTTCGAACCACCCCGAGCTGCCCGGCACCGCGGTGATGGCCTGGGCCAACCAACCCCCGGTGCAGGACTCCGCCGTGACCAGCTTATACCCGCGCGCACTGAGGGCCCCTCCGAGGGCCTCGGCCAGCCTGTACACGGTTCGCTATCCGACGGTTCGATGTCCGCCTAAAATGTATCAAAAAAATGGCGGGCCGAGTCCCCGCGGCGTTCCTGGAAAAACAACTGCAGGATCTCCCCGCAGGCCTCACCGAGGCAGCCGCCCCGCACCTCTACCCGGTGGTTCAAGCGTTCTGTACCGAGCACCGTGAACACGCTGCCGGCGGCACCGCCCTTGGGGTCCAAGGCGCCGAAGACCACCCGTGCGAGGCGCGCATGGAGGATGGCCCCGGCGCACATGACGCAGGGCTCCAAGGTCACGTACAGGGTCGCGCCCGGTAGGCGGTAGTTGCCGGCGCAACGCGCGGCCGCGCGCAAAGCCATGACCTCCGCGTGCGCGCTCGGATCGCTCCGGGCGATGGGGCAGTTCCAACCCTCGCCCAGCACCTTACCCTCGCGGACCAGCACCGCCCCGACCGGCACCTCGCCCGCCTCTCTCGCGCGCTGGGCGAGCAGGAGGGCCTGGCACATCCAGCCGGCATCGTCCTCGTCCCGTGGGCGCGCCCCCCCATGGGCGCCCCCAAGGCCACGTCCAGCCGGCATCCTCTTGGTCTCACCGAGGGGCGTTCACGCCGAAGCGAACCGCCGCATGACCTCGAAGGCCATCGTGTGGTCGATGTAGATCGGGGAGGTCACGATGCGCCTTATCGTTCAGCAACACCGACTGAGCCACCCTTCGCGTTTCTTTAGCTCATCGGGTAGCTTGAGGCTCGCGGCGGACATCTTAGAGGCTCCGGGCAGGGTAATAGAACAGTAATACCGAGCGCTCCCTCGGTCAACGGGCGATAGCGCCTCGCCTGCCGCGTCTCCTCGGAGCAGCATCTGCACGTGCACCGACCATGCGGGCAAGTGGACGGCACCGCTGTCGCCATGGTCGAGGCGGGGCTCGCCAGGCTGGAAGCGCCGATCGCCCCGACGACTACGTCGAGGCCTCCGCGTTGCGAGTGGCGATCCGCGAGTTTCTCGACCGGCGGTCGGGGTATTTGGATGGGCGGCCGAGATCGAATTGCAGCAGCGGAGCAAGCTGGAAATGACGGCTCGAAAGAGTAAAACACCCGTAGCAAACGTTTCTGCTCAGCGAAGAGCCGGGCGCGATCGAGCGACGACGGCCTGGGGCCGTCGGAGTTTTCGGCGCCTGCCGCTGCTACAATCGGCACCAGGCGAAACGACGCCAAGGAGATCGAAGAGGCCGCAAAGGATCGGTAGAACCGCGAGCGGCCGGGGCAATCCCCCTCTTCCCGCTCACGTTAAATAGGCTCATGGCGCTCCTCACCCTCCTCGATGCAGAGCTCGCTTACGGACTGCATCCCCTGCTCGATCGGGCCGCCTTCACCGTCCTGGAAGGCGAGCGGGTCGGGCTCATCGGCCGCAACGGCACCGGTAAGACATCGCTCCTGAAGGTAATCGCCGGATTCTTGGCGCTGGATGACGGCCAGCTCAAGCGCCGGGACGGCCTACGCGTGGTGCTCGTCGAGCAGGAGCCGGAGCTGCCACTCGCCTCGTCTTTGCGGGAAAGCCTAGTCATCCGCGGCGGGATCGACCACGTCCACGACGAGCGTGAGCGTTGGCGCCTGGAAGCCCGGCTCGTGGAGTATCTGCATCGCTTTGGCCTCGATCCGGCGCAGGCCCCGGACACCGCTTCGGGTGGCGAACGGAAGCGGGCGGCCCTTGCGCTCGCACTCGCGCGCCAACCCGATCTGCTGCTGCTCGATGAGCCGACCAATCATCTCGATATCGACGGCATCACCTTGCTCGAAGACCTGGTGCTGAAGGGTCCGGCCGCCATCGTCATCACGCACGACCGCGCGTTTCTCGGTCGTGTGGTCGATCGCATCGTGGAGCTCGACCGCGGGCTCCTGCGCTCCTACCCCGGCAACTTTGCCGCGTACGAGCGCCGCAAGGCCGATCGGCTCGCAACCGAAGGGGTCGCCCACCGGAAGTTCGACAAGTTCTGGGCGCAAGAAGAAGTGTGGATCCGCAGGGGCATCAAGGCACGTCGCACCCGCGACGAAGGCCGCGTGCGTCGGCTCGAACAACTGCGGTGCGAGCGCGCGGCCCGGCGCCAGCGTCTCGGGAACATCAAACTCACACTCGATGCGGGCGAGCGTTCGGGCAGGCTGGTGGCGGAACTGAGCGGCGTCGGCAAAAGCTTTGGCGAGAGAACGATCGTTCAGGACCTGTCGCTATGTATCCAGCGTGGTGATCGCCTGGGACTCATCGGCCGGAACGGCGCCGGCAAATCCACCTTGCTCAAGCTCATCCTCGGCCAATTGGCGCCGGACGCGGGCGAGGTGAGACTCGGCACCAATCTACAGGTGGCGTACTTCGATCAGATGCGCGAGCAGCTCGACCCCGAGCACACGCTGCTCGACACCATCAGCCCCGGCTCCGACTGGGTCCGGATCGGCGCCGAACGCAAGCACGCGATGACTTACCTCGCCGACTTCCTGTTTCCGCCACAACGCGCCAAGGCCCCCGTGAAAATGCTCTCCGGTGGTGAGCGTAACCGCTTGCTGCTCGCGCGCCTCTTCGCGCGCCCCGCCAACGTGCTCGTGCTCGACGAACCGACCAACGACCTCGACATCGAATCGCTCGAGCTGCTCGAAGACAGCTTGCAGGGCTACCCCGGAACGCTGCTCCTCGTGAGCCACGACCGTGCCTTGCTCGACAACGTGGTCACGCAGACGCTCGTCGCCGAGCACAACGGCAAGTGGCGGGAATACGCCGGCGGCTACAGCGATTGGCTGAGCCAGCGGCCCGTGTCTTCTGCTCCCGCTCCGACCTTGGTGGGAGAAGGGCGGGAGAGAGCCGGTGCGAGCGCGAATGCCGCACCCGTCAAGCTGAGTTATAGAGAATCCCGCGAGCTAGAACAACTCCCCGCCGAGATCGAAGCGCTCGAGCGCGAGCAGCACGAAATCACCGTGTATATGAGTCGCGGCGACTATCATAAGCAAGGCGCCGAACGGATTAAGGCCGATCGCAAACGGACCGAGGAGATCGAGCGACGACTGGTGGAAAGGTTCGAGCGCTGGGCGAAGCTCGAGGAGAAGGCGGCGAAGCGGTAAAATCGCAAGCGACGACCGCCGCCGCCCTCGTCATCGATGGGACCCAGGTGTTGCGCCGCTCGCCGCGGACAGGTCATCCACAAGACACCCCTGTTCCTTCCGGTCGCCGCCCCACGACTAGCTCACGTTCTGCGCCGCCACCATGAAATAAAGCATGGGGATCGAGAGCATGGTGTTGAAACGGCTGGCCAGCATGGCGGTGCGAGCAGCCGCCTTCTTCTCCTCATCCTCTGCCGCCACCAGGCCCAGCACCTTTTGCTGATTGGGCCAGATGATCATCCACACGTTGTAAGCCATGATGAGGCCGAGCCACATCCCGATGCCGATGTAGGTCGGCTGGCCCCAGCTACCGATCCCGAGGAACAGCGCGCTGAAGAGATAGCCGTTGAAGATCGCGAGGATGAGCCCGGTGACCATGGTGGACAACGCCGCCCAACGGAACCAGAACAGGGCCATCGGGGCGATGACCTTGCTCACCGCCGGCTTCTGCTCATCGGGGATCTGGGGCATCGAGGGGATCTGCACGAAGTTGAAATACCACAGGAGCCCGATCCACATGATCCCCGAGGCCACGTGCAACCATCGGAACAGGAAGGCGAACCAGGCCTCGGACATCTCGATGGAGCCGGTGAGCAGCGCGAGCACGAGGACCAGCCCGCCCCCGAACAGGAGCGCCCGCTCGAGCCGATCCAGACCGAAGTTGGCTAGGAAATTCAGTACCTTGAGTACAATGTTCTTGATCGCGTCCATAGTGGTTTCCCCCCTTCTATTATGGGCTTTGGTTGTGCCAGGGCCCGCCCGCCGACGCATTTGTGGCCTCGGGCGCTTCGCTATCTCGCTATTAGGATAGCCGATCTCTCGGTACCGCGCCCCCGGGCGGGTAATGCTATCCAAACATATTTGAAATATATGTCGTCCCTGCGCCGCGGTTCGGATGCTCGATCCCCATCCTATCCCCCTTACGAGGGGGAAGGGACGATAAATTTCAAATGTCTTTGGCTAGACCTAGACCCCGATGGTGTATAGGCACGGATCCCCGCTCGACCGGACGACACCGGCCCTCGCCAATAGCGCGAAATCGAGTGGCGAGCGCCCAGATCTATTCCCGTGGCGAGCCGAAAAGGGTCTGGATCCGCTTCTGGATCCGCTCCGCCGCCGCGCGCGGGTTCCGAGCATCGCGGATCTGGCGGCCGAGGACGATATAGTCCGCCCCATTGCGGAAGGCCGCCTCGACATCGACGGTGCGCTTCTGGTCATCGGTGTTCGCCACCGGGCGTATGCCGGGGATGACAATCAAGAACCCATCCCCCAGTGATTCCCGCAGTCTCTGCGCTTCGAGACCCGAGGAGATAACCCCATCGCAACCGGCCGCCAGGGCCCGCCGGGCACGGGAGAGGACTAGGTCCGGGATGTCGCAGTTGAACCCCAGGTCGTCAAGATCGCTTTGATCGAGGCTTGTCAGCACTGTCACAGCCAGGATCCTCACCTCGCCCTTCTCCTTAACGGCGGCGCCGAGGATCGCACCGTTGCCGTGGACGGTAGCGAAGTACGCACGGTGCTTTGTCAACTGCCGGACGGCCGAGCGCACCGTCGCGGACACGTCGAAGAACTTCAGGTCCACCATGACCTTCTTCCCTTGGTCCGCCAGCCGGTTCATGAGCTCGAAGTATCCCCCCGCCATGAACAGCTCGAGCCCAAGCTTATAGAACGATACGGCCTCACCCAATGTCGTGACGAGACGAACCGCATCGTCCGTGCTCGGTACATCGAGCGCGAAGATGAGGCGTTCGGAGGCTGGGATGGCCTTTGTGGACAGGTAGGACGCCATCGTTCTTATCCCCGCATGGGACGCCATTCTTCAATAAGGCCGCGGCGATTGCAAACGCGATAACGGCGCTGCATCCGCCGCCGCAATAAAGGGGTCAGAGCCCTTTACGGGATATTCCTCACTGTCTTTTTTCGGCCTGCCCCGTCGGGATTCACCGACCTTGCGCCCCAGCATCGCTTGCACCTCTCCCTTGAAACGATCGTTGCCCAAGGAGGTTCCGGTCCGCCACGCGTCCCGGGTCTGTGTTAGTTGGCCGTCGTGGGCATGAACCGTGAGCAAACCCCTGTAGGCCTCCTGGCGCTCCGCTTCACTCTGTCCCGGCGCGGTAACGCCCGTGAGAAACGATGACGGGGTCTGGCTGTCCCAGGGCCGTTGCGAGGATAGCTGGACCAGCGATAGGTCAGGCTTGCCTTGTAGCGCCCCTCCACAGCGTGCCGCTGCGGCCATAGCCCCCGCAAACAGGGCCATCAGCGTCATCACCATCCGGTAGGGTGTCAGTTGCCGCACCCGATGGCAGTAGCGCGTGGCCTTGCCCAGCTCGTTGAGCACGCCCTCCGAGAGGGCCTTCTTGAACTTC
>JBOIDR010000054.1:0-24974 GCA_050740695.1 Gammaproteobacteria bacterium | reverse complement strand
AAGAGGTACGGTGTTTCACGATCACAGGGACGGAAATGGTTCATGGACGCGCGCTCGTTGGGACCCTGACCGATCCGATCGCCCCGCCCATGAAAAGTTCCATGCTAAGTCCGACAGGCTGCTAGCCGCCGTGATGTCCTGTCGCCACCGGCTTCATCGATCATGTTTCGGGATGTTTGCCAGGGCACCCACAAGGGGTGCCCCTACCGGGGTCGCCATCGTCCTCATCGGTCATGGCTTCGGGATGTTGGATTGTGGGCAAATGTCACTGCGGGCGGGGATGGGATGGCGATGGAACCTTGATATTATGCGGCCGACCATGGCGCTCGATCACACCCCGGAAGTCCGGCCCTCCCTGCACACGCTGGAGCAGCGCGGCGACTTTATCCGACGCCGTGCTCGAGACGCGCGCCCGTCCGCTCGGCATCGAGGTCGAAGTCGGCGACGCCTAGCGCGAACTCGCGGGCCAGCGGGTCTTCGATGTGCTGCTGCAGTATCCCGGCTCCACCGGGCAGGTGCGCGACCTCGAGTCCGTGATCGCAGAGGCACACGCGCATCAGGCAAATGAGCGCTGTCGAACCGGACATGGGATTGTGATTCGCCGCCGGCGCTGCTCGCTGTTCCTCCGCATCCGAAATAACCAGCCATCCGCGCGCAACGCTGGTAGAAGAGCGGCCCAAACCGTAGCTTACATTCGACGAAGTGTTGAAATCGGACGAACTTCTGCACGCTGCGGAAACGACTAAGACATCCGAACGCGTTAGGAAAAACGCGACTATTCTGAAGGCGTCGGTCCGGGGCCCGCACGGGCCCCGGAAGTGAGGCTCAGTTGAGCGGGACGATGAAGGTCTGGTCGCTGCTGCGCCCGGCGGCGATCGCCTGCGGGCTGCCGAGCGTGTCGTAGCCGGTGATCTGGAAGTCGAAGGCGCGCGAGGCGGCATCGGGCTGCACCAGGGCGACCATCTGCTCGGCGAGCTGGCTAGAGGTGAAGAGCGCGGTCGTCTGGTCCGGCTGCTCGCCGGTGCCGGTGAGGTCGACCTTCACCGCGATGCGGTCGCCGATCGTGTTGTTCGGCAGCCGCACCTTGATGCGCTGCACCACGCCGGCGCCCTCGCTGAGCAGGATGATGCCGCTCTCGCTCGTCTGGTCTTCCTGGGTACGCACGACACCGTCCATCTTGATCACGGTGGTGCTGAACTTCAGCGGACCCGGGTTCTTGGCGAGCGTGGGGATGATCAGGCTCCGGTTCGCGAGCGGCTGGAAGCCGTCGAACTCCTCGCGGTGGGTCACGATGTAGCCGGTATCGGGCTCGGTGTACTCAAGGTCGACGATCGCCTGCAGCAAGTTCGCCGAGTCGAGCAGCATCGGGTTGATCATCACCCGGATGCGGTCTTGGAACGGCGGGTTGACGACGATGGTCGGTTGCTCGGACTCGGTGAACGGCGTCTCGACCCTCAGGTTGCCCTCCTTGAAGAAATAGCGAGTGCGGTGGCGGTACTTGAGAGGGGCGTCGTCGGCGAGCCGCAGCCGCCAGTGGTGCGACGCCCCGCCCGGGGTCAGCACGTAGGTGCGGTTGTCGCGGAAGCCGGAGGCAGCGTCTTCGTAGAGCACCTCGACCTCGACCTGGGCGATGAGATCGCTCGAGACGGTCGTAGAGAGGCCGATCTCGACGTCCAGCCGTTCGACCGAGTCCATCGGGGCGAGCGGCACCTCCGCCGCGGCGGAGGTCGTCCAGGGGGTGACGACCTGGCTGTTCTTGCCGCGCCACTCGGTGGCCGGGTCGAAGGTGATCGTCATCTGGTAGCGGTAGTCGCGGTCGCGTCGGTCGTTGAGGAACGTGGTGAAGCTTTGGGTCTCGGTCTCGCCGGGCCGGAAGAGGAAGCCGTCCACGTGGTCGGCGTCGACGCCTTCCCGCCGCTCCGCCGGGTACTCCATATTGACCGCGACCGAGCCGATGCCGAGCGCGGCGAGGTCCTGGCCCATGCTGACGGTGGTGAGGATCCGATCGAAGAACGGGTCGTCCATTTTGACTTCGAAGATGATCTTGTCGAGGTTGAAGCCGTCCACGATCGACGAGAACATCCCGTTGGGATTGGCTTCCTGCTCGATGGCCGACTGCAGCCGGTAGTCGAACTCGCGCGTACGGCGCTCGACCTGGTGCGCGAACTTGAGCGAGAAGCCGACCCGGAACGGCGAGAGCTCGGAGGCGACGTTGCCGCCGCCGGCGCCGCCGGAGCTGCGCGCCGCCGCCTGGGCCTGGTTCGATTCCGCAGTCGTCGGAACCTGGTCCGAGGGCCCGACCGCCGGCGGGCCGGCGTTGGGCGGGCCGCCCGCGGCGGCCCCGCGGGTAGGCAGCAGCGAGCCGCTGCCGGCGCCCTGGGATATGGCTCCGAAGAGGTTCTGCAGCATGCCCATCATACCGCCGCCCGCCGCGGGCTGCATGATCGCGGGGGGCGGCATCTTGGTGTTGAAGAAGTCGGCGACGAGCTGGCCCTTGAACCATTCCCACGCCGCCTCGCCCTTGGCCTTGAGGTCCTTGTCGTCGGTGAACTCGGTGATCTCGACGACGATCACGCTTTTCTCGCGGAGGGTCTCGAAGGACGCCGCGATATCGGCGGCGATGCTCACCACCTGGATCTGACCCTGCACGCCGAGCGCGGTCTGCAGGTGGTTGTAGATGCGCTCGTAGTCGGCCTTCACCTTGACGTGCATCGCCGGGCTCATGCCCAGGAACTTCAGGCTGTAGAGCACACTGAACATGCTGACGCCACCGCGCAGCGTCTGCTCCATGGCCGTGGCCATCTCGCGGTTGAGCATGACCGTGAAGGAGGCGCGCTGGGTGCCGATGAGCGAGGGCTTGGTGGAGCCGTGCACCTCCTCGAAGAGCTGCAGGCCGCGCGGGGCCTCGGGCGGCGCGCCCTCGAGATCGGCCGCGTCGCGGGTGACGCTGAGCCGCACCTCGCCGTCGCGAACCGAGACCGGCGCGAGGCGGACCTCGTTCGGCACGTCGGGGAAGGCGCGCTTGATCTCGCGCTTGATGTCGTCGAGCTCATCCTCGGTGAGGGAGAGGTCGACGGTGAAGTTGAGGATGCCGCCGCCGAGCGAGTCGCCCTCCTGGAAGTCCGGATTGTCGGTGATGTCGCGGCGGAACTTGATGAAGCTGATCGCCGGCACGCCGTTGTTCTTCGCGATGCGCGGGACCTCGGAGCAGTAGTAGAACTGCCCCTTTTCCTGGTGGTCGCGCCACACGATCACGCCGGGGATGGCTTCGGTCTTGTCATAGAGCGCTAGCATGGTGTGCTCCCAATCCTAAGTGGCGGCGTCAGGCCGGCGCGTAGAAGCCGCGCACCCAACCCGAGAGGTCGTTGTCCCCCATCGATTCGAGCGCCTGCCGCGGGTCGTCGAGCCGCCGCGGCGGGTTCTGAACCGTGCTGTTCGGCACCATCGAGGCGGGGGCCCCCGAGCCGGCGTATTGTGGGTTCTTGAAGAAGATCCGCCCGCTCTCGGTGCGCAGCGCCACCACGGCATGCAGGCCGGTGCCGGCAGCGGTCGGCGGGGCGCTCCAGTGCAGGACGGTCAGGATTGGATCCCGCGCGCCCTGCAGTTTCGCGAGCAGGCCGCTCCTGAGTGCCGCCGACGGCGCGGATTCGACCGTTTTCGTGTGGTTGCGGTTGAGGAGCGCGTCCAGCGCCTTCTTGATCTGGTCGAAGGTCAGCCCCTGGCGGATGGTCGCCTGGAATACCGTGTTGATGCCGCGGGTGTCGTTCGGCGGCGCGTCGGGATCGTAGCGCGGGAAGTCGTTGCCGCGCGCGTATTTCAGGATCGTCGCCTGGAAGGCGAGCTCGGCATAGGTCCGCACGTAGAAGCCCGACGACTGCGCCCCGGCGTAGTTGGCGGCGCGGAAGATGCCGGGGGGCGGGGAGATCGCGTCACCATTCGCGAGCGTCGCCTGGCCTTGGGCCGACAGCAGGCCGCGCATCAGGCGCGCGTACTCCGAGGCGTTGGTGTTGAGGAGCAGCGTCTGGATGCCGGTCGGGGCGCAGGTGCTGGCCTGGCCCTGGTTGACCTGGCCGTTCGGGTCCATGATCTCGCGCAGGACGTCGTCGAGCAGCTGCTCGGCGACCCGCACGCCCGTCATGTCCGGATGCGGGACCACCTTCACCAGCTCGAGCAGGTGGTCGATGAGCATGGTGTTGTCGCGGATGCTCGGCTGCTTGAACACCGTCATCTCGATCCCGGAGGACGTGCGGAACATCCGGTCGAGCAGCGTGTGGATGCGCTGGCGCGCCGGCCCCGCCTGGACCCAGAGGGTCAGGATCTTGCCGCGGATCTCCTTCTCTACATGATTGGTGAAGAAGCGGTGCGAGAAGAGGGTCGTAAGCGCGATCTTGTCCGGGTTGCCCGCCGGCAGGTGGCTCCACATCCACTCGAGCTCGGTGGCGAAGCGTGGCATCGCTTGGATAGCTTCGCGGTCGGGCGGCACCTGGGTGCTCGGGCTCATGTTGAGCGCGATGATGCCCATGCGGTTGTTGAGCGGGGAGGCGTTGAACGAGGAATCGTCGGGCCAGATCACCGCCGAGGCGGCGCCGGTCGGCTCGAAGCGGACGCGGTAGTAGAGCATCTGCCGCATCTGGCTGGTCGGCGGGGTCTTGCGCGCCTTCTTCAGCTCCTCGCGGTAGGCGTCCCAGAGCGCCTGGGGCATGGTCCAGACCGCGCGGTTGTCACGAAGCGTGATCGTCTGCTCGGGGATGTCGAGCGCGACCGTCGAGCCGTCCGCCTTGGTGACGCTGTGGTTGAAGCGCTCGCCGGTATTGTAGTAGCGCAGCGGCGCGGCCGGATCGAGCGCGGGCGGGACGGGGATGTCGCCCGAGCCCCAGGCGAGCTCGATGACGGCGCGGCCGTTCTCGTTGGAGATGACCTCGAAGGCCGCGGGCGTGGCGCTCTCGGTCCAGTTGTAGAGGATCGAGCGCACGCGCGCCCAGGTGCGGGTCTCGGCGGCCGGGAAGTTGTATTCGAGCAGCGCCTTGGTGTCGAGCTTGCCGCGGCCCCAGGGGTTGTTCGGCAGGCCGTTGGCCGGTCCGGTCTGCGCGTCGGCGCGGGCGGTGCGGGCGAGGCCGTTGCGGATCTGCTCCTGGGTGAGGGTCGGCCGCTTCTGCAGCAGACATGCGACGGCGCCGGCCACGTGGGGCGTCGCCATCGAGGTGCCGGACATCAGGGTATACCTGCCGCCTCCGGCAGGGAACGCCGGGTTGGCGGCGGTCGGGTCGGACGAGCGTGCGGAGACGATGTCCTCGCCGGGCGCCGTGATGTCCGGCTTGATGCGGCCGTCCAGAGTCGGACCGAGGCTGGAGAAGTTGGAGATCGCCTGGAGCGGCGCGCTCCCCGTCCGGAGGCGGGTGACGTAGCTGCCGACCGCGATCGCCTCGCGCGCCGATCCCGGCATCGAGATCGAACTGACTCCGCCGGCCGGCCCACCGACGAAACGAACGTTGCCGCCGCTGCGCTCGACCCAGGCGTGCACCGTGATCGGCCGCGTGCCCGCGTTGGCGAGGGTGATATGCCAGGAGCCGGTCTCGACACCGCCGGCATTCACGAGCAGCAGCTGGATCTGGTTGTGGTGGTTGGCTGGCTCGTCAGTCCGGCGAGCGACGTCAATTACCGTGCCGCCGGCGGTGGTCGCCTGGGTTGTCTGGGTCCCGGAGGCGGGCTGGGCGTGCGGCCCGTGCAAAGCCCCCGCGGGCGTCGCCAGCGTCACCGAAAGGCTGTCGCCGGCCCGATACCACACCTCGACCGAGACCTGGGCCTGCGGGCTCGCGATCGAGAAGGACATCGTCGCGGAGCCGCCGGCCGTGATCGTGGCGGTGTTGTAGATCTGATCGGCGGCGAAGTTGCCGGCGGCGACCACATAGGCCTGTCCGGGCGAGCCGAGCAGGCGGTCGATGAAGATCTCGGTCAGCGTGGTGCCGTCGTGCGGGCCCTGCAGGAAGCCCTGGCTCTGGTTGATCACGACGGGCCGCGATAGCCCCTTCGCCATGTCGAGGATGTACTTCATGGCGTCGATGGTGGTTATGCGCGAGAGGTTCGCGCGCACTGCGACGATGTCGGCGCCGGGCGCCATTCCCGGGAATGCCGTCCCGCCGCCGGCGGCAATCCCCGCGACGTGCGTGCCGTGCCCGTTGGTGTCACGGTGTCGGACCGTGCCGGGGCTCGTGCCCGCCAGGTCGGCGTTGATTGCGGCGCGGTTGTACTCGACCCCGTAGGTGTAGGGCTGCGGCGCCGCCTCGGTTCCGGTCGGCGGCAGGTTCTGGTCCCAGATCGCGAGCAAGCGGGAGGTGCCGTCCGCGCGGAGGAACGCCTCGTGCCGGAAATCGATGCCGCTGTCGATCACGCCGACGATGACGCCGTTGCCGGTGTAAACCGTCGGCGGGGTGCCGACGCCGGGCGCGCGGTTCACGTCGTCGCCGTTGACGTCGGCGACCGAGCGGTCGAGCTGTGCTTCCATCGGCGCATCGCCCTCGATGCGCACGACACTCGGAAGCGCGGCGAGCGCGCCGAGCTGTGCGGGCGCGATCGTGCCTGTGGCGAGGTCGTCGACCCGGGAGGCGGGACGGAAGCCGGCCGCCTCGAGCGGCGCGATCGGGCCGGTGAACTGGACGATCACCCGGAGCTGAGGGCCGGCCCGGGTGCCGGTCCCGACCGCGACGCCTGCGGACTCGAAGGCTTCCCGGGGCAACCGGTTCTCGACCAGGGCCTGCTGGGTCATCAGAAGCCTAAGATCGATCTTGTCCATCACGCTACCCCATCTCGTTCGGAGTGGGCGGCCGCCGGCCGCGCCGACGCCCGCAGGGTGTAGAGGGCGGCCGAGACCCGGCCGTCCTCGACGTCGAATTCACAGGCGGCGCCCACGGCGCCGGTCGGGCCGGCGTAGCGGGCGACGAGGCCGTAGGCGGCCTCCGCGAGGCCGCCGTCGCCGCCGAGGCTGTCGACCTGGCGGGCCAGGCGCGCCGCCTTGCCGGGATCCTCGGCGGCGCGCGCCCAGCCGGTGGTGCCGAGGCGCACGAGCCCGCGCGCCCGCGCCGCCGCGCCCAGCGGCAGCGCGATGCTCCACGGCCGCAGATGCTCGGTGACGTGGCGCCCGAAGAGCTCGGCGAGGCGAGCTGCGGCCGGGCCCCAGACGCCGGTGCGGCCGATGGCGGCCAGGGTCTCACGCGGGGGCTGGCGCGGGTGCAGCGCGAACGCGATCCAGCTTTCGCCGGTCTCGGGCTCGCGGCGCGTCGCCATATACATGCGGCCGCGGCTGCGGAGGGTGATGAGGGCCTCGCCGAGCGTACCGAGCTCGGGAAGGTAGCCGCGCGCGATCGGCCAATGCTCCGGCGCGGGGGCGCCGAAGATCAGGCTGTCGCCGACCTCCGCGGCGGGGCCGATGGCGCGACGGCGCCAGCGGCGCACGTTGGGGGCCGGATCCGGGCCGGTGGCGTCGGCGAAGGCCATGGGGCCGGGCGCCCGAAGGGTGACCAGCGTCCCGCGGCCGGCGTCGATGCAGGTTCGGGCCGCGCCCTCGGCGGCGGTCCCCTCGGCGGCGAGGCCGCGCGCCGCGCTGCCAAGACCGGCGAGCAGGCCGAGCGCGGTCACGAGGCCGAGCCTCGGAACTTCGGGCAAAGGGGAATCGCGCATGGCCGCGCTCACGTGGGTACCTTCGAGCTAAGCAGCAGGAAGGAGTCGCGGGCGATCTGGACGCCGCTCGACGCGGTGAAGCCGGTGTCGAGCTGGTAGGTGAGCTCCCAGGTGTACTCGCGCTTGCTGGCGTCCTTGAGCAGCACGGCCCAGCTCGGCGCGTCCCCGACGTCGAAGAATTCGTGCAGCGTCTCGGAGAGCACGCCGTTGGCCGCGTCTTCGTACTTCAGGCGCAGGAGGATCTTGTCGACCCGCTGGCTGGCCAGGCTCGGGCCGATCAGCTTGGTCTGCACCTCGAGCTTCTTGGCGAAGACGTCGCCCAGCACCTTGGTGCGGCCCTCGGCCTCGACCATCCCGGTGTCGGTAACGTTGCCGTCGGCGTCGACGATCGTCTGCTGCATGAAGAAGCGGCGCTTGGACGGGTCCTTCCACGGCACGCGCCAGATCTGCGGCTGGAAAGCGTTCTCGGCGTTGAAGACGAAGCTCGCGTCCTCGAAGACACCGTTCGGCGGGTCGTCGTAGCGCAGGTTGAGGATGAGTATGCCGAGCCGGGTGGCCGGGCTGACGACAAACTGAACCTCGAGCTGAGGAGGATCGGGGTTGTGGACCAGAGTCAGCGGGCCGCCCACCGTCTGCCAAGCGGTCTCGATCACCTCGCCGTCGTTGCGGATGTAGTGGAACTGGTACTCGGGGCTGATACCGTCCTTGGCCCGCTGGCGGAACTCGGTCTCGAGCACGCGGCCGTCGGTGGAGAGGAGCTTCGCCTCCTCGTGCAGCCAGGAGGAGACCGGGTCGTCGTAGCGGACCTTGGCAAGGACCTGCGGGTAGCGGTTCCACGGGAACTGTCCGACGGCCTCGATCGTCACCCGCTCCCGCTCGAAAAGCTCGCGGGTGTTGGCGATGATGTCCTGGGACTGGAGCGCGCGCCACGGGCTCTCGGCGGTGGCGGAGGGGCCGGGGAGAGAGTCGGGCTTGAAGAACACCCGATAGCGATAGAAGAAGTTGTTGCCGATGTCGGGGTTGAACCAGGCCGACTTGCGGAAGACCTGGTCGGCGGACTTGAAGAGGAACGACCATTGGGCGTCCGGGTTCGCCTCGGTGTCCGGGGCCGGGTCGAAGGTGTCAGAATACTGGACGTCGACCACCACGGTGTCGATGCCATCGCCGTCGAAGTCGGCGACCACCGAGACGGAGAAATCCACGCTTTCCCAAAGCTCGTCGACGTCGCGCACGACGGTGACGATGTCGTCCCGGGTGACGCCGAGGTCCTCGAAGAAGACGTGTATGTGGGCCTGCGGCGCGATGCGGCGGGTGACGGCGCGGTGCACGGTGTAGTCGGCGTCGATCGACCGGATCTCGGAGATGTCGACCTCGCGGCGGCTGTAACCGACGCTCGGCCACTTGTGCGCGAGGTTGCGCATGCGCACCAGGCTGTCGACGGTCCGGTCGAAGCTGCTCTCGCCCTCGGGCTCGACGGCGTGCGGGTTCGTCGTCGGCTCGAAGAAGGTCTTGAGCACCATGTCCTGCAGATCGTTGCGCACGTCGTTGAACTCGGACTCGAGCTTCGCCGGGTCGATGTCGGCCTCGGTCGCGTCGAGGGTAGCCTCGATCTTGATGATCTTCTGCTCCTCGAGCTCGGAGAACATCTTGTCGATCTCGACCTCGAAGAAGACGAAGTTGCCGTCGAAGCGGTTCTGGATGAACTCGTAGACCTGCTCCCAGTCGGCGCTCACCTTGATGTTGTAGGCCTGCATCTGCCCGACGAATTCGAGCTCGTAATAGACGGAGGCGGGGATGAGGCCCTCGAAGGCGCCGAGCAGGAGCTTCGTCGCCTTGCGATTGAGCTGGGCCTGGAAGACCGCGCGGTTCTCGCCGAAGAGCGAGGGAACGCCCGAGGTGGTCAGGAACGGCACCCAGGCCGAGACGGTCTCCGGCTCGGCCTCGGGGTTGGGTTCGGTGGCCGGCTCCTCTCCTTCCTCCGGGGGATTTAGGACGACCGGCTTGGTGGTCTCGTCGAGGAAGGTCAGGCGGACGCCGCCCCGGCGGTAGGGCAGCGGCGCCAGGCGGACCTCGACCGCCTCGCCGGTCTCGTCCTCGATCGCGTCCTCGAGCTTCCGGCGGACCTGGGTCAGCGTCTGCTCGGGCCAGCTGAGTACGGTGTCGAAGAAGAGGAAGCTCGCCACGTCCTCGCCTTCCTCGACCTCGTCCGGCCGTTCCTGGAGCGTGATGAAGCGGATGGCCGGCCGGCCCTCCTCGTCGACCGGGACGTGCGGCTGCATCGGGAAGTAGTAGTACTGCTGCTTGTCGTGGGCGTCACCCATCACGGTGACGCCCTCGAACTCGTAGTAAGGCGGGCCGAGTCTCAGCATCGGTCAGGCTCCTTTCACGGACCGGATCAACCGACCGGACCCGGCAGGGGATCTTCGACCCGGACTCGATCCTCGAGGTAGCGCGGCACGACCCATTGCTTGCGGTCGAGCCGGACCGGATCCATCTCGTGCATGGTACCGTCCGCCTTGTGGTAGATGACGAACACGGTGAACTCGGTCGGGCTGGTCTCGCCGATCGGGTGCTGGAACAGCGGCTTGTCGGCCGGGGATTCCAGCGTGAAGGTGTTCGAGTGGTCGCGGCCGTTGACCGGGTCTTCGTAGTCGACGTGCAGCTCGACGACCGGGGTGTCGGTGAAGTTGAGCTGCCGGGCATTGAACTGGCACTTCACTTCGGCGCGCGCCACGCGCGGGATCACCAGCACCGTCTCGTCGGTCTCGACCGGCTCGCGCCGGACGACGCCCTCGAAGGTGTGGTACACGAACTCGTGCGAGTACTTGTTCCGCTCGTTGTCGGCGATCGCGACTCTCCAGCTCTCTGGGTTCTTCTTGGTTTCGTCGAAGGCGAAGGTCTGGCGCTGGTGGATGTCCGCCTCGTCGTCGTCGTAGCGCAGCGTGCAGGTGACCACCGGAGTCGCCGCGAAATCGACCGTGGTCGGCATCACCGAGACGTCGAGCCGCGGCTCGTCGTCGACCTTGATCATGATCGACTGGTCGCCGTCCGCATCGATGAAGTCGGTGGCGTGGAAGTCGCCGTCGTTGAAGGCGGTGGTGACCTTGTACTTGAACTTGCGCAGGTCGCGGTTCTGCAGCACCACCGCCCAGGTCTTGAACTCGGCCAGCGTCTTGATCTGGAACGCCTGATCTACGTGATAGTCGTTGGCGTCGTCGTGGTAGACGAGGTTAATGATGGTCTGCGTTACCTGGTCCCATCCGGTGCCGACCGGGACCAAGCCGACATCGAGCTTGTCGAAGAGCGGCGCGTTGATTAGCAGGGTGCGGTCGACCGTCTTCTCTTCCTCGCCCTCGATGACCTGGCCGTCCTTCAGCACGAAGAGTGCCTGCCACGTCACCGGCTTGTCCCAGTCGGCGAAGATCTCGCGAGTGTAGCGCTGCTCGAGCTGGCCGTCGGAGAGCTTGAAGGTCTGGGACTGCTTCTCGACATCGTTCGCCCGGTCCTCGTAGGTGACGGTGACCTGGACATGGTCGACGGTTTGGGCGAAGTCGATCGCGCCCGCGAGGATGCGCAGGTCGACGCGGCCGCTGTCGGGGATCGACAGGTTTAGGGTCGGGGTGCGGTCGCGTTCCCAGTCGGTGAACTCGCCGGGCTCTCGACCGGTATAGCCGACGCGCCAACGGTAAAAGTACTCGCGCTTGGCGCCGATCAGGCTCGGATCCCAGACCGCCTTCTTGTTGTCCTTGTCGAAGGTGAAGGTTTCCTGCTTCTGCACCTGGTCGCCGTTCTCGTCGCGGCCGTCGTAGCGAAGCTGGACCTCGACGAAGGCGATGGGATTCTTCTCAAAATCGGCGAAGCAGTTCACTTCGAGATTGAGGGTCATGAAGAAGGTGTCGGTGAGATCCACCACCCGCACGAACTTTTTCATGTCGGCCGCGGAGACGCCGGCGAAGAAAGACTGGAGCGTGCCCTGCGGGTGCTTCTCCGTTTCCACGACGGAGTTGATTTGCTCCTTGTAGAAGAACGACTCGAAGTGGACCTCCTCGCGCTGTTTGAGGATGTAGTAGTCCGTCTCTGCAGTCGTCAGGTCGGTCTCGTCCGCGGGCGGCTCGGTCTCCTCGAAGAACGACTTCTCCATCATGCCGGTCACCACCTCCATGGCGGTGCTGCGAAGCTCGCTGACGAGGTCGCTCTCGAGCTCCAGCATGCCGGTGTCGAGCTGGACGTTGATGAGCTTCGCTTGCACGGCCATCTCGAGCTGCGTCTCGTAGTGAGCGATGTCGTCGGTCCTGCAGGCGTAGTTGTCGTAATCGTGGTCGATCGATTCCAGGGCCTTGTAGACCGCGCGGCTGTCGGCCTCGACCCGGAGCGTGACCGGGGGAAGGCGCGACAGGAAGGAAAGGCTCATGCGCACGCCGACTGGCAGCAGGTCGCTCGCGCCCTCGCCCGTCTGCTCGAGCAGAGTCTTCTGCATGAAGGTCGCGCCAGCCTCGGTCAGCTCCATCATTATCGCGGCCGTGTTCGGCCCGGTGAGCGACAGCGGCCCTTCGACCACGGCGTGCGTGACGAGGTTGGCGCTGGTCGGGGCTAGGACGGCGAAGGTGCCCTTGGTCCATTCGGGATAGGAGAGCTCGATCTGCGGGGGCTGATCGCCTGGAGGGGCTTCCGGGCGATCGGGATCGAGGCCGAGCTTGACGTCTGTGATCGTCAACTCCGGCGGCGTCGTCGGATCGTCCGCCGGGCGGGGTACGCCGTTCGTGCGATTGTGCCAACTCGGAAGCGTCAGGCTCTGCACGGGCACGTTTTGGGAATCGGCAAGGGATTTGAGCCTTTTCCATTCGCCGTCCACATACTTCTGCAGGCGCTTGCGCAGCGTCTCCTCGTCGCTCTCCATCACCTTGAGCTCGACGTCGAAGTTCATCAGGCCGCCGCCGCGCGGCAGATCGGGCTTCTCCTCGCGGTCTTGGTCCGAGAAGGCATATTTGACCAGCAGGGCGACGGGGTTGCCGTTGATGTCCTTGCGGACGGAGACATAATCCGGAACTTCGTAGAACTTCCACCATTTGGTGTCGTCCTGGTACACCGTGACCCGCATGTCTTCGTAGTACTGGAAGGCAGGGACTTTAAGCATTGGCTTTCTCCTAGGGTCAGGTTGGCTGGCCAGTCGTCGCTTTGAACGGCGGCAGGATGACAAGATTGCGGGTGGTGAACTCCGGGTCGGTCATGTGGGGCTCGTGGTCGGGCGCCACGAAGTAGGTGATCTGCTTGCGGAACAGCCGCCGGTTGACGTCGGGGACATCGAAGGCCCAGAGGCGGGGCTCCTTGTTCTCGAAAGCGAAGGTGTCCTCCCTGCGGAAGTCGTTGTCCTCGTCCTCGTAGAGCACGTCGACTGTGACAAGCGGGGTCTTGGTGAAGTCGATCAGGGTCGGACGCAGCTCGATCTGCAGGGCGCCCGGCTTCGGCGCCGAGTAGGGTGGCACGATGTAGGCCGAGTCCGTCTCGGTGGTCGGCTCCAGGCTCACCGGATCGCCGTCCTCGGGGAAGTGGGTGACGTGGGCGGTGTAGCTCAGCGGCTCGTTCGGCCGTACCGGCACGTGCCACATCGCGCGGGTCGCCTCCGTGAAGGTGAAGGTCGTGGTCGTCCCGGAGGACGGGTGGCTCATCACGAGCTTGGTCAGCGGCGCCTTCGTAAAGTCGAGGCGGTTCGGCACCAGGACCACTTCGGACGTACGCGGCTCGCGGACCTTGATCGGCAGGACGCCGCCGCCGGCGTGATCGACCAGCGGCCCCTCCTCGAACCCGCCGTCGCGGTAGCTCACAGTGACGCGGTAGCGGAAGCCGGTGCGGTCCGGGTCGCGCAGACGCACCGTCCACACGCGCAGGTCTTCCGGGGACTTCAGCGAAACCACGTCGGAGTGGCGAAGGTCGTTCTCCGTGTCCTCGTAGAAGAGCTCGACGGTCGCCTGCACCACTTCGCGCCAGCCGGGGCCGACCGGCAGGAGCCGGGCCTCCATCACCTCGTCGAAGGGGTGGTTGATGAAGAGGGTCTCGGAGCGGCTCTCGAGCGGCTCGTCGTCCTCGATCACCTCGCCCGACTTGAAGTTGAAGCGGCGGCGGTAGAGCACCGGCTCGCGCGGCTCGGCGCCGATGCGGGCAGTGAACTGGCCGCTCTGCAGCTTTTCCGTGAGCAGCACGCTGCCCTCCTTGCGCGCCACGCCGAGGCCGGGATCCTCGTAGCTCAGCATCACCTCGACGCTCTGCAGGTCGAGCGTGGCGAAGTCGAGCGCGCCGGCGGCGACTGTGCGCTGCACGATCCCCGGGGAGGCGACCGCGACGTTGATCGAGTTCGATGCCGTGCGCTTGGGCTCGGAGAACGGGCCCCAGTCGCGGCCGACGAGCTTCGTGCGGACGCGGTACTCGACCTCGTGGCTGGTGCCGATCAGCGAGGGCGCCCAGGTCTGCGGCTTGGCCTCGGTGAAGGTCAGCGTGTGCTCGTGGCTGCGCCGCTGGCCGTCGAAATCGACGCCGGCGTATTTCAAGGCCATCTCGACGGCTTCGAGGTCGGAGCCCCCGAAGTCGCCGAAGGCCTTCACGGTCAGGTCGAGGTTCTCGAAGAATGGGCTGTCGAGCCGGATCTTGCGGACGAATTTCTTGAGCTCCTCGGGCGTCTTGCCGCGGAAGAACACCTCGAGCGTCGTCTGCGGGTTGATCTTCCACTCCACGACCGCATGCTGCTGCAGGTCGAGGGAGAAGCTCATGGTCAGCTGGTCGAAGTTCTTGCGGAAGTACTTCTTGGAGTTGTTATTTTTGCGCTGATGGCGGCGCTCGCGCTCCAGCACCTCCTCGGGCGGACCGTCGGGGAAGTCGGCGAAGTAGCCTTCGGAGGGGTCGTCGGTGAAGAGCCGGCTCTCGATCATCTGTTGCATCGTGTCGAGCGCGTACTGACGCAGCTCCTGCAGTACGTCTTCGGGCACCGAGGCGGAGCCCGGGTCGATCTTGACCTCGATGGCGCCGGTGGCCTCGGCCATCGTCGTGTTCATGTCGGTGTTCTGGAACTCGTAGGTCGTGCAGTGGTCGATGCCGGCGCCATCCATGTACTGCCGGGTCTGGTTGTAGACGCGCTCGCTGTCGCAGACGACGCTGATCGCGACCGGCGGGATGCGGGCCCAGAAGGTGTAGCTCGACGCGATCTGGATGGGCGCGAGGTCGGAGCCGCCGTCGCCGGTCAGAGTCTGACGCATGAACTCGGATCCCGCTTCGGTCAGGTCCATGTTGAAGACGGCGATGTTCCCGGACATCAGGTCCGGCGCGCCCGAGGCGACCATGGAGTCGACGAGCAGTTCGGATTGCGGCGCGAACATGTTGACGGTGCCGCCGGTGTAGGTCGGCGCGCCGAATTCGACCCGGGGCGGCTCGGTGGTGCCCCGGACCCCGCTCGAGTTCTTCTCCTCCTCGGTGCCGTTGCGGCGGCGCTCCCACTCGGCGTCCACCTGCTTCTGCATTTCGCCGCGGGCGGCCTCCTCCTCCTCCGGGGTCACCTGGAAGGAGATGTCGAAGTTCATGTAGCCGGCGCCGTCGGGCAGGCTCGGGTTCTCCAGGCGGTCCTGGTCGGAGATCGCGTACTGGACGAGGAGAAAGATCGGGTCGCCGTTCTCGTCGACGCGCAGGCGGGGATGGGCGCTCGTCAGGTAGAACTTGAAAAAGTCGGTGTCGTCGCCCCAGACCGTGACGCCGTTAACCGTGGTGATTGCGGGTGCGATTAGCATTAGCGTGATCTCCAGTTCGATGGGGCGGTCGGCCCTATGCGGCGATTTCGAGTTCCCGTTGGCCCCCGAGCTCCCAGGGGCTGGTCTCGATCGGGAGGGTTCGGCCGCCGGCGTCGCGGCGGACCGCGCTCACGCGCCAGTCGAACGCGAGCGGCTGGAAGATGTCGGAGCGCCAGACCGCGAACTCGGCCGTTTCGCCGGGGCGCAGGACCTGGCTGCGTACGTGGTCGGAACCGGCGGCGCGGAGCTCGACCAAAGCGAAAACGATGTGCTCGGAGGCGAGGCGCACGGCGACGCGGTCGGGCTCCACCACCGAGACGTCGATCGGGCTGACGAGGACGCGGCGGTCCTGGACCGCTGCCTCACGGATCACAACCGGCGCAGCGTTTCCCGGCGCCGGCGGCTCCGCCTCGAGGCGAAAGCTGAGTAGGGCCGCGGCGATGCGTCCGGGCAGGACCGCCCAGGCGTGTGGCTTGGCGGCAGTCAGCCGGGCGATCGTCCGCCGGTCGCCGCTCCGGATCGTGCAAAGGACCGCGCCGCAGCAGGCGAAGACGCCGTCAAGCGCGCGCAGCTCGACCAGGTCCACGTCCGCGCGGGCCGGCGAGACGTCGATCGCGAGCGGGTTCGGTGCCGGTTGGAAGGCCGCGGTCGCCGGCCAGAGCGTGGGAAAGCCTTGGCCTCCGGGAGGCGCGACCATCAGCCGCAACCGGCTCGCGACGCGAAAGGGGTGGGTAAGGGCGGGGTAGACGGTGCTCACCGACTTCAGCGGCGGATCGCCGGGCCTGAACTCGATCGTCGTCGTTTCCTCGGTGCCGCCGCGGCCGGTGAAGGAGAGATCGAGGCGGACGCGCAGCGCGTGCTCCGGATCAAGCGGGATCTCATTGAGGGCGCGGATCTCGACGTTCTCGAAGGGCTGTACCGCGCGCGCCATCGGGAAGTGGCGGCGGCGCGCCTCCTCCGTCGTAAGGACCGCCATCAGGGATGCGAATTCCCAGCGGAGCCGCGAGCGGCGCACCTCGACGCGCGGCAGGTCGAGACGCCAGGCCACGGTCTCGGTGTCGGGTGGGTTGCCGAGCGCGTGAAGCGGTCCGTCGCTCGATTCGCGGCGGAGGAACATGTGGAGCAGACCGCGCTGCGCCGTCTCGCGTTGCAGGGCCTCGGCGCCCGGATCCAGGCCGACGTCGGTGCGCTCGAACTGGAGGAGACCGACTGGCAGGGACAGGAAGGCGGCCTCGATCGCCTCGGGGGTCGAATCGCCGGGGCCGAGCTGCGTCATGAGCGCCGCGTGCAGCTCCTTGGCGTCGGCCCGGGCGACGAACGGGAAGCCGGCGACAAGGCCGGCATGGTCGAGGTCGACCTCGAGCGTGACCGGGTTGCCGCCCTCGAGCGCGAGCGCTCGAAGAATCTCGGCGCTGCCGGGGCTCATGTGGAAGGTGACGACGAGATCTCCGCGGCCGCCGAGCGTCACCGGGCGCCAGACGGCGAGCTCCTCGGCGCCGGCGACCGGCGAGCGGAGCGCGACGCGCAGACGCGCCGACAGGATCTCGGCCGGCGCCCAGTCGAGGTCCGCAGCCCCCTCCGAACGACGTGCGACGAGCCGCGCCTGGAAGAGACCACCGGCGCCATCGGTTCCCGCCGAATGCAGGACGAGCGAGAGCTCCGCCGCCCCATCGGCCGCCACGGCGAGATCGAGGCGGTCCTGGATCGCATGATAGCGGCCCGACTCCGCGTGATCGGCGAAGAGGCCGGGCGCGGTGGCGGAGGGGCGGTCGAAGCTCAACATCACCCGACCTGCTCCGGCTAGAGGGTCGCCGGGGTGACCTCGAGATTGCCCAAACCGGCCGTGAAGGCGGTGGTGGCGCCCGGCCCGTCGGCATGCAGGTTCGTCACCGAATAGCTGTAGTGCTGCGCCTCATTGGCGTTGGTGACGAAGAGCAGGAGCGGCATCTGCAGCGTCACCCTGACCTTCGGTTGCGCCGGCGTCAGCACAACCGGCTCCTCGCGCGTCCTGAAGGTGACCTGCACGCCGGTCAGAGGCCGCGCGCTCGCGGTCGAGAAGAACATCGGGTCGACGAACACGTCGATCTCGAACGTGTCCTTCGCGTAGCCCTGGACCACCGTAGTCTGGGCAAGGATGGCCATCAGATTCGGGACGATAGAAGTGACCGGGGCAAAATCGAAGCCGGCGACGCTGGCCCCGGACGGCGTGACGCGGTAGCCGACAGACGCGGTCTCGCCCGGGGGGATCGGCTGCGCCGGCGGGATAACCGCCGGGGCCGCGCTGGCGGCCGCGCCGAGCTGGACTACCGGCAGCTCGTCGATGCGCACCGGGCTCTCGATGCGATTTCTCAGAGAAACGACGCAACCGCCGTCTGCGGCGCCCGTCACGGCCCAGTCGAACACCGAACCCACGGCCTCGCGCAGCCCGATACGGATCGGGATGCGCGCCGTGCGGCCGTCGAGCAGCGTGGCCTCGATCTCGCCTTCGAGACCGACGCCCGAGACAGTCTGAAGCGCGGTCGTCAGGCGGTGGTACTCCGCCTCGCTGAAGGTCAGGACATCGCTGATCCCGTCCGCGAGGTCGATCTGCGCGCCCTTGCGCTCGATCGCCGCATTCGCGTCTCCCTGCAGGCGGATGCGAAGCGTGGTCACCGCAGGAGCGACCGCGGCGATGTTGGCCTCGCGGCCGAAGCGTTCGCGCGCCACCTGCAGCAACGCTGGATGCAGGAAGGGCAGGGCGCGGTAGGTCAGCGTCACCGAGAAGGTGATGCCGTCGGCGTCCTGGGCGTCGGCGTCGACCTCCTCGCCCATGTGGAAGAGGATCGCCGGGGCGAAGGGCGCGTAGTCGCTGCGGGCCAGGCGGAACTCCTCGGGCTCGTAGTAAATCTGCCGCGGCTCGAGGCCGTCCTGGTAGAAGGTGGCGGTGCGGTCTCCGGCCCGGATCTCGTGGCGCAGAAGGACGAGGCGCCCCGACTCCTCCAGCGGCGCGTCGAACACTTGGTCGTGCTCGGCGCGATCGAACCATAACGGGGCGAGGAACTGAACCGAGTCCTCCCGGCGGCGGGTGAGCACTGGCACGCCTCCCGGATCGCACACGATGATGCGCGGGGGGCGGGCGCCGGCCTGCTCGTCCTTCACCACATCGCTGACCGGGACCTGCGTCTCCGGAGCCACGTGCTCCGGCCGCAGCACCAGCAGGACGGCATGCATGACCGGCCGGTCCGCGACCACTGGCCGCACGACCTCGGGGCGACCGCCGGGCCGCACGGCCACGTCGGGCCGGAACGGCGTCGCCGCGACGGCACCGGAAAGGCGGCCCGGCCCCGCGGCCACCATCGAAGCCCTGTCGGCGGTGTCCTCCGCCTGCCCCCGGACCGCGGGATTGGCCACGCTGAAGGTCGCGGCCGGATCGAGGTGCAGGTGCGGGCGCGCGGACATCGTCTGGCCGGCGGTCAGTCGGAGCTCCTGCGCCTGCTGCTTCCCCATGAAGAAGGCGCGCTTGCCTTGCGTGCTCAGCACCTTCTCGCGCGCCATGTGGCCGACGAAATTCTGGCGCCAGGTGCGCTGCCCGACGGTGGCACTGCAGGTCGCCTCGAGGCGGGCGGCGTGCTCGCCCTCGGTCATCACCTTGAAGAGCCGGAGGTAGGTCTCGTCGTCGACGATTTGCGTTACCGATCGCCAGACCGTCGGGCCGATCGCCACGGGCGGCTCCAGGGCGAACCAGATCAGCGGGACCTCGTCCGCGCCCGTCTCGCGCGCGAACGAGTGCCGGGTCATTCCGTCGCCCGGCGTGTTGCCGTCGAGCACGTCGATGAGCTGCACCGCGCGCAGATCCGGGCCCTCCATGCGCAGGTGCAAGGTGATGAACCGGTCCGGAAGGTGGAACATCGCCATGGCTTCCCCGTCGCGGAAGAAGCCTTGGGTCTGGCTGACGGCCCCGTCGTTGGCCGGCTCGCTCGTCTTGCACCGCATGCTGAGCCGCCCGGAATCGAGCGTCTCGATCGCCAGCTTCACGACCCCGTCGGCATCGGGATCGAGATTGTGCCACCGCCCGGCGAGAGCGGCGGCACCGGTGGGCGCCGGCCTCTCGGAGGCCTCCGCGACGAGGGGGATGCGGTAGCCGAGACGCAAGGCGCGGATCTCGTGCGGCATGATCTGCGCGGCGGCCACGCTCGCGGCCGGCGAGACGGGTTCCACTTCGATGGTCAGGCTTCCGACCGGCGCCGCCCGGTCGTTCGAGGCGGTGTGTCGGGCCAGGCGCGTCGTGTGCACGCCGTCCTGCCGCCGCAACTCGTACTTTGGCAAGTAAAATGACTGCGTCGCGTCGGCCGAGGAAGGATAGCCGACGCCCGCTTGCAGCGCGCCCACCGAAACGAGGGGGACCGCGCCGACGAACGTGGCCGTATCGGCAGACCAGAACTCCGCCCGGTCAGCCAGGCTGAGCCTGAGGAGGGCCTTCGTGTCGACAGAATCGAGATTCCCGTTAATGAGGAACTGGCTTTCAGATCGCATCGGATGTGCTGCAATTGGGAAGTTGGTGAAGAAAGGGACTTGGCGAATATGCACCGCATCGTATCGCGAGTCGCGAGACATTTCCGTGAAAAACTGCGCCAAGGATACGAGATGCACTTCGCTTGTTCAGTGACTTTTCGCACAAACATTTTGTGACGTATTCACGATCTGTCCGGAAAGAACACGGTGCCGGTACTATTCGGCTGTCCGACCGACCCGGTCGCAGACCCGCTCCACCTCGCTCATGTTATGGGAGGCGAGGAGGAGGGTCGCGCCGGCCTCGCGTTGGTAGTCGAGGAGCATCCGACGTATGCGATCGGCCGTATCCGGGTCGAGTGAGCGCCATCCAGCCGGCCATACACCGTGAGGTTCTCGGCGACCGTCAGGCGCTGCGGCAGATCCACGTAGGGCGAGGAGAAGTTCATGCGCCCGAGCACCTCGTAGCGGTGCCGGATGAGATCGTGGCCGAGCACCCGGATAGACCCGGTGCTCGGGGTCACGAGCCCGAGCACCATCGTGAGGGTGGTGGTCTTGCCGGCGCCGTTGGCATCAACAAGGCGCAGATACACCCGCGCTCGATGGTGAAGCTCACCCCGTGGACGGCGCGTACCTCGCCGAAGCGCTTCGATACCTGGTGCACCTCGATCGCCGCCATGCCTAGCCGCCGTGATGTCCTGTCGCCACCGGCTTCATCGATCATGTTTCGGGATGTTGCACACGGGCGACTTCGTTACGGGCGGCACTACGGCGGGCGGGGATGGGATGGCGATGGAACCTTGATATTATGTGGCCGACCATGGCGCTCGATCACACCCCGGAAGTCCGGCCCTCCCTGCACACGCTGGAGCAGCGCGGTGACTTCATCCGGCGTCATATCGGCCCGGATCCGCGCCAGATCGGGGACATGCTCGGGACCCTGGGCCTCGCGACCCTGGAGGCCTTGATCGACCAGGCGGTCCCCAGCGCGATCCGTATCACCGAGCCGCTCGCGCTCGCCGAGGCCAAGAGCGAGCGTGAGACGGTGAGCTATCTGCGCCGCATGCGCGACCGCAACCGGGTGTTCATCTCGATGCTGGGCATGGGCTATCACGGTACCGTCGTCCCGGCGGTGATCCGGCGCAATGTCCTGGAGAACCCGGGTTGGTACACGGCCTATACCCCCTACCAGGCCGAGGTCAGCCAGGGCCGGCTCGAGGCGCTTTTGAATTTCCAGCAGATGGTCATCGACCTTTGCGGGATGGAGATCGCGAACGCCTCGCTCTTGGATGAGGCCACGGCGGCGGCCGAGGCCATGGCCATGGCGAGGCGCGTCGCCGACAGCGACGCGGCGGTGTTCTTCGCGGACCGCGACTGCCATCCCCAGACGCTCGCCGTGCTCGAGACGCGCGCCCGGCCGCTCGGCATTGAGGTCGAGATCGGCGATGCCGAGTGCGAGCTGGCGGGCCGGCCGGTCTTCGGTGTTTTGTTACAATATCCAGGCTCCAGCGGGCAGGTGCGCGACCTCGAGCCCGTGATCACAGAGACACATGCGCAGCAGGCGATCGCGGTGGTCGCGGCCGATCTCCTGGGCCTAGCGCTTTTGAAACCCCCGGGGGAGATGGGCGCCGATGTGGTGGTCGGGAGCTCGCAGCGCTTCGGCGTGCCGATGGGCTACGGCGGCCCGCACGCCGCCTACTTCGCGACCCGCGATCGCTACAAGCGCGCCACGCCGGGCCGCATCATCGGGGTCTCGACGGACAGCCACGGCCAGCCCGCCCTGCGCATGGCGCTCCAGACGCGCGAACAGCACATCCGGCGCGAAAAGGCCACGAGCAACATCTGCACGGCCGAGGTCCTCCCGGCCATCCTGGCGGCCTGTTATGCCGTCTATCATGGACCCGCGGGGCTTACGAGCATCGCCGCTCGGGCCCACCGCATGGCGCTCATCCTCGGGCTCGGCCTCGAGCGCCTCGGCTACGAGCTCTCGACGGGCTGCTTCTTCGACACCGTGACCGTGCGCGTGCCCGGCCAGGCGCGCCGCATCGCCGCGCGCGCCCGCGAGTCCCGCATCAACCTGAGGGTCAGGGACCCGGACCACCTCGGGATCGCCTTCGACGAGACCACCCGGCGCGCCGATCTATGGGCGCTGTGGCGGGTCTTCGCCACGCGCGCCGAGGCGCTCCTCGACATCGAGGCGCTGGATCGGGAGGTCGTTGACCGCATCCCGCAAGACCTGTGGCGCCGCAGCCCCTTCCTGAGCCATCCGGTGTTCCAGTCCTATCACTCAGAGACCGAGATGCTGCGGTATTTGAAGCGCCTGGCGGGGCGCGACATCGCGCTGGATCGGGCCATGATCCCGCTCGGGTCCTGCACCATGAAGCTCAACGCCACGACCGAGATGCTGCCGCTCACCTTCCGGCAGTTCAGCGCCATGCACCCGTTTGCGCCGCTGGATCAGGCTCAGGGCTATATGCAGCTCTTCGAGGAGTTGGAGGACATGCTGTGTGCGATCACGGGCTTCGAGGCGTTTTCGCTGCAACCCAATGCCGGATCGCAGGGCGAGTACAGTGGGCTCCTCGTGATCCAGAAATACCACGAGAGCCTGGATCAGGATCACCGTGACGTGTGCCTGATCCCGGCCTCGGCGCACGGCACCAACCCCGCGAGCGCGGCGATGGCGGGCTTGAAGGTCGTGGTGGTGGGCTGTGACGATGCCGGCAACGTCGATGTCGCCGATCTCGAGGCCAAGACCGCGCGAAACGCCGATCGGCTCGCGGCCTTGATGATCACCTATCCCTCCACCCATGGCGTCTTCGAGGAGGGGATCGCCGAGATCGCAGAGGTCGTCCACGCCGCTGGCGGCCAGGTCTACATGGACGGCGCCAACCTGAACGCCCTGGTCGGGCTGTGCCGCCCGGCCGCCATCGGGGTCGATGTCGCCCATATCAATCTGCACAAGACCTTTTGCATCCCGCACGGCGGCGGGGGGCCCGGCATGGGTCCGATCGGCGTGCGCCGCCACCTCGCGCCATTCCTGCCAGATCACCCCGTGGTCGCGGGGGTGAATCCTGCGGCCGGGGGCGGACCGACCATCGGCACGATCTCGGCCGCGCCATGGGGCTCCGCCAGCCTCCTCACCATCCCCTGGGCCTACATCGCGATGATGGGCACCGAGGGGCTCACTCTGGCCACATCGGTCGCGATCCTGAACGCCAACTACATCGCCGCGCGCCTCGCGCCGCATTACCCGGTACTGTACACGGGCAAGAACGGGCGGGTGGCGCACGAGTGCATCCTGGATCTCCGGCCCATCAAGGCCTCTTGCGGGGTGACCGTGGACGATGTCGCCAAGCGCCTCATCGATTATGGTTTCCATGCCCCGACCATGTCCTTCCCGGTAGCGGACACCCTCATGGTCGAGCCGACCGAGAGCGAGAACAAGCGCGAGCTGGATCGCTTTTGCGAGGCGATGATCGCCATCCGCGCGGAGATCGCCGAGATCGAACGCGGTGAGGCCGATCCCCGGGACAACCTGCTCAAGAACGCGCCCCATACCCATCGCTTGCTCATGGCGGAACGCTGGGACCGACCTTACGCGAAGGAGCGGGCCTATTTCCCGCTCAAACGCACGGGCATCGACAAGTACTGGCCGCCGGTCGGCCGTGTGGACAACCTGCAGGGCGACCGCAACCTGGTGTGTACCTGTCCGCCCTCGGGTATCTATGAGGCGGCTTAGGGGATATAGCACGCGAGGTCAGTTTTTGATCCCCTCACCCCCAGCTTTCGCTGGGGCAGGCTCTAGCCCTCTCCCGGAGTGCCCGGAGGGAGAGGGAATCCAAAAGAGGCGTCTCCCGGAGGGAGAGGGAATATAAGAGCGGCGAGTAACGACCGGCACCAGTAACAATAAGGGGTATCCGAGCATGAGCACCACTCTCGTCGTTACCGTCATGGGGAAAGATCGGCCGGGCTTAGTCGAGGCGCTGTCCAAGGCGCTCGTCGCCCACCACGGCAACTGGTTGGAGAGCCGCATCGCGGTTCTCGGCGGCCGTTTCGCCGGGATCCTCTTGGCGAGCGTCCTGGAAACCGAGGCGCGCCCCCTGAAAGACGCACTGGCGGCCCTGGAGTCCGAGGGACTGCGGATCACCGTCGAGGACAGCCGCCCGGAACCGGCGACCGGCGAGTCGCGCACGGTCAAGCTGGAGTTGATCGGCCAAGACCATCCCGGGATCGTCCGGGAGATCTCCGAGGCCATCGCCCGGCGCGGGGTCAACATACTGGAGTTCTCGACCGAATGCTTGAGCGCCTCCTGGTCGGGGGAGGCCCTGGTCAAGGCCGTCGCCGAGCTTTCCGTACCGCGAAGCGTTCCGACCGCGGAGCTCCGCCGCCTGCTGGAGGCACTGGCCAACGAGCTCATGGTCGATGTCACCTTGGACGAGCTGCCGAGCGGCTAGCCCCACCTTCCGTGCGGTCCGCCTACTCATCCGTTCCGGTCCGCGACCCGTTACCCGCGGGCGGTAGCCGTACGCCGCGCCTGTGCTGCGCTCGTGGCACTACGCCGCCCGGCGCTCGTTCCGGATGATGATCGTGGCGTCGGGATTGGGCGGTGTACGGGAAGCCCCCGCTCCTTCAACAACGCGACATGCTCATGCATCCCCCATTTTGCCTTGTAAAGGCAGTCCCCCACGGAGTGTCCTATCGCCGTGAAGCCTTCCAAGTCCGGCGAATAGAACCCGAAATAATACCCTTTCGGCGGCAACCCTTCTGTCTCGTCATCAAACAAATCTGCCCGGCGAAAGTAGAGTTCCCGGGACTGAATCAGGTCCTTAAACTTCCGGAGCCCCATGAATCGCCAGATAACGGCGTTGGGATCCTCCGGATCGATTCCGTCTGTGAACTGTTTCGACCGACATTCTTTAGCGTGAAAGACACCACCCCACAGGCGTAACAATTCCTGGCCTGACGCTAGCCGGGACGGGGAACTGGAAATGAGATGTGGAACTACCGAATGCTTATGCGCTGGCGGGCATGAAGCCGTGCTTG
>JBOIDR010000053.1:0-25911 GCA_050740695.1 Gammaproteobacteria bacterium | reverse complement strand
TCGTTCTGGCGCATGCTCCCGGAGTTGTCGAGCGCGAGGACGATGTCCCTGGCGAGCGCTGCCGGCGCCGTCGGTTCGGGCTGTGCGAGGACGCCATCGCAGGCCAGGAGACCTGTGATGAGGAGGGGTTGAAGACGGTTCATTGCTGTCATCGGATGGGACCTGGAACGAGAACCTGGGATCGGAAGGGCCGCGGGAGATCGGCGCTACAGAGAAAGGGTGTCCGTCACGGCCGCTCGGCCGGGCGGCTGGTCCGCCTGGCCGGGCTCCGCGGCCTTTTCCATAGGGCCCCGCTGTAACGCCAGCCGTTCTTCGTGATGGGCAATTCCTTCGGCTATTTCGATGTGGAAGATGCCCGTAACGTCCTTGAAACCGCGACGTGCCAGCTCGATGGCATGGCGCCCCTGCCCGCAGCAGAGGTCGAGCAGCCGATCCCCCGGCCCGATGCCGGTCGACTGGACCAGGAGATCGATCTCCGCGATGGTGTTGAGGTCGTTCTCGACGACGTCGCCGTCGGTGCGCAGATACAGGGAGTCGAACAGCTCCCGCCACCACTCCCCGGGGAGGTGGTGTTCGAGATCGGCGACCGGTCCGAGAGTCCGCGGCCGGCGCGCCGCGGGCCGCGCCGGTTGCGGTGGTATGCGTTTGTCCATCGGGATCGGGATTTCTGGTGCGATGCGGAACTTCCGCCAGGGCGAATTTAACGGCTAACGGGGCCGGGCGCAACGGCGGGGCGAGCGGCGTCCTCGGCCCTAATGTGCTTGCTCGTACCGCCGCCAGGCGAAATAGACCGGCACGCCCAGGGCCACGATCATGAGCCCGGGCCAGGTGTACTGGGGTTTCTGGGCGAGGAGGTTCGCCACCACGAGGGCGGTGAGCAATAGGTAGGCGGCGGGGAGCCAGGGGTAACCGGGGGAAAGGTGGGGGCGTTCGGCCCCGGGACGGCGCCGGCGCAGGAGGAAAAGCCCGATGGCGCTCAGGAGATAGAACAGCAAGGCCGCGACGATCACATAATCGAGGAGCTGGCTATAGGTGCCGGAAAGGCACAACACCGAGGCCCATAGCGCTTGGAACCAGAGCGCGCGTGCGGGGGTCCTGAAACGCGGGTGGAGCTTCGCGACGCCTCGGAAAAACAGGCGGTCCTCTGCCATGGCGTAATAGACCCGGGCGCCCGCGAGGATCATCCCGTTGTTGCAGCCGAAGGTCGAGATCATGATGGCGAGCGCCATGAGGTAGAGGCCTGGCTCCCCAAACATCGCCTGCAAAGCCACGGTGGCGACCCGGTCTTGCGGTGCCTCTGCGATAGCCTCGGCGGGCAGGACGAGGAGATAGGCTACGTTGGCGAGGAAATAGAGGAGGACGACGACGAGGACGCCGCTCACCATGGAGAACCCGAGATCGCGCGTCGGGTCCCGCATCTCGCTGGCGGCGAACCCGATGTTGTTCCAGGCATCCATCGCGAACAAGGACCCCACCATGGCGGCCCCGATCGCGGGCCAGAAATAAAACGGGATCCCGCCCGCGGGCCAGAACCCCGCCCCGAAGTTGGCGGCCACGGCGTCGGCGTTCCGCCCGATGGTCACTCCCAGCACGATCAAGGCGGCGAGCGAGGCGGTCTTGACGGCGGTCAGCGACGTCTGGATGAGCGCCGCGGTCTTGATGCCGCGCACATTGATCCAGGTCAGGACCAGGATCGATGCGAGGGCGAGCAGTCGTTGCCACGACAGGCCCATCTCGATGGGCCCGCTGGGCAATTCGACCCGGACCCCAACCAACACATCGGGGGACAGCGCGGGCCAGAATACCGCCGTGAAGCGGGCGAAGGCGACCGCGACCGCGGCGATGGTGCCGGTCTGGATCACCAGGAACAAGGTCCAGCCGTAGAGATAGCCGACGAGCGGCGAGACCCCCTCGCGCAGATAGACATACTGCCCGCCGGCGCGCGGGAACATTCCCGCGAGCTCGGTGAAGGTGAGTGCGCCGAGCAGGGTGATGATCCCGGAGAGCCCCCAGACCAGCAAGAACAAACCGGGACTCTGGACCTGCCTCACGATGTCGGCGGAGACGATGAAGATCCCCGAGCCGATCATGGAGCCGACCACGAGCGCGGTGGCATCCAGGCGCGACAGCGCCCGGACGAAGCCGGTGCGCTCGATTGGGGTGCTGGCCATGGTCTAGTAGTCAGTCATGTTAAATCGACGTGATTCGTCACCCCGGCAGAGCCTGCCTCGTACTTGATACGGGGGATTGCCGGGGTCCAGGATGCAGGACAGCGCTTACGTCCATGTGCTCTGGATTCCGGCAATCCATGCCGGAATGACGTGTCTGTTTGAATCATCTTGACTGACTCCCCGGGCTCGGGTACAGGGCAGGGGGCTCGCCCGAACAGATCACCCCTCTTGATGCGCAGGCCTCAATATACAGGGCTTAGGGTGAGGGGAGTCAAATCCGGCGCCTGGCACCCTCACCCCGCCGATGGGCGGACCGTCCGCACGGGATTGCTCACGGACGCCGCGGAAGTCACGCTAACCCTGCTCAAGTTGTACTTCTACGCGCCGGCCCGCGGCAATCGCTTGTGGCGAGGGCGAGGCGGCCGACATCGCGGATCCCGTGCTCTGGACAACTTTGATGCAGCAGTCCTCATGAACAACCCCGATAGGGACATCGAGCAAATCCTGGCGGACAAAGGCAAGATCGAAGCGGCGCTGCGCGCCGCGGTCCGCGAGGCGCTCGCGCTCCATAAGCAGGCCGGCAATCCTGTAGCCGTGTGGCGCGACGCGAAAGTCGAGTGGATGGATGTCGAACTATTAGAGGACTCTGAGGATCGGACGGCCTAAGCGATCGTAGCCCGGATGCAGCGAAGCGGAATCCGGGACTAGAGCCCAGCGGCGAGGATCCTCCGGATTTCATTGGCATTCCATCCGGGCTACGATCTCTCGGCTCGCCCTGGTCATGCGAGCGGGTTCGGCGGCTGGCGCCGAGGATGTCGAATGGTCCCTTATAGCAAGATCGAAGACGCGGTGCGGATCCTGGCTGAGGCCGCTCATACGCAGAAGATCGTCCTTTTCGGATCGTATGCCCGCGGGGAGCCATCTCAGGACTCGGACGTGGATCTCCTCATCATCGTACGCGAGCCGGTCAACAAGGCCCAGGAGATGGTGCGCCTGAGGAGGGTCTTGCGACCCCTGCGGATCCCGGTCGACCTGCTCGTGTGCTCGGTGGCGGACGTCGCGCGCTTCGGGGCATGGTCCGGAACGGTGCTCTACAGCGCCTTGCGCGAAGGAAAGGTCCTGCATGACATCACGTATTGATCTCGCGCGGCATTTTCTGGCACTGGCAGAGCGTGATCTCCGGGCGTTCCACAAGGTCGTCGATGATCCCGATGTCCACGAGGCCACGGTTGGTTTCCTCGCGCAGCAAGCTGTGGAAAAGTGTCTGAAAGCTGTGCTCGCGCGCCATGAACGTCACGGAGGAGCCAGGCCTCCGGGCTCGTCGGGTCAAGCTTCATAGACGACGATCCCCTCTTTCAAGGCCGGATAGAGGATCGTACCGGGCTTGCTCCCACGGCATGGTGCTGGCCCAGGTTGATCCCGATCAAGCGGCGGCTTCTTTTCGGGCACCGTGCTCTAATTGATTCCGGTACAGATCGATGATCGGAAAGCACAGGTCATAATCCCCCCACACCAGTTCACCGTATTCGATGCGAAAGGCAGAGAATCTCCCCGGATCGAGGTAGGCGCGAATATCCGGATGGTGCGCGTGGGTCAAGAACGGTTTGAAATCGACCGTTTGTTTTATGCCATCGTCGAATGTCAGGTGCAAGCGATATTCGCCCGCCGGTTCAGCGGTAACGATATTGATAGCGGTCCGGCTCGGTCTCATTTCAGCCTCCCGGTAATACGTTCTGGTTTAATGGATTTGTGCAGTACGAAGAAGTCAATCCATTTCCGCACGATATCGTCGGCACGGGCGCTCACGACTTCCTGAAATAGTGCATTTCACGAAATTCCAACGGCGCACGTCCGGCTACTTCCGAGTAGCGAATCGCGGTCACTGACCCGTCCAGGACGATGATCTCGGCTTTGGACTCGCGGCCCTGGCACTTGCCATGCACATGTATCGGTTCGTGCTCGTTGGCGTAGAACATCACAATCAGACCAAAGTATTCGTAAAGTTTCGGCATCGGGATCGAGACTTCTGTTGAGGGACCGTTCTCCGTTCGCACCAGACCCGAACAGGATGAGACGCCGCGGGTTGGCAGTCATCACGATACGAACGATGACACCGCGCAACATGTCCCCAGGGTCTTTCTGTTCACGAACCGCTACTTCGCTTCCCGTGACCCGAGGTTTCTTTGCGCTCTCGCGAAGCATGCCCGACGCCATCCCAGTCACGGTGGTGGCTTATGTTCAATGACATTCCGATGGGCGAGTCCTGTCCGCTCGGCGGCGCTGCCTGCCGCTACGCCCGGGCCGCCTTTTCCGACGAATGACCCAGGATCCCCTTGTCGAGTAAGAGATGCAGGGCCAGGCGCACGCCGAAGCCCGTGATGTCGGTCGGGATGTGCGCGAGCCCGCCTTTGTGCGTGCCGCTCGAGAGATCGATATGGATCCAGGGGACGCCGTCCTTGACGAAGCGCTGCAGGAAACGCGCGGCCAGGATGTGGTCGGCCGGTGCGTCCTCGGCGCATTGCCTGATATCGGCGACCGTGCTCTCCAGCGCCTCGTCGTAATCGGGATCGAGCGGGAAGGGCCAGACTCTTTCGCCGCTCTCGCGGCCGGCCTCGATGAGCATCGCGTAATACTCGGGGCGATTGGTGAAGACCCCGCTGTAGCCGTTGCCGAGCGCGCGCTTGCAGGCCCCGGTCAAGGTCGCGAAGTCGAGGATGAGCGCGGGTTTCGCGCGCGATGCCAGGGTCAGCGTATCGCACAGGACCATGCGGCCCTCGGCGTCGGTATTGACGATCTCGATGGTAGTGCCGTCCATGGCCGTGACGACGTCGTTCGGTTTATAGGCGTTCGGGCCTATATGATTGGTCGCGAGCGCCAGCCAGCAATCGATCGGGAACGGGACCTTGAGGCGGGTCAGCGCCAAGAGCGTGCCGAGCGCCACGGCGCTGCCCTGCATGTCCTTGTGCATGCCCAGCATGAAGTTGGCGGGCTTCAGGTTCACCCCGCCGGTATCGAAGCAGATCCCCTTGCCGCACAGCGCGAGCCCGCCGCCCCCAGTAGTTTTATTAATATTGGCCGCGCGTGGCGGTCCGTACTTGAGGTGGACGATCCCGGCGTCGGGCTCCGGGCTGCCCTGGGCCACCGCCAGGAAGGCCCCGGCCTTGCGGCGCGCGAGGGCCTTCACATCCAGAAACTCCAGGTGCCAGCCCTCGCCCTTGGCGAGCGCCGTCACCCAGCGGCGGTAGTGCCCTGGTGTCAGCTCATTGGCCGGCAGGCCGGTGAGCTGGCGAGCCAGGCCGTTGCCTTCGGCCTCGGCATAGCTGCGCTCGAAGCCGTGGGTGGCCTCGCAGCCGTAGATCTCGATGCGCTCGAGGCGCGCCGGCATAGACTTCTTGGCCGTGAACCGCGGCATCTCCGTGCTCGCGGCCAGCGCCGCAGTGAGCAGCGCTTCCGTCATGCGCTCGACGGCCAGCCCCTCGAAACCGCACACACAGACGCCGAGCGCCGAGGCTTCGAGGGCGACGTGAGGCGCCACGAGCTGGCGCGCCAGGCTCAAGAGATCGAAGGCCCTTATCTCGGCTGGGACACAGGCGAAAGCGACGTGGCTCGCGCGAGGGTTCGGCAGATCGACGGCGAGGCAGCGCTGCTTGCGCCGCTCCGCCGGCTGGCGCTCGTAGCGCCGTTTCAGCGCCTCTCCATAAGGGAGCGCGTCGTCGAGTCCCTCCCAGCCCTCGACCGGCAGGAGCATCACCCAATGAGCGAGCGTATCCACCTCGCGTTTCGAGGGCAGCGCGCGGGATTGCGTTAACTTGATATCCGGTGTGTTCATGGATGCCACCCATGCCGTTCAGTCCAGGGTGCGTCGATAACGCTGCCGTCCGGCGGCGAGCGTCACCAAGAGGAACGCCAGCATGGGCCACACATGAGGCAGCACTTCTGATGCATCATACCCCTTCAGCAGGATCCCACGTACCAGACGCAGGAAGTGAGTCAAAGGCAAGAGCTCCCCGAGGATCTGGGCCCATTCGGGCATGCCCCGGAACGGAAACATGAAGCCCGAGAGCAATATAGAAGGCAGAAAAAGAACCCCATCTGCATGGCCTGCAGCTGATTCCTGGCGACGGTCGAAAACGTCAGTCCCAGGGTCAGATTGGCCGCGATAAAGACGAGCATGCCGAGCGCCAGGAACGTCAGGTCGCCCAGCATCGGCACACCGAAGACCAGGCGTGCCGCGACCAGGATGAGTCCTGCCTGGTGGTAGCCCACGAAGACATAGGGCACGATCTTCCCGAGCATCACTTCCAGCGGGCGCACCGGCATGGCCAGGAGGTTTTCCATGGTCCCGCGCTCGCGCTCGCGGGTCATGGCGAGCCCCGTCATCAACACCATGGTCATGGTGAGGACGACTCCCATGAGCCCGGGAACGATGTTGTAACGGGTCAGGCCTTCTGGATTGAAGTGGCGGTGGATGCGTAACTCGAAGGGGGGCGGCCGCCCCTGCAAGCGTTGTAGAGTACCCTGCAGGTCGCGATTCAACACGTCCAGGATCAAGGTGTTGATGGCTGCCACGGCGTTGCTCGCCGCGGCCGGATCCGTGGCATCGATCTCCAGGAGCACGGCCGGGGAATCGCCCCGAACCAGCTTGCGCGAAAAACCCGCCGGGATCGCCAGGACGAACTGGACATCGCCACGGCGCAACAACGCCGTGGCTTCTTCTTCCCCCTTCGGATGATACAGCACTTGAAAATAATCGGTCTTTTGCATCCCGGCGATGAGACTGCGGGCGAAGGCACTGTGATCGGCCAGGAGCACGGCGATCGGGAGGCGCCTGGGATCGTTATTGATGGCGAATCCGAACAGCGTGAGCTGGAGGAGGGGTATCCCGATCATCATCGCGAAGGTCAGATGATCCCGCCGCATCTGCACCAGCTCCTTGGTGACGATGCCCCAGAAACGTTTGAGCGATCCGACCAGGCCACTCATGGCGGGGCGACTATCGAGACGCCTTGACAATCAGGATCGAAAGACATTTGAGAATGACTTTATGGAAGTGCATTTCTCCCCGTTCACGGCATCTCGGACCTGACCGCAATCGAGTCTCGGATCTCACGCAGCTTTTCTTTAACCGCCGCCGCGTTCGCCGGTCCCATACGGATCAGCGCCTTCTGGCCCCACGAGCGCTTTTCGAGCTCGGGATCCGCAAACCGGTAGAGCACCTTGGGCTGGACCAGCTCGATGGGGCCTTCGATCTCGGGCGCCGCCAGCAGGTGGTCCATGATGTCGATCAGGCGGTCGTTGAAGTAGCGGTCCGGATAACCAAGGTCTTCGTAGGCCTTCTGAAAGAGCGGGTAGTAGCGCAGGTACAGATCCACGAACTGTTTGGCGTCCGCTGCCCGCAGCGCCGAGATGAACGGCGCATAGCGCTTCCCGTTATCCAGACTCAAGGAGATCCTGTCGCCCTCGGCCTTGACCACCGGGAGCCCGGGGACATGCTTGAGCGGGCGGAAGTGCAGCGGCACGGGGTCACGGTCCAGGCTGTCTATCGTCGCGACGAAATGCCGGATGATCTGGGTCGGGATCAGGAAGGCCTCGACGTGGGTCTCGCCGAAGCTCTGTGCCAGCGAGTCTCGTATTCCCCCGTCGCTCTCATCGAGCGCGGGCAGCGGTCGCGGCGGCCCCGCCACCTCGGGCCCCGGAATGGGATAGCGGATGTCCGGCTCAGCGGCTGGCGGTTCAGGGGCTGGTGGTGCGGGCGCTGACGGCTCAGGCGCCGCGGTGCCTCCCGTTTCCGGCAACTGAGGCAGGCGCCCGTAAAAGAAGACGAGCGCAGTCCCGGCAATGAGCGCGGCGATCGCCACGCTTATCCATACCGCCTTATTCATTGAGCCAAACTGTGCACTTCACACCGCCCTCACGCTACACGTCACCGTGTCTCACTAAGTCTCAACAGCCCATCTAAGGCCCTGGGATCGCTTGGCTTTCTAACGCCATGGCGCTTCGCTCGCTTGTGTCCTGGCGTCTCGTTCGGTCTCTTTACATCTCACACAGACACGGGTATGTTACCGGGTACGCGCGACTATGCCGGGGCTTTGAAACCGGGTACGGCGCCGTAGCCGGAGGATCCACCATGCTGACAGCCACCCAATGCCGCAACGCGAAAGCCAAGGACAGGCCCTACAAGCTCACCGATGGCAAGGGATTGTACCTGGAGGTGAAGCCCAGCGGGGTGAAGGCGTGGCGCTATCGCTTCGAGCTCGTCCGGGAGGGGGAGCGCAAAGAGAGCGTGTTCGCGATCGGCGACTACGCTACCCCCCCCATGGGGGAGACTGACCAACAGGCCAAGGCGCGGCGGGCCGGCGGGTGCTTCACCCTGGCCGAGGCTCGCGAAGAACGCGGCAAGGCTCGCGCGCTGGTGCGGCAGGGCATCAACCCGGCACGCCAACGCCGACTCGATCGGATCCAGCTGGAACGGGAGGACACCACCACGTTCGAGCGCCTGGCGGCCGAGTGGTTATCGCTCAAGGACTGGGAGGAAATTACTAAGGCCCGGCGCCTGGACATGCTGACGCGTGTAGTGTTTCCGAAGATCGGAGCGCTGCCGGTCAAGCGGATCACCCCGCGGCTTGTTCTTGATGTCCTCGAGACCGCGGCAAAGAACAACGGTCCGACCGTGGCGGCGGAAGCCAAGCGCGCGATGTCCGGGGTATTCGACCTCGCCGTTTCGACGCTGCGCGCGGACAGTGACCCTGTCTATCCGGTCCGCAAGGCCCTGCCGGCGAACAAAACCCAACACAAGCGCCCCCTGACCGCCGAGGAAATCGGGCAATTCCTGCGTGACCTGGCCGGGTATGAGCGCAACTTTCAGACGGTGGCGGCCTTCCGTTTGATGTGGCTGACTCTGTGCCGGCCAAGCGAGGTCGTGGGCGCGCGCTGGGAGGAGTTCGACCTCGATGCGGCGATCTGGTGCATTTCCCCCGAGCGCATGAAGAAGCGCAAGGAACACGTCGTCCCGCTCCCCAAGCAGACGGTCGATCTGCTGCGCACCGTGCAGGGCGTCACCGGACATCGGGCGCACGTGTTCCCGAATCGCGATAACAGAGATAAGCCCATCTCCGATGCGACTTTGCGCCAGGCGGTGGCCTACCTAGGTTGGTCGGGGAGGTACAGCCCACACGGGACTCGCACGAGCGGGAGCACGCACCTGAACGAAATGGGCTACCCGGCGGACTGGATCGAGCGCCAGCTCGCCCACACCGAACCGAACACGGTGCGGCGGACCTACAACCACGCCCAGCATGTCGCCGACCGCGCCGGGATGATGCAGCGGTGGGCCGACACGCTGGATTCATGGCGTGACGGTTCCTTCGACCAGGCAGAGAACAGGGCGGTGGTTTTATCGCTGCGATCCGCAGCCTGACAGCTTACAACCGCGCCTAGGCTGATCCCCGAAAACCGGGCCCCCCTGCCCGGCCGGCGCGGTTCTTTTCGGAAGGGGCAATGCGAGGGGGCGCATGAGGGAAATCGACGCAGATATCGACTGGGATTATGAGAGAAAGGCGGACCTGTGGCCTCTTGAGAGAGCCTGCAAATTGCTTTTCCCGAGAGACCCTTACAGCTGGCCAAAAATCAGCCACCTTACCCACAGCCATCCCGCCTGGATAAAGCTCTACAACCTGGCGGTAGCCGCGATAAATGCCGGAGCGTTGGGGCACGAAATGGTAAGAGGCGAGCCGTGGGTAAGACCGCCCAAGTTTCTCGCATTTGCGCAGTCGAAGGGCTTCACAATTCCTCCCGAGCTCGACGGTATCGAATCGCCGGGCGCCGCGGTGCGATTTCAGCGCCAGGTAGGGTAGAACTGGCAGCAGGTCCAGAGCGGAGGAAGGTCGATGACAGATGTCAATGAGGAATGCCGCCGGATGGTGGCCGATATGGCGGCGCGCTTTCGAAGCGGTCAACCGGTGCGGCAACGGGTCGCTTCCGGTTCGCTTCCCGAGCGATCGCCCGACGTATCCGGCCGGCCCGATCTCTATGGGGTCGAGGAGCGCTGCGCGCGCTCAGCGGGGTGGCCGAGTTGCGGCGGCGCATACGGCGTGTCGATTGCGATGTTGGGATGCTGCTCGTTATCGAGACCCGTTTGGGCCGCGGCGGCTATAACTTCTTCTGAGGAGCACCCAGGGCGGCTCCGGACGCCTTAAACTCTCCCTCTTCGATCTCCCAACCGTGAGTACCTCCACGGTTGAGGGGGGCAAAGCACCGGGGGTTTTATCCTTCATGAACCTATGGCAACGCTGCCACGGGTCCTTCCGGAAACCGGCTCGCCCGCGGGTCATTCGACCGCGGAAATCCCCTAGCGCCAGGTTTTTTTGAGGGTGGCATCATAACGGGGCTTCTGTTTTGCTCGGAGGGGGCCCCTTGCTTCGCGAAGGGGGCCATAGACGGGTCGGCGCCGACCCGCCTAGAATCGTCACTCATGGCGATTACCTCCGGGCTCTGGACGCTCAATGCCCTCTCTGTCGAGCTTGGCATTCGCTACCGCACGCTCGGCAAAAAACTATCGGACCTCAAACCGGATGAGGAGGAACGCCAGGCCGGCCGCGTGGTGAGGCGCTGGCGCCTGGCGCGCGTCCTGAAACACCTGAAAGCCGCCGGGGGGAATGGCATCGAGAGCGATCGCCCGGCGGGCGTCTCCTACCGCGCGGCCAAGGAGAAATACGTCGCGTTGCTCAAGCAACTCGAATATGAGCGGGTCTCCGCAGAGCTCATTCCGGCCGAAGAGGTTGTCGGCGCCTGGCAGCAGCTCGTTGCGGCGTTCCAGGCGAAGTGCCTGGCGTTACCCTCGAAGCTCGCGCCGCGGTTGGCGACCATGAACGACAGCAGGGCCGTACAAGCGGCACTCACCTCCGCCGTCCGCGAGGCGCTCGAAGAGCTCTCCCATTACCGCTTGCCTCGCCGGGCCCGAGGTAACGGTAGGTCAACGGCCGAGCCCGGAGGACCGCGGAGACCGCGGACAGCGGTCCATTGACGAAGATCCGCGGCGGAATGAGCCTGCGCTACCCGTAGCCCGCGCTGCTTCGTAGCGAAGCGGAGCCCCCCATTTGAGGGGTACCCCTGACGGTCTCCGGCTTGGTACTCTTCTTCGCCCACCAGGGACGCAACAGGATGAAGCCATGGATAGGGGGGCACGGTACCGCGAAGCCCAGAAGCTCCACGGGCGACGGCAAGTGCAGTTGTGGGTCACACCCGAGGAAGAGCAGGCGATCCGTCAACATCTGGCTTTATTGAGGCCGGTCCCCAGGGACGCTCCCATAGAAATAGAACCCAGCCGTCGTCCGGCGGATCGCCGCTCCCGCCATCAGCGGTGGCAAGATGCGGTACAGGAGTTAATGGCCCTTCGAGAGGAGTACCGCATGTGGGCGGACAGCATTCCAACGAACCTCGAATGGTCCGCCACGGGCGAACGGCTAAAGGCGATTTATGACCTTGACCTCGAGTCGCTGGAGGTTGAGTTGCCGCGCGGCTTTGGTCGCGACTATTGATCCGCGCATCACGTTTAAGGGACGCCCGTACGCAGCCTCCCTTCCCTGCCAGTAGCGAACCGCCCTGTTGACCCCCTGAAATCCCCTCCACTGACCTCGGCATGATTGAACCGCTGGCCAGTCTGGAACAGTTTGAATAGCCGCGCCCGGTTCGCCGCGCTCCGTGGGGCGCGGTGGCCGGGAGGTCCCCACCGCAAGATCCTGGAAGGACCCCGCGCGTGTTCACGAAACGTGTACAAAATCGGGTACAAAATCACCATCGCCCGACCGGAGCCCAGCAACGGCGCGGCTTGTGTAGCCCACAATGACGGCTTATTCATGTGGCGTATCACCGCTCCGACCCGGGTAGTTCACCGACTGCCCGAGGCGCGCCCGAGCGACCGCTTGTTTCCATTCCGCGTAGAACGCATCGCGACGCTCCTGAGCGATCACGGGCTCGAAGCGCCGCTCGGGGCGCCAGCTCACCGCGATCGCCTCCGTGGTCTCGAACAACCCCGTGGCGAGCCCGGCGAGATAGGCCGTCCCGAGCGCCGTGGTCTCGGTGATGGCGGTGCGCGCCACCGGGATCCCGAGGAGATCGGCCTGAAGCTGTAGGAAGAAGTCGTTGCGCGCCATGCCCCCGTCGACGCGCAGCTCGGAGAGGGGCGTGCCGGCATCCGCTTGCATGACCTCGACGACGTCGCGCGTCTGATAGCACGCCGCCTCCAGTACCGCGCGGGCAAGGTGGGCTCGACCGGTGCCGCGCGTGATGCCCGTCAGAATCCCGCGTGCCTCGGGGTCCCAGTAGGGTGCCCCCAATCCCACGAAGGCCGGGACCAGATACACCCCGCCGTTGTCCGGGAGCGCGCGGGCCAGGGCCTCGGTCTCGGCCGCATCGCGGATGAGCCCGAGGCCGTCGAGCAGCCACTGCACGGCCGCCCCCGTCACGAAGATGCTGCCTTCGAGGGGCATACGTGGATCGCGTCTCCGCCCCCAACTGCCAGGCCACGGTGGTCAAGAGCCGATGGCGCGATGCGAGCGGCGTGTGGCCCGTATTCATGAGGAGGAAGGAGCCGGTGCCGTAGGTGTTCTTGACCATACCAGGCTCGAAGCAGGCCTGGCCGAAGGTGGCGGCCTGCTGATCGCCTGCCATCCCGGCTATGGCGATGGACGCACCGAAGAGTCCCGCCTCGGTCGCGCCGAAGACATGACTGCTCGGCCGCACCTCGGGGAGCAGCGCTAGTGGGATGTCGAAGAGACGCAAGAGATCCTCGTCCCAGGCGAGGGTGTGGATGTCGAAGAGGAGCGTACGGGAGGCGTTCGAGACATCGGTCGCGTGCACCGCACCGCCCGTGAGGCGAAAGAGCAGGAAGCTGTCGACCGTACCAAAGCAGAGCTCCCCGCGCTCGGCGCGGCGGCGTGCGCCCGGCAGCTGGTCGAGCAGCCAGGCTAGCTTCGTGGCGCTGAAATAGGGGTCGAGGAGGAGGCCGGTCTTGTCCCGGACCGTGGGCTCGAGCCCCGCCGCCCGGAGGCGCTCGCAGTGCCCGGCCGTTCGGCGGTCCTGCCAGACGATGGCGTTCGCGAGCGGCCCGCCCCCCGCCCGCTCCCAGAGGAGGGTCGTCTCGCGCTGGTTCGTGATCCCGATCCCCGCGATCTCGCACGGGCTCACGCCGTGCTCGGCGAGCACCCGACGTGCGGTCCGGACTTGGGTCAGCCAGAGAAGCTCCGGGTCGTGCTCGACCCAGCCGGGCTCAGGATAGATCTGTGGATGCTCCTCCTGGGCCATCCCGAGGGGGGCCGCACGCTCGTCGAAGAGGAGCGCCCGCGAGCTGGTCGTGCCTTGGTCGAGGGCGAGGAGATAGCGCATAAGGGCGCTATGGTACAGTGCCCGCGCGGCTGGTGCTCTTGAGGGGTTCGGCGGGCGCTTTAATTAAGTCCCGCAAGGACAGTCGAGTGCTGGAAGAGCGTAGCTGCCATTGATTTATGGTGGCTATGGGTGGACTCGAACCACCGACCTCAGCATTATGAGTGCCGCGCTCTAACCGGCTGAGCTACATAGCCAGGCAACCCAGGCGCCGCAGGACGGTAACGGCGGGCGCGAGGAGCGGTGGATTGTGGGAAGGTAGGTTATCGGTGTCAAGCGACACCCGCATGAGCACCTGCGGGTGCGCGGGCAGCGTTCGAGCTAGCGGGCGCCGTATACGACGATGGTCTTGCCCTTGACGAAGATCAGATCCTGCTCGGCGAGCGACTTCAGGACCCGGCCCACGACTTCGCGCGAGCAGCCTACAATGCGCCCGAGCTCCTGCCGGGTGACGCGGATCTGCATGCCGTCCGGATGCGTCATGGCATCGGGTTCCTTGCACAGCTCCAGCAGCGTACGCGCGATCCGTCCCGACACGTCCATGAACGCTAGATCTCTCAACCTGCGGTTGGCCTTCAACAATCGCGACGCGAGCTGACAGGCGATGAGGAAAATGACATCCGGGAAGATCACGGGCAGGCTCTTCAGACGCGCATAGCCGATATGCGCCACCTGGCAGGGGCTACGTGCGCGCACGAAGGCCGTTCTGTTGGGACTGTCGGTCAACAAACCGACCTCGCCGAAGAACTCGCCCTCGTTGAGGTAGCCGAGGATGATCTCGCGGCCGTGTTCGTCTTCGAGCAGGACGGTGACGGACCCACTCACGATGTACAAGAGATCGTCGGAGGGCTGCCCGCGGGCAATGATGGGCGCCCTTGCCGCGTAACGGGTGAGGCGGCAGTGCGGCATGAGACTGGCGATGACATCGTCCTTATCCGACTTCGCTGTGGAGGCGAGCATCATGGCTGTGTCATCGGCGGGGTCGGTTTCGCGCGCCGGCACCGCGGTGGAGGAGCTGTGCTAAGCTTCGGCCCGGCAACCGCTCGGAAACACGAATGAAAGGCACGGTTCGGTGGATAGACGATGCGCTGTTCCTGGGAGAATCGGGGAGCGGGCATTCGCTGGTGATGGATGGCCCCCCGGAAGCGGGCGGTCGCAACCTCGCGGCGCGGCCCATGGAGATGCTGCTCCTCGGTCTCGGCGGGTGTACGGCCTTCGATGTCGTGCATATCCTCAGGAAGGCCCGTGTTCGTATCACGAGTTGCCAGGTCGAACTCACGGCCGAACGCGCCCCCTCGCCCCCACAGGTCTTCACCCGGATCCACATTCATTTCATTTTGAGCGGCGAGGGCCTGTCGAAGGACCACGTCGAACGCGCCATCAACCTGTCGGCGGAGAAATACTGCTCGGCCTCCATCATGCTGGGAAAGACCGCCCAGATCACGCATGACCTCCAGATCATCGCCAGAGTTGACAGTTTGTGAACAAACCGTCGCGAGCGCAGTAGGTTTTCACCAACTCTCAGGCGCTGGATAAAACGGCGGCGCAGTAGGTCCCTGGATCGGTGTTCACGGCCATCTGCTTGGCGACGCGATCGACCAGGCTCATCGCGTCGTCGCCCTTGCGCCAGGCGGTGACCCCCAGGCTGATCTCGACCGACGGTCCCTGCTCCACCGCATCGATCAGACCGCGACGAGACATCTCGTCGCGGAGCTTGTGCATGAAGCCCTGCGCGGACTCCAGACCGGTCTCGGGGAGAACGGCCAGGATATTGTGGCGGTTCCAGCAGCCCGTGATGTCCACCCAGCGCAGGCGCTCCTTGAGGAACGCGGCTATCCGAACCACGATGGAATCTACCCCGTCGTCCGAGTGCCCGGCCTGCCCCTCTCCCGTCGGCCATACTCGTATGAGCAGGATCGCGAGGGGATTGTCGTAGCGCCGGCTCCTCGAGACCTCCGCCACCAGGGCAGCCAGGACGGCCTTCTGGGTGAACAGGCCACTGGCCGCATCGACCTTCGCGGGGTCCTGAACCCCAAGGATCAACCCCCGGCGGGTCCTGGCGCGTTCATAGTGCGTCACGTCCCAGAGACACCCGACTCGCGCGGCCCTCCCCACCGTCATCGTCACACTTCCGGCGATGCACTCCAACCAGCGGTCGGTGTCGAGTGCCGTCCCCGGCACGTGGTAGACCTCCGCGACCGGATAGAGCGTCAATACCTTGCTCGCCGGGATGTCCTCGCATGAACGGCCGACGAGCGCATCGCGCGGCACGCCGATCTGCGTACCGAGCGCCTGGTTGGCCCAAGTGATGATGCCGTTGTCGTCGGCCACCCAGATCCCGATGGGTAGGGACTCCAAAACATTGACTGCGAGACTCGGTGCTAGGTCCGAGCTGACCATGGTCATCCGCGTTCCTCCCACGCTTCAGAAGTAGCTGCGATGACCCGCTAGCGGCGCAGCCCCTGAGGCCCTTGAGATGCTCTTGGCTGACAGAGGCTCATCGCGGTTGTCATGCGGCCCGTCTGGCTATGGTCGGATGCCTGGTTGGCGCCGGGCGTCCACCGAGGTGGACGACGATTCTACTCCTGCTCCGTGCTGCGTGGGCGCCGTACTGGCTCGGCCCGGGGTGCATCGACCGCTGGCCGGATCGTTGTGAGCGGTGGCTGCGTTTCACACGCCCCGGCCGTCCCGGAAACCGATCCTCGCACCGCTGGACCCCCCGCGCGGCGCTCGGCCATCACCGCGACGACACCGTCGAGACGTTCTTCCTGAACCTGTTCTTCGGCGGCCGGCTCAACGCGATGCCCCCCTAGCTCCGGAGCGACGAGGGGAGGCACGTCGTCATCCGGCCGCTCGCCTATTGCACCGAGCAGGACAGGCCTATGCCACGGTGCGCGGTTTCCCCTCATCCCCTATACGCTGTGCGGCTCGCAGCCCAACCTCCAGCGGGTCGCGATCAAGCGCATGCTGCATAGCTGGGGCAAGGATCCGCCAGGGCGCATTGAAACCATCTTCCGAGGCCTCCAGCACGCCGTCTCCTCGCACCTGCTGGATCCCCGGCCCTTCGACCTCGCCGGGCTCGGGTCCGATAGAGAGGATCCACGGGATGAGTGGCTCTAAACCACCGCAGGCGTTCCGCCAGGGCCGACGCATCTGTCGCCCCGACTCGCTGCGCTCACCCGCGGCGGGCGCCTGGCCCGGATTCACCAGAAGAAGAACGATAGCCCTTGATGCGCCGCCACAAGGTGGTCCTGCTGATCCCGAGGGTGTGTGCCGCCCGCGTCAGGTTGCCCTCGTGGAGCGCGATGGTCCTCAGGACCGCATGGTGCTCCAGGTCCGCCAGACTTGAACCGGTCTCGGCCTGTGCGCAAAGGAATCGGGTGGGAAACCACTCGCCGGGCTCGATACACGAGCCCGTGGTGAACAATAGGGCCCGCTGGATGAGGTTCTCCAACTCCCGGACGTTGCCTGGGTAATCGTATGTGCACAGGAGGCCGAGCGCCTCTGGGCCGATCCGGCTCACCCTTGGGTTGATCCGCGGGCCATGTTTGCGGAGGAAGTGCGCCGTCAGGCGGGGGATGTCCTCTGGCCGTTCCCGCAGGCTCGGAACCACGATGGAGACCACATTCAACCGATAATAGAGGTCTTCGCGAAAGCTGCCTCGTTGGATCTCCACGCAGAGGTCCTTGTTGGTGGCTGCGATGACGCGAACATCGACCGAACGGCACCGGGTATCACCGAGGCGCCGTAAGACCCCTTCCTGCAGGACCTGCAGGAGCTTAACCTGTGACGCCAGACCGAGCTCGCTGATCTCATCGAGAAAGATCATCCCGCCATCGGCGGCCTCGAACAATCCCGGTTTGTCCTGCCCGGCACCGGAGAACGCGCCCCGCTGATAGCCGAACAACTCGCTCTCGCACAGCGCCTCGGGCAGGGCCCCGCAGTTCTGCGCGATGAACGGAGCACCACGCCTCAGGCTCTCGCGGTGAAGAAACCCGGCAAGCAGGCTCTTTCCGGTCCCGGTCTCGCCGGTCAGCAACACGGTGATGTCGGCGCCGGCGGCCCGCTTGGCGAGCGCCATGGCGCGCCGCATCGCGGCGCTTTCCCCGATCACCCCGGCCACCTCGGCAGCGATCCGATCGCTTGCCGATCCCGCCACGCCAATAACACGCTGGGGCGCAGGCCTCACCGCTGCTTCAGCATATCCTCGCCGATCCGCCGCGAGAACACTTACCCATCCTGCCTCCATCATTTAGCCCCCTTTCATGACTATTCGGGTTTCGCCCGGCATCCCTCGTCTTTTGGGTCCCGGGAACCTTGCCCTCCTCTCCTAAGCTACCGTTCCTGCGCCGGGGGGGCTGTGAACCAGTTCACAGCAGATCTGTGAGCTAATCCCAGCCATCCGACGCCGGTTCGCCGGGCCGTGCCCGCGCGCCGGCCGGATGAACGCGGACGTTTCAGACTGGAACACCTGAACGATCGCTGTTTCATGCTGAAACAGTCGCCTGCCCTTCGTGGCATCAACGCGTGATCGGCGGTGACCCGCGAGAACCCGCGCCGCGGCTCGCCACAGCGAATTTTAGCCGTTTTGCTTCGTCCGTGGCACGGTGTTTGTGATATTCCGACGGCAGAGCGATTGGCGAGCGGTCGGTCCAATCGCAGGCAAAGGCGCAGCGCCTGAGGGAGCCTAGAGCGATTCCGGTTAGCTAGCTAGAGCATTTCTGCATGCTAGTTGTTTGGAACACGGGATAAGTCTAGGCTCGAACATTACATTTCAACGGAGTCAAGTCAGATGAACGCAAAACTCAATATTTGTACCGGACTGCTGTTCTCGAGTCTGGCGTTAAGCGCTGGTCCCGCGGGGGCCGTTTCGCCTGATAGTAGCTGGTTTGCAAACAGAATAAATGGTGGAACGCAGTCCGTTAATATGGCGCCCAGCGCAGGTCATTTTTGTTACCTGAGCAGTGTCGGCTTTGAAAACACAGATGAAAGTGGGGAAACCGCTACGTGTCGGGTGACGCGAGGAGCCGTGGTCTGGACACTCGAAGCGATCCTGAACGAGAACAACGACGCCGACGCCTTCTGTCGCGCCTACTGTTATAACAACTGAAGGGCCGGCACTATCCGTCCGGTGGCCGGGTAACTTCGGGTAAGTCCCGGTGAGGATTGTCTGCGCGGTCCTCACCGGGATAACTCCGAGCTGTGAGACCCTTTCCTGCGACGTTGGAGGTCCACCTCCCACGTCAAGGCGCAGCCCCTCGTTCAATACCGGAGAGTAGCATGCAAACCATCTTCATTTTGACCGTCATGGCCATCACAACCGCAGTACTTACCTATAACTTCATACGAGAAGACACTGTAGCCGAACAGCCTCAAGCAGTGACATCGCAAACAGGTGCGACTTCTGCGGTAGGGGTCGAAGACAGACTGGACGAACTGGCAAGTGCATTGCGGCACTATCAGCAAACGAACCAAGAGCAGTTGCAGCAAGCGAATTTGCAGCAAACTCGTTTGAATGGGATGCTCGCAGAGTTGGATTCTAGGCTCCGATCCGTCGAAACTGGCGCCGGCGAACAAACCACGCACGCGGTCGTATCGGATAGCGTCGAGCAAGCGACAGACACGGCCGTCCCCAATAGCGAGGCCGGAAAGCCAGGATCAGGGACCGACTTAGGTCATTGGATGGACGAAAAACTGCGCGTCGGAAATTTCGACAGGGATTCCACGGCGCTGGCCATAGCGGAAGTCGACAAGAGCATTGCGAAACTGCCCGGCGTTAACCTTGAGGACATGCAGTGTAGCGAACGTTTATGTCGCGCCACGTTCGCCCACGAAAAAGGCGAACAACCAGTGATTGAGGCTCTTTTCGGGCAACCGCCCTTCGTAACCGAAGGCTTCGCCATCAACGAGGACGACGGCCGTGTCTCGGTCTATTTCACTCGACCTGGCACGTCCCTAAACGAGCTCCGCAACGAAGGATGAAAGGCTGTCGGTTTAACAGGCGGTGGAAAGATACGGGGATCAGGAGCGTGGCGATGAAGGCGTGCAAGCCCGGATCGAGCGGCCGGCCGCTCGTCAAGTCCTTGAGGCGGTCGTAGGCGTCCGAGGAGCGCCACCGCCGTGGGACGACCCCGTAGGGAAACATGAAGCGGGCGAGGTCGAGCAGTTGGCGCACGGTGGGAACCGCATCGAGATCAGCCGATCGCGGCCGGGCTCCGGGTGCCGATCGACTCGCCCATGCGCACCGACCCGTGTGCGAGGAGCGCCGGGGCCCAGGCGACGACGCCGGGGCCGAACAGGACGATCACGGTCGAGCCCATGTTGAAGCGCCCCATCTCGGCACCCTTTTCCAGCCGCACCGGCGGGGCGCCCGGTAGGTCGTAGTCCATGACCCGAAGGCCGGGGCCGGGGGGAGGTATCGGAAAGACCGCTTCCAGGTTCCCCACGAACAGGGCGCCGACCATGACGATGGCCATGGGTCCGGCGTCGGTCTCGAACAGGCTTATCAGGCGCTCGTTGCGGGCATAGAGCTGCGGGACGACGCGCGTGGTGCGCGAATTGACGGCGAACAGCCGCCCCGGCACATAGATCGCCCGTTTTAGCTGCCCCGCCAGTGGCATATGGACGCGATGGTAGTCTCGTGGCGCAAGGTATAGGGTGGTATAGCGTCCGGCCATGAAGCGCGGCACCCATTCGGAGTCGCAGGCCAGGAGCTCGGACAGGGTATAGTCGCGGCCCTTGGCCTGAAACAAGCGCCCGGCCGCGATTTCCCCGGCGTGGTAAGCGGTGCCGTCCACCGGGGAGCACACCGTCCCCGGCGCTCCGGCCACGGGCCGCGCTTCGGGACGCAGGGCGCGGGTGAAGAAGGCATTGAAGTGCGGGTAGGCGGCCGCATCCGCCGTCTGCGCCGCGTACAGATCGACCCTATAGCGCGCGACGAACCATCGGATCTGCCAGTCCTTCCAAGGCCGGAAGCGCGCCCTGGTGGCGAGGTACATGAGCCGCGAGCAGAGGTGCTGCGGGAGGACGTAGAGCGGCAGCGTCTTGTACCAGTCCGCCATCCCCGGCCGCCCGGCGAGGATCGGCACCCGCGGATCGGCCGCCTCCGGGAGCAGCGCGGCCGGCTCATCCGGTTCGGGACGAACCGCCACTATTTGTTGGCGACGCCACAGGCGATGCGCGCCCCGCCGCCACCGCCCTTCTCCGGCTGATCCGAGAAGTTGTCGCCGCCGGCGTGGATCATGAGCGCGCGACCCGCGAGGTCCGCAAGCTTGAGCCGAGTCGCCATGACCGTGCCCTTGGCCTTGCCGTCCGGCCCGACCGACAGGACCGGCAGATCGCCCAGATGTCCGGCGCCATTCGGCCCCTCGTGGCGTCCGGTACCCGCGGGGTCGTAATGGTGTCCGGCCGCGATTCCGGCCTGTGGGGCACCGTCCTTCTCGCTAGGCCCGCAGCTCGGGTTCTCGTGTACGTGGAAACCGTGGGCCCCGGGGGGTAGATCGCTCAAGGCCGGCCGCAGCTCCAGGCTGCCGCGGGGGCCGTCGGTCGCCGTGACCGTGCCGATGGCCGCGCCGATGCCGTCCCGGTCGATGTGGTGCATCTCGATGACGAGCCCCTCCGCCGCACCTAGGGGCGTTGCGAGGAATGCCGCGGGGATCAGCCATAGGTTCTTGTTCATGCGTCGTCTCCTCTCGGTTTGCCAGAGCCGGTTCCGCGTAGGATAGCATGGCGGGCCGCAGGCGGCCATCCGGCCCACTCGGTTGACCATCGGGTGCGAGTTACCGAGAATCACGCCTTTTGTGACATCAAGGAGGGGAGGCTTGAAAGAGGCGCCTTTGGAGCAACCGCTGGTACGCGTCCGCGACCTCTCCTTCCACCATGGCGAGCGCGCCATCTTCGACCATGTAGACCTCGACATCCCGCGCGGCAAGGTCGTGGCCATCATGGGGCCGAGCGGCTGCGGCAAAACCACCCTCTTGCGTCTCATCTCCGGCCAGATCCGGCCCCGGTCCGGGAGCGTGGTGGTGGACGGGCTGGAGGTGCCTAGCCTGTCGCGCGCCGCGCTGTTGGCACTGCGCAAGCGCATCGGGATGATGTTTCAGAGCGGTGCGCTCCTGACCGATCTCTCGGTCTTCGACAACGTGGCCTTTCCGCTCCGAGAGCACACCGATCTGCCCCCACGCCTGATCCGGACCCTCGTGCTCATGAAGCTCGAGGCGGTGGGGCTGCGCGGCGCCCGCGATCTCATGCCCGCGGCGCTGTCGGGCGGTATGGCCCGGCGGGTGGCGCTGGCCCGCGCCATCGCCCTGGATCCCATGATGATCCTTTACGATGAGCCCTTCACCGGCCAGGACCCGATCTCCATGGGCGTGTTGCTACGGCTCGTCCGGCGCATGAACGAGGCCCTCGGGATCACCAGCATCGTGGTCTCGCACGACGTCGCGGAGACCGCCTCGATCTCCGACTATCTGTACGTCATCTCGGGCGGAAAGGTAGTCGGCCAGGGCACGCCCCAGACGCTCGCCGAGACCCGTTCCGAATGGGTCCGGCAGTTCCTGGACGGATCGCCCGACGGCCCGGTGCATTTTCACTACCCGGCCCCCGATTACGCCGAGGACCTCCAGGAGGGCTCGGCCGCGTGAGGACCCGTACGTGATCGGGGCGCTGCGCGCGCTCGGACGCATGGCGCTCGGGTTCTGCGAGCGCCTCGGACGCGCCCATGTGTTACTGGCCTACACGCTCCTGGGGATCCCCGAGTCCCTGTATCGGGTGCGCATGCTCCTCTACCAGGTGTACGCGGTCGGGGTGCTGTCCATCGTCATCACCGTGGTCTCCGGGCTCTTCGTCGGGATGGTGCTGGCGCTACAGGGCTACAATACCCTGGTCGACTTCGGCGCCGCGAATTCGCTCGGGATCATGGTGGCGTTGTCCTTGGTGCGCGAGATCGGCCCGGTCGTCAGCGCCCTCTTGTTCGCAGGAAGGGCGGGCTCGGCACTGACCGCCGAGATCGGGCTCATGAAGACCACCGAACAGCTCGCGGCCATGGAGATGATGGCGGTGGACCCCTTGCGGCGGGTGATCGCCCCCCGCCTGCTCGCCGGGGTCCTGGCCCTCCCGCTGCTCGCGACGATCTTCAGCGCCGTGGGGGTGTACGGGGGCTATTTCGTCGGCGTCGGGCTGCTCGGGGTGGACGAAGGTGCGTTCTGGTCGCAGATGCAGGCCGCGGTGGATTTCCACGACGACGTGCTGAACGGGGTCATCAAGAGCGTCTGCTTCGGCGCGGTCGTGACCTGGATCGCCGTCTTCGAGGGCTACGACACGCTCCCGACCGCCGCAGGCATCAGCCGCGCCACGACCCGCACCGTGGTGAATTCGAGCCTCGCCGTACTGGGTCTCGATTTCGTGCTCACCGCGCTCATGTTCGACTGATCGCCTGAATTACTGGCCACGCTCACAAAGCTCCTCCTTACATCCCCTCTCCCTCCGGGAGAGGGCCAGGGTGAGGGATCAAAAAAAGCGCGATTGTGACCACCGTGCGTGGTATATCTGATCGCCTGGAAAAGGGGCCATTACGCTTGGGAGGTGGGTTCGATGCTGCAATCGAAGGCCGTAGAAACCACGGTGGGCGTGTTCGTCGCCCTGGGGCTCGCCGCCCTGTTCGTGCTCGCGATGCGGGTCAGCAACCTGAGCTTCGCGAGCCTCGGCAACGACGCGTTCTACGAGGTGCGCGCGGAGTTCGAGAACATCGGCGCACTCAAGGTGCGCTCGCCGGTCAAGATGGCGGGGGTGACGATAGGCCGCGTCGAAGCGATAGAGTTCGATTCGAACACCTACAACGCGATCGTGCTCATGCGCATCGATAAGCGCTACGACCGCATCCCCGACGACAGCGGGGCCAACATCTACACGGCCGGGCTGCTCGGGGAACAGTACGTGGGCCTCACCCCGGGCGGTAGCGAAGAGTTCCTGAAGACCGGGGCGGTGATCACCCAGACCCAGTCGGCGGTGGTCCTGGAACAGCTCATCGGGCAGTTGTTCTACGGCCAAGCGAGCAAGGACCAGGACGCGCCCAAATGAGTGCGCCGGCGCCGAGGGCGCCGCCCGCGGAGACGCCGGAACGACGGCGCATCGTCCGGCGCCCCGTCGCCGCTGCCACCGACCTCGGGGGCCTCCATCCCGTGCTCGCGCGCATCTATGCCGGGCGCGGTGTGCGCTCCGCGGCTGAGGTCGATTACTCGCTTGCGCGCCTCCTGCCCTGCGACGGGCTCCATGGGATAGCAAAGGCCGTCGCTCTCCTGGTACAGGCCATCGAGGAAGACGCCCGCATCCTGGTCGTCGCGGACTTCGACGCCGATGGCGCCACCGCCTGCGCCGTCGCGGTCCGGGGACTCTTGCGCCTCGGCGCGGCCGACGTGCGCTTCCTCGTCCCCAACCGCTTCGAATACGGCTATGGGCTCACGCCCGAGATCGTCGCGGTGGCTGCCCGCCAGCGACCCGACCTCCTCGTGACCGTCGATAACGGCATCGCGAGCCTCGAAGGGGTGGCCGCGGCGCGTGCCGCCGGGATGCGCGTCCTCATCACCGACCATCACCTGCCGGGGCCCCGGTTGCCCGAGGCCGACGCCATCGTGGATCCGAACCTAGCGGGCGATGGTTTCGCCAGCAAGCACCTGTGCGGGGTCGGGGTCATGTTCTATCTCTTGCTCGCGCTACGGGCCGAGCTGCGTAGCCGTGGGCGCTTCGCCGCGCGGCCTGAACCGAGGCTCGCCGAGCTGCTCGATCTCGTGGCGCTCGGGACCGTGGCCGACGTGGTGCCACTCGACCACAACAATCGCATCCTCGTGTATCAGGGCCTAGCGCGCATCCGTGCCGGCCGCGGTTGTCCAGGCGTGCAGGCCTTGCTGGAGATCGCCGGGCGCCGGCGCGAGCGGCTCGCGGCCGGCGATCTCGGCTTCGCCGTGGGGCCCAGGCTCAACGCCGCCGGGCGGCTCGCGGACATGTCGCTCGGGATCGCGTGTCTCTTGTGCGACGACCCGGCCGGCGCATTGGAGATGGCGGGGCGACTCGATGGCTTGAACCGCGAGCGGCGCGGCATCGAGGCGCGCATGCAGGCAGAGGCCCTAGAGCACCTGGGCGCACTTTCCGCCGCGGTGCTCGACGACACGGCGGCGCTCTGTATCTATCGGGAGGACTGGCATCCGGGGGTGGTCGGGATCTTGGCGGCGCGCCTCCGCGACCGCTTTCACCGGCCGGTGATCGCCTTCGCGCCGGGCCCGGGTGAGGACCTAAGGGGCTCGGCCCGCTCGGTTCCGGGGCTGCACATCCGCGATGTGCTGGCCACCGTCGCGGCCCGGCATCCCGGGCTCCTCACGCGCTTCGGCGGCCACGCCACCGCCGCCGGTGTCTGCGTCCAACGTGGGCAGCTCGACGCCTTTCGCGCGGCATTCGATCATGAGACCGGCAGGCATCTTTCCCCAGAGGGTCGTGCCGGTGTGCTCTACACCGACGGCGCGCTCGAGCCCTCCGATCTGACCCTGGGGGTCGCCGAGGCATTGTGGCGAGCCGGACCCTGGGGACAGGGGTTCGGCGAGCCGCTCTTCGACGGCGAGTTCGAGGTCCTCTGCGCACGGCCCGTGGGCGAATGCCATCTCAAGCTTCGGGTGCGCGCACGCGACGCGAGGGGATCGCTGGAAGCCATGGCGTTCAATGCGCACGGAGCCGCGTGGGCGGCAGAGGGAGAGAGCCTGCGGCTCGCCTACCGGCTGGAGGTGAGCGATTACGGGGGCCTCCGCGCCCCGCAGCTCGTCGTCGAGCACGCCGAGCCCCCCGCCGCGGGCTGACACATCGACCGCCGATCGAGCGGTTGAGCACCGGATCGCAGTCGCTCTGGATGACCGGTACGACGTCGAAACAAGCACGTTGTGATAAAAGCGGGGGGTCCTACGCTCATCCTATGCTTTCTATGACTGGGCGCCGAGCCCGCGGGCGACGTTGCGGATGGGGGATGCCTTGGGGGCAGAAGCGCGCGGGTTTCTGGAACAGGCACCGGCGCCCGACGAGGATGGGGAGATTTTGGTCATCCAAGTCGATGGCAAGGGGGCGCCGATGATCAGCGCTCGGGAACTCGGGCGCCGTTGCCGGCCCCATGAGGCCACGGCCGGCGAGACGCAGCGTCATACCCTTAAGCGTACGGAGAAGGGGTTGGAAGGCCCGATCGGCAAGCGCGTGATGGCTACCTTCGATACCCACGAGGCCTTGTTTCAGTGGCTGCACCGCGAGGCGCTGAAGCGCGGCTACCCGCACAAGGAGGCGGTATTCCTGGCGGACGGCTTGGAGCACATCTGGCGGCTGCAAGAGCGTT
>JBOIDR010000052.1:0-25922 GCA_050740695.1 Gammaproteobacteria bacterium | reverse complement strand
TCAGGGGCAGCTCACCCTCAGTATGTCTGCCAATCCGGCGGTCCAAAAGGAATTGTTGCATTATCTAGAGGCACTGCAAGCCGCCTGAGATCCCCAAGTAAGCGACAATTTATGCAACGATAGGGTAGTCCCTCCCCTGCGCAGCGGGGGAGGGTCAGGGTGGGGGCCAGGCGCGTCAGGTGGAGACGAGTCTTGGTCAGCGGCTGAAAGGCTTGGCCCCCACCCTACCCTCCCCCGTCCGCAGAAAGCGCGGACAGGGGAGGGAGCCTCCGCATTCCCTCCCCTGCGTAGCGTCGGACGGTCAGAGTAGGGGTCGAGCGGCGCGGTTCGGATAGGCTCGACCCCCATCCTACCCCCCGTACGAGGGGGAAGGGACGATAAATTTCAAATGTCCAAATGTCTTTGGCTAGATCTAGAGAGCGTCAGAGATTCCGTAGGCGGCGGTCGCGGTCGAGACCGCCGCCACACGACGGCCACAGCGCGGCATGGGCTGAGCCTGCGAGCTCCAAGCGTCACTCGGGCCGCACGCCGTTGGGTTTTCTTGTTCAACAATGCCATGATCTCCGTTCGGGCCGAGCCCTGATCGGGGCCAGGACGGCAGCAGCTTCAAGCTCCCTGTTCTGGCTGAGCGTCGCGGCTCGCGGCTTTTCCGCGAGCCGCGGAGTCGAAGCCCGGCTCCAGGATCACCGAAATCCCTCATCGGTCCCACACCTCGGCTCGCCCTTCGACTCCGGGCCACCGGCCCGACGGCCAAACGGAGCTTATGTATGTATTGGACGTTACAGTAACCCAGGTAGCGCTTGACGTTGACGTCGCCGAAATCAATGGTATAGCATGGAGGTATGGCGAGCATGACTGAACGAACCACCCTCACTTTCGATAAAGAAACCCGTCAGCGATTGCAGACATTGGCGGCTCGGTGGCAGGTATCACAGGCGGAAGTGGTACGGCGCGCGGTGGCGCGGGCGGAAGAGGCGGAACGAATGAGCTCCGATCCGGTTGCAGAGCTCTTGGCGTTCATGCGCAGGGCGGTCTGGATGCCGCACAGGTTTCCAGATATTTACAACGACTGCAGGAGGATCGCACGTACTGAGACACACCATCGCATTTGAGGTGAAGGTCTGATCGCCTGGGCGCCATGGAGCGTACCCTCGAGGTGTTGAACGATCTGGAACGCCAGGAGGTGTTTGCGCGTTACGCCATCGGTGGCGGTATGGGCGCCATCTTTTACATGGAGCCGTTTCTGACTTACGACCTCGATGTGTTCGTGGTACTGCCGGCCGGTGGCGCCGGCATTCTGACGCTGGGACCGCTGTATGCGGCCCTGAGGCAGCGCGGTTACAGGGAAGAGGGCGAATGCGTGAACATCGAGGGGGTTCCCGTGCAGTTCCTTCCTGCCTACAATGCGTTGGTCGAGGAGGCCTTGGCGCGGGCTCGGGCGGTCTTCTACGAACGAACGCCGACCCGGGTGCTAGGCGCGGAGCATCTGGTGGCCATCATGCTGCAAACCGGTCGGGACAAGGATCGCCAGCGGTTTTCCACCTTCCTACGGGAAGCGGATCTCGACCGCAATAGCCTAGAAGATATCCTGCGCCGACATCAGTTGGCAAGCCGGTGGAGAGAATGGACGGCCTGAAGGACGAACTGACTCGGATCCTGGCCGCCAAGGAGCAACGGCGGCGGCAATTGGCCGCGCAATCCTTTCCCTCCAAGGTACGGGCGGTGGTGCGACTTCAGGAGCTGGCCGCACCTATATTGGCCCTGCGCGGACGGCGGGTACACCCGTGGCAGATCGACCGGCCGCCGGCGGCACGCGGCGTACCAGACGACATCTAACGGTGTGGGGTGGGGGGTCGGCAAACCGGCCATCCGGCTACGCCTAGACCTAGCCAAAGACATTTGAAATTTACCGTCCCGCTACGCAGGCGAGGGGACCCGGAGACTCCCTCCCCTGTCTGCGCTTTCTACGGACGGGGGAGGGTGGGGTGGGGGCCAAGCCCTTCAGCCGCTGACCAGGCGTCGTCTCCGCCTGACGCGCCTAGCCCCCACCCTGACCCTCCCCCGCTTCGCAGGGGAGGGAATACCCTGGCGCTTGCAGCTTATTGACTTTGACATGTGAATCAGGACTTGCATGAGCGGTGTTGTTCGACATTTACGACACAAGTATCTAGACCGCCCGTAGCCCCGCGTAGGACGCCACCAGCCACTTGGTCCCGGTGCGCTCGAAGTTGACCTGGACGCGGGCGTGCTCGCCCAGGCCCTCGAGGTGCAAGACCACCCCTTCGCCGAACTTGGCGTGGAGCACGCGCTGGCCCAGGCGCAACCCGCCCGTTGTCGTGTCCGTGCGCGCGGATGGGGGAGGAGACATCGGCTTGCGCGCCCGGACATCGGCCAGCAATTCGGCCGGCAGCTCGCGGATGAAACGCGACGGTTGCGGATACTTCTCGTCCCCGTGCAGGCGCCGGGCCTCGGCGTGGGTGAGCACCAGCCGTTCCTGGGCACGCGTGATCCCGACGTAACAAAGTCGGCGCTCCTCCTGGAGCTGGGCCGGGTCGTCGTTGCTGCGCTGGTGGGGAAACAGGCCCTCTTCCAGGCCCACTAGAAACACCAGTGGAAACTCCAGGCCCTTGGCGGAATGCAGGGTCATGAGTTGCACCCCGTCGGCGCCGTCCTCGGCCTGACCCTCGCCGGCCTCCAGCGCGGCCTGCGAGAGGAACGCGGTGAGGGGGTCCAACTCGCTCTCCGGATCGAGCACGAGCTCGCCGGCCGCGCGCGCCAGCTCTTCGAGGTTCTCGATGCGGTCTTCTCCGCGCTCGCTCTTGTCTTTGAGGTAGTGCTCGGGCAGGCGGCTCACCTCGATCACGGCCTCGACCCGGGTGGCGAGCGGGCGATCGTCGCCCGGCGAGGCCATGCGCTCGATCAGGATACAGAACCCCCGCAGCGCGCCGAGGGCCCGGGCACCGGCGCTTCCTCCGGCCAGCAGGCGCTCAGTGGCCTGCCATAGCGACACACTCTCGCGCCGCGCGGTCTCCCGGATGAGCTCCAAGCTGCGTTCGCCGATGCCGCGGTTCGGGGTATTGACCACGCGCTCGAAGGCCGCATCGTCGTCGCGGTTGGCGATGAGGCGCAGATAGGCGAGCACGTCCTTCACCTCGGCGCGCTCGTAGAACCGGAAACCGCCGTGGACGCGATAGGGGATGGCGCGTTGTCGCAGTGCATCCTCGAAGACCCGCGACTGGGCGCTCGTCCGGTACAGCACGGCACATTCGCCAAAACGGCGCCCGTCCTCGTGCCAACGGCTCAGGGTCTCGACGCAATAACGGGCCTCCTCCAGCTCGTTGAAGGCGGAAAAAAGGCCGATCGGCGTGCCCTCGGCCCCCTCCGTCCAGAGCTCCTTGCCGAGCCGTTCGCTGTTGTTGGCGATGAGGGCGTTGGCGGCCTTCAGGATCGTGGCGGTGGAGCGGTAGTTCTGCGTCAGGCGCAGGAGTCGCGATCCGGCGAAGTCCCTCTGGAACCGAAGCATGTGCTCGACCCTTGCGCCACGCCAACTGTAGATCGACTGATCGTCGTCGCCGACCGCGAACAACGTCCCGCTGTCACCGACCAGTTGCTTGAGCCAGGTGTACTGGAGGGCATTGGTGTCCTGAAACTCATCGACCAGGACAAAGCGAAAACGCCGCCGATAGTGATCGCTTAGATCGGGGTGGTCCCGAAACAGCTCCGAGACACGCAAGAGGAGCTCGGCGAAGTCCACGAGACCCGAGCGCTTGCACATCTCTTCGTAGGTGCGGTAGATGCGGATCGTCTCTACGCGATACGGATCGCTCGAGGCCTCCAGGCGTGCCGGACGCAGCCCTTCTTCCTTACGGGCGTTGATGAACCACTGGAGCTCGCGGGCCGGCCATAGCGCCTCGTCGAGGCCGAGGGTGCGGATGGCGCGTTTGATGACGCGTTGCTGGTCGTCGGCATCCAGGATCTGGAAGGTGCGGGGCAGCCCGGCGCGCTCGAAGTGCAGCCGCAGGAGACGATGGGCGATGCCGTGGAAGGTCCCGACCCACAGCGAGCGCATCGACGCCCCGAGCAGGGCCTCGATGCGCCCGCGCATCTCGCCGGCGGCCTTGTTGGTGAAGGTGACGGCGAGTATGCCTTGTGCCGTGGCCTGCCCGGTCTCGCAGAGCCAACACATGCGGTGCACGAGCACGCGGGTCTTGCCGCTCCCGGCGCCGGCCAGCACCAGGGTATTGCCGGGCTCGACCGCCACCGCCTCGCGCTGCGCTAGGTTGAGCGGATCGATGATGCGGGTAACATCCATTTCGCTCAGAGGTTGTGAAAAAACCTACTGTGCTCGGGATCTCGCGTTGCATCCTCGGCGCGCCAAACAGGGCCACTCCCTGGCCCTGGCTTTCCGGCGGTGCTCGGAATCCTCATGTATTTCAACATACACTCCGGTTGCTCGTCCCATCCTTGGGACTCGCCCCTTCGGGGCTTGCGCTCCGTTTCGCTCCCGGCGAAACGGTCCTGCGCTCCGGCGGAACGCGACCTCCCTTCGCTCGCGACGGTTTCTTCACAACCTCTCAGGGGATAGAGATCCCGAGCGAAGTAGGTTTTTTCATAAACCCTCGTGCGCGAGGTCCGGTTCCTCGCAATGCGCGAGCAGGTATTCCCGGGTGCGCGTGCGTAAGAGGAGCGCCGTCTTCCAGGGATCGCCGCCGGCCTCGGCCTCCAGGGCCCGGGGATCGATGGCCGCACCGATCTCGATGCGCACCGGCCCGGGGGTGGGGATCCAGTTACCGTCGCGCAAGATGTAGCGCGTGCCGCGTAGGAGCACGGGCACCACCACGGCACGGTGCTCCGCGGCCGCGATGAAGGCCCCCATGTGGAAGGGCAGGAGCCCCGGGATACGCGAAAAGGTCCCCTCCGGGAAGAACAAGAGGGTGCTGGCGCGACGCAATGTCTCCGCGATGCGGCGCACATCGGCCACGCCCTTCTGTTTATCGAAACGTTCGACGAACTGCGTGCCGATGCGGCTAAAAAACAGCCGTGGGAGGAAATGCCGACCGAGCTCGGCCTTGGCGACGAAACTGACGGGGCGGGGGAGAAAGCCGACGAGATAATAGGAGTCGAGGATGCTCGCGTGGTTCGCGCAGAGGACCACCGGCGTGCCCTCGGGCGGAAGCAGAGTAGCGCCTTGCACCGTGCAGGGCGTCCCGGCGACGCGCGCCAGGAAACGGGCCGCCATGCGCATGGCACAAAAGCGCCACGCGCGCCTGGGCAAGAGTACCACGAGGGTCCAGACGATCGGCGCGAGAAGCGCGACGAGGGACCAGCAGTAGACCCCAAAGACCACCGATTTCAAGCCCCGGCGCGCCCGGCGCAGGGCCGGGCGTACGGTCGCGACCATGAGTCGGGCCACCTGCCGCCAGGCGGGGGATTGCCGCCGTCCGATGGCGCCCTGTTCGTAGAGCTCGCGGCAGGCGCCGCGCCGGATCTTGCCGCTACTCGTCTTGAGCACCGTCCCCGAGGGGGCCAGTACCAGATCATCCGGCGGCCCGCCCACCAGATCCGAGGCCAGGGTGTTGACGAGCACTCGCAAGCGCTCGCGGGCCTCGTCTTGTAGCTCATTGGTCTCCGCCACCACCACCAGGCGCTCGGTGCCGGACTGTGGGTCCGGGCTTCCGAAGACCGCGACTCTCCCCCGCCGCAGGCCCGGCAGCTCCCCCACCGCCTCCTCCAGCTCGTGCGGATAGATGTTTCTGCCCGCGCGGATCACGACGTCCTGGGTTCGGCCGGTGATGTAGACGTCGCCGCGTGCGATATAGGCGAGATCCCCCGGCGTCACCCACCCGGACTGGATCAACTCGCGCGCCGCGGCGGGGCTGCGGAAATAGCCAGCCGTTGCCGACGGCCCCCGGAACTGCAAGCGGCCCTCGCGGCGCTCGGGCAGCTCGCGGCCGCCGTCGTCGACGATGCGCACCTCGTGCGCGGGCAAGGGCTGGCCACAGGCCATGAACTCGAGGACGTTGCCCGAGGCGCCCATCGCCAAAGAGTCCATCGCCGAAGAGTCCATCGCAAACGCAGTGGGCCCGGCCTCGACGGCCACGCCTTCGTTCATAAACGCCTCGCGCTCGATGCGATCGATGAGCGGGCCGCGCCCGAGCGGCGGCATGGCGAGCGCCAAGGTCGCTTCGGCCAGGCCGTAGACCGGCGCCATGGCCTCGCGGCGAAAGCCGTAGGGCGCGAAACGTTCGCAAAAGCGCCGCACGGTGTTCGGGTTGACGGGCTCGGCCCCGTTCAGCGCGGCCCGCCATGAGTCGAGGTTCAAACCTTCGAGGTCGCGGTCCGAAAGGCGCCGGAGGCATAGGTCATAGGCGAAGTTGGGTGCGGCCGAGAGGGTGCCGCGGTATCTGTGCATGGCCCACAACCAGCGTTGCGGCCGCGCCAGGAACATGAGCGGGGACATGATCACGAGACGGGTCGCGTGATAGAGGGTCCCAAACCACGCCCCGATCAGTCCCATGTCATGGTACAGAGGTAGCCAGCTCACGAACACGTCCGTCGAGTCCGCCTGCAGGGCGCGGCCCGAGGCGCGAATGTTGGCGAGCAGATTGGCGTGGGTCAGCACCACGCCCTTGGGGTTACCGGTGCTGCCCGAGGTGTATTGCAGGAAGGCGATGTCCTCGGCGGTGATGGGGGGCGTATCGCAGTGCCCGTGCCGGGCTTTGATGTCATCGGTCGTGACGACCGCGCGCAGGGTATCGCACTGCGCCTGGAAAAGGCGGGCGAAACCGCGCGCCTCGGCGATGGTGATCAACATCGCGGCCTGGCAATTCTGGAGCAGGGCGCGGTGTCGCTTGAAGTGGTCCTCGAGCTGGTTCATGCGCGCCGGCGGGTAGATGGGCACGGGCACACCGCCCGCGAGGAGCACCCCGAAGAAGCTCGAAAAGTACGCCCGTGCCGTGGGCAGCATGAGGACCACGGCTTCCTTTGGTTTGAGCCCACGATATTGGAGCGCCGCGGCCGAGGTCTCGGCCTCCTCGAGGAGCTCGCGGTAGCTCATGTCCTCCTCACGATCATCGCCGGAGAGCAGGGTGATGTGTGTCCGATCGGGGTGGGTGGCGACGTGCCAGCGCAGGACCTCGACGAGCGTCTGGGCATTTTGCGGGGCGGAAAAGGGGTCAGCGGAAAAGGGGTCAGAACCCTTTTCCAACGACAAGCCGACAGATGGGAACGAGGCGTGGGCGGAAAAGGGTTCTGACCCCTTTTCCGCCGACCCCTTTTCCGCTGGCGACTCGCCCGCGCGGTGCAAGGCCTCAAAGAGATCGCCAATGGTCTGGGCCTCCACGGCGATCTGCTCGGGCAGATGCACGCCTAGGCGCCGTTCGATGCGGGCCAGAAGCTCGACCCGCCCGAGACTGTCGAGCCCCACGTCCCGATCGAGCGAGCTCGAGAGCGTCAGGCCGGTGCTCCGGATCGTCCCGATCGTCCCCTGCCGCAGCTCCTCTGCGAGCCCCTCGACGATCGCGATCAGGGCCTGGCTTTCGCCGGCTAACAGCCGATCCTGTGCCGCCATCGCACTGCCGGAGCGCTCGCGCAGTCACGCACAGATCGTTCGTCCATGATCCGGTGGCCGCGCATCGCGTGGCCCGGGATCCGGCGGCCCTGGACTTCGCGACACCTCATCGCGGGTCACTTTTCCTTCCGCTCCTTCGGTGCTTTCGGTTCTTTGGCTTCCTGCGGCGGGGCGATCGCAACCAGCTCGATGTCGAAGACCAGGGTCTCGTTCGGTCCGATCCGGCCGCCTGCGCCTTGTTCGCCGTAGGCCAGGGCGGGAGGAATGACCACCTGCCACTTCGAGCCCTCCGGCATCTCTACGAGGGTCTCCTGCCACCCCTTGATCACGCCGTTCAGTCCGAGCGAAACCGGCTTGCCGGCGCGCTCGGAGCTGTCGAACTCGGTGCCGTCGATCAGCGTACCCTTGTAGTGCACGGAGACCGTGTCGGAGGTCTTGGGTTTGGCGCCGGACCCGGCCTTGATCACCCGATACTGGATGCCGTTCGGCAGTTTCTCGACGCCCTCTTTCTTGCCGTTCTTCTCCATGAAGGCCTCACCCGCCGCCAGGTTCTTGTCGGCCAATTGCTGCCGCGATTTCTTCATCGCGCCCTGCTGGCGCGCCATGACCGCCTCGAGCTCCTCGCGTGGGACACGCGATTTGAGGCCCCCGCCGACATCGCCAATGGCGAGCGAGAACGCGGGAAGATCGAGGTCCATGCCCTGCTGTTTCAGGCTTTCGCCGACCTGTCTTCCGATCATGTAGCTGAGCTTCTCCCGGTCGGTGCCCAGCTTCTGGTCGGTGCCCACCTTCGGGGCTTCCTCGGCGGTGCTCGGGGAGGTGAGGACGATGCATAGGATCGCCAGCAGGTGCTTCTTGGTCATGATGATTCCCTGGTATTCTGAGTGAGGGGGTACGAGGGCCGGGCGCGGAGTTCGTGCCGCTACCTGAGATTATATAATCCCACATAGGGAGCGAGACTCCAAGGCGTCCGTGGGCGGGGCCGCGCGGAAACAATTCGCGGTACGCGCAGGGCCCCGTGCCTGGCCGGTAATTCAAACCGGGGGGGTCGAGCGATGCGTATCATATTGTTAGGGGGGCCGGGGGCCGGGAAGGGGACTCAGGCGGATTTCCTGTGCCGGCAGTTCGGGATCCCAAAGATATCGACCGGAGACATGCTGAGGGCGGCGGTCGCACTGGGGACGCCGCTCGGTATCGAGGCCAAGCGCGTGATGGACAGCGGGGCGCTCTTGTCCGACGACATCATCCTCGGGCTCGTGACGGAGCGCATCGCGCGACCCGATTGCGCTCAGGGATTCCTGTTCGACGGCTTTCCCCGTACCATCCCGCAGGCCGAGGGCCTGGCGCTGGCGGGGATCGACATCGACGACGTGATCGAAATCGCCGTCGATGACGAGGAAATCGTGCGCCGCATGTCGGGCCGTTGGGTCCACCCGGGCTCGGGCCGCGCCTATCACCTCTTGTTCAACCCCCCGAGTGTAGCGGGTCGTGACGATCTGAGCGGCGAGCCGCTGATCCAGCGTGACGACGATCGGGAGGCTACGGTGCGGGAGCGTCTCTCTGTCTATCACCGCCAGACCGAGCCTTTGGTTGCCTACTACCGGCAACGCGCACTGGATCCGTTGGGCAAACCGCGCTACGCCAAGGTCGACGGCGTGGGTGATGTGGCCGAGGTTCGCGCGCGCATCGTGAACGCGCTGGCGGATCATGGCTGAGAATGCAGTCCGGTTGTTCGTGGATACGCCGACGCCCGTACCAAGCGTCGCGACGCGTGCCCCGAGCATCGCAGTAGACAATACATGAACGGTTGCATGCGCTATAGTTGTGATGTATATAACATCCATGTCTAATGTGCGTTCAAGGCTCGTGCACTGCGCGGAGGATCCATCATGGCCGTAAGCAAAAAGGGGTCGGTAAGGAAGGCAGCCGCCAAAAAGAAGCCCGCGGCGACTAAGAAGACACCGGTGACTAAGAAGAAGATCGGGACAGCCAATATGAAGGTGGTCGCCGGGAGGATCGCCAAGAAGACGGCCAAGAAGATCACGGCGAAAATGACCGCGCCAAAGAAAACCGTGGCAGCCACGCTATCGAAAGCAACCGCCAAGAAAATGACCGCAAAGAAGAAGGCGGCAAAGAAAACCGCGAGCAGGGCCCGCTAGCCCGGATTTCTGAACACGGAGGGCAGGCATGGGGGCCTGCCCCTACCGCGACGGCCGCCACCTTGGTCGATCGACCAATGATCGACCATCGCCGGGCTTCGCATTTTTGTGGGCTTGCCCTACACTGCCGCGCTGGATAGTGCCACTCTCTCCTCCCTCGCGGATCCAGCGTGCCACGACCGATCGCGGCGATCGAGGCAAGCGGTCTCCGAGCACAGCGCGGGCGCTCTCTGCATGTGGTCGTTCCGTCTCCTGATCCTCCCGTTCCTCGTAGCCCTCGTATGGCTGATTTGGACCGATCATAAGGTCCGAACCCAGTTCGAAGGCCGGCGCTGGGCGCTGCCCGCGCGTGTCTACGCGCGCCCGCTGGAACTGTACGCGGGGAAGGCGCAGGCCCTCTCGGATAGCCGGAGTGAGTTGGCGCTCTTGGGCTATCGGGAGGTGAGCCGCGTGACGGAGCCGGGGCAGTACCGGGTCGTGGGGGAACGCCTGCAAGTGGCGACCCGCGGGTTCGTATTCTGGGATGGCCGCGAACCCCCGCGGGCAGTGGAGATCGAGTTCTTCGGCGGGCGTGTGCGCCACCTGCGCGAGGGCGAGACGAAAGAATCGCTGGCCCTGGTGCGGCTCGACCCGCTCGAAGTGGCCCGCATCTATCCGATTGACGCGGGGCGCCACAACGAAGACCGGCTCCTGGTGCGACGGGACGAGATCCCCTCCATGCTGGTCCTGGCGCTCATCGCCGTGGAAGACAAGGCCTACTACCGGCACCCTGGTGTGGACCCGTTCGCCATCCTGCGCGCTCTGATCGAAAACCTGCGTGCGGGCGAGGTGCGGCAAGGCGGCAGCACCTTGACCCAGCAGCTCGTCAAGAACTTTTATCTCAATCCCGACCGCACCTTGGGACGCAAGATCAACGAGGCGCTCATGGCGCTCTTGCTGGAGTTGCGTTACAACAAGGAAGAGATCCTCGAGGCCTATGTCAACGAGATCTATCTCGGTCAGGACGGGCCGCGCGCGATCCATGGCTTCGGGCTCGCCGCGCAGTTCTATTTCGGCCGGCCGCTCGCCGAACTGTCCACGGCGCAACTGGCCCTCCTGGCCGGCATGGTGCGCGGCGCGTCGCTGTACAATCCGCGCCGCCATCCGAGCCGCGCCCTCAAGCGGCGCAACGATGTGCTGGCGCGCATGGCCGAGCAAGGCATGCTCACCAGACAGGACGCGGAGCTTCTGGGCCGCGCACCGCTCGGTGTCACGGCGCGCGGATCCGCCGTGGCCGTGCGCTTCCCGGCCTTCACCGACATGGTGCGGCGCCAACTACGCCGGATCTATCGTGAGGCGGACCTCGAGAGCGAAGGCCTGCAGGTGTTCACGAGCCTCGATCCGATCGTTCAGGGACGCGCCGAGGCCGCGCTGTCCGAGCGCCTCACGGCGCTCGAACGCGGGAGCCGTATGCAACGCGGGACCTTGCAGGGGGCGGTCATCGCGATACACCCGGAAAACGGCGAGATCCTGGCGCTTTGCGGCGATCGGCAGCACCGTTATCGCGGCTTCAACCGCGCCCTGGATGCCCGGCGGCCGATCGGATCCTTGATCAAACCGGCCGTGTATCTCGCGGCCCTGTCAAGGCCCGATCGCTTCAATGCGGTCTCGCCACTGGAGGATCGACCGTTCCGCTGGGTCGATCGGCGCGGGGTGAAATGGGTGCCGAACAACTACACGAAGGAAACGCACGGCACCGTTCCGCTCCATGAGGCGTTGGCGCGTTCGTATAACCTCGCCACCGTTCGGCTGGGGATGAGAGTCGGGACCGGCGAGGTGCGCCGCACCCTCGCGCGGCTCGGGATCGCCGACGATGTCCCGGACTATCCCTCGCTGTTTCTCGGCGCGATCGATCTCTCACCGCTCGAGGTCACGCAGATGTATCAGACCATCGCGAGCGATGGGTTCCACAGTCCGTTGCACTCGATACGCGAGGTCCTGACCGAGGACGGCCAGCCGTTGCAGCGCCACGGTTTGATCGTGCGGCAGACGATCGCGCCGGCCCCGGCCTACCTGCTCAAGACGCTCTTGACCGAGGTGCTGGTATCGGGCACGGCCGCGCATCTCTCGCGCGCGTTCCGCGGGGCCCTGCCGCTCGCCGGCAAGACCGGAACCACCGACGATCTGCGCGACAGCTGGTTCGTGGGTTTCGGGGGGGATATGCTGGCCACGGTGTGGGTGGGTCGAGACGACAATCGGTCGGCCGGCCTTTCCGGCGCGGCGGGCGCCATGCAGGTGTGGTCGGCCATGATGCGCGGGCGGCCCCCCTCGTCGCTGGACCTCTACCCGCCGGAGGGGATCGAATGGCACTGGGTCGATGACCTAAGCGGTGCCCGCACCGAGGCCTCGTGTCCGGGCGCCCGGCGATCCCCGTTCATCACACCGTATCGCCCCGCGGGGTTCCGGCCTTGTGGCGAAGAGGCGATGTCGGATCTCGTGCCGTGAATCTCGCGCCCCGGAGCCGGGTATCCCTAATGTCCTTTAACGGTTCGCGCGCGCTCTGTGCTCGTCTCGGTCTGCTCGCAAGTCTTGCCTGCGGCCCGGTATCGCCCGCCGCGCCCCCGATTCCAAACAATAGCTCGCATGTCTCGGAGCCCGCGGCCCGGCCCGCGTCCAGGTTGCTGCTCACGCGAGCGCAGGCGCTCGCCAATGCCGGGAAGTCCGAAGAAGCCGCGGCGATCTTGGAACGCGCCATCCGCATCGAGCCACGCAACCCGTGGCTCTGGCACCGCCTCGCGGTGCTGCGACTCCAGGAGGAGCGGCACTCCCTTGCCATCGAGCTGGCGAAGAAATCCAACGTGCTGGCGCGCGGCAACCGCCGACTCCTGGCGGGAAACTGGCTCCTGGTCGGCAACGCGCGGGCGGGACTGCGCGATGTCGGAGGGGCGGCACGGGCGCGCGCCCGGGCACGGGCGTATTTCCCTCGTGCCGAACAACCACTGCAATAACCGCGATCACGCGTTAGTGGCCGTGAGCACCGGCTTGCTCGATGAACCAGGACGAAGCCGAGGCCGTCTTGGGCATGAAGTGGGCCACATCGCCGACGGCGACATGGTGACTCTGGCCCTGGTCTAAGGTGTGGTCAACACCTTTGTGATCTTTCTCTCCCTCGTCGTAGGCCATCTAGTCGATCGCCTGGTGTTCAAGACGGAACAGGACATGGGCCGGCATTCTGGGTGACCGCAATCATCGCCGAGCTCATCACGTTGGGGATCCTGGCGAGCGTCATCGTCGTGTGGTTTAACCGCCAGCGCGAGCTTCGCGCGGTGCGGGCGAGGCAAGACTCGCCGGGCGGGAGAAGATGATCGGTGTCCGAAAGTGCGTGCCGGCTTGAGAGAGACAAGAAACACTCGCTTGGTGCGATTAATGGGTTTGCACAGATCGTCAGGCAGACCGATTTCCTCGAGGCGATTGCGGGCGGCCTATCGGAATTGCAGAATGAACAACCAGAGGTGAAGGGCCTCGACCAACCACGACACCTGGTCCGCGTAGGTGCGACGCACTAGGCCGATCCAATACCCTCCTCGTAGTTCCCCTGAATCCAGCATTCAGACCCGACGTTAGCTAGGCCGGACGCTTGCGCATCAGGTTGAGCAGGCTTCCGGACAAAATCATCTCGACTTGTCGCCCCGTCAACGCGTGTTCCGCGAGGTACGTTTCACCGTTCGTCTTGTTGATGACCTTTACCTGGGTTCCTTGTGGGATTGCCGCGCGGATATCCGGAAGACTGAGGACGTCGTCTTGGTCGATTTGTTCCCAGTCATTCGGATCCGCGAACGTCAACGGCAGGATCCCAAAATTGATCAAGTTTTGCCGGTGAATGCGGGCGAAGCTTTTCGCGATGACAGCCTTGAGTCCCAGGTACCGCGGCGCAATGGCGGCATGCTCGCGGCTTGAGCCCTGGCCGTAATTTCTGCCGCCGACGATCAGGCATCCCGACAACAAGTGCTGCATCGCCCGGTGGTGAAACGTCTCATCGATTCGGGCGAAAACGAACTTGCTGATTTCGGGGATGTTGCTCCGATACGGCAGCACTTGCTCTCCGGCCGGCATGATCTCATCGGTAGAAATATCATCTCCCAATTTCAGGAGAACCGGTCCTTCCAGCGTATCGGGGAATGGATGAAACGGCGGAAGCGGCTGAATATTCGGCCCCTTCTCAAGCTCAACAGGCTCGCTTTGTTCGGCCGGTGGCGCGACCATAGGCGTGTTGGTAATAGGTTGCTCGGGCTCTGTAAATCTCGGGTATTCCATTTGCAATGTCCTTGGATCGGTAATCACGCCGGCGAGTGCCGAAGCCGCCACCGTTTCAGGGCTGCACAGATATACCTGATCGTCTTTCGTACCGGAACGGCCCGCGAAGTTACGCGGCACGGTACGCAGGCTGATCCGCCCGGTGGCCGGTGCCTGGCCCATGCCGATGCAGCCGTTGCAGCCGGCCTGATGGATGCGGCCAGCCGCCTTAATCAGTTTTCCCAGAAGTCCCGTCTGTGTCAGGTTTTCCAGGATCTGGCGGGAAGTGGGATTGATGTCGAAAGAAACCCGGTCGTGCACTTGCTTGCCGTCCACTATCAGCGCCGCGACAGCGAAATCCCGCAGTCCCGGGTTGGCCGATGAGCCGATCATGGCTTGATAGATTTCGCGGCCCGCCACTTCAGCTACAGACACCACGTTGCCCGGGCTGCTGGGACAGGCGATGAGCGGCTTGAGCTCGGACAGATTGATTTCTTCGTATTCATCGTACTCGGCATTGTCGTCGGCAACGATCTCTACCCAATCTCCACCACGACCCGTAGATTCGAGGAAACGCTTAACCGCCACATCCGAGGGAAACACCGTCGTGGTAGCGCCAAGCTCGGCCCCCATGTTGGCAATCACGTGGCGATCCATGGCAGTCAGTCCATCCAGCCCCACGCCATAATATTCGATTATTTTGCCGATGCCGCCAGCGACGCCATGACGGCGCAACATCTCCAAAATGACGTCCTTGGCGCTTACCCACTCGGGAAGATCGCCGATCACCCTGACACCCGAGATTTTCGGCATCGTGAGGTAGAACGGCTCGCCTGCCATCGCTAGCGCGACCTCCAGGCCGCCGGCGCCTATCGCCAACATTCCGAGGGAGCCGGCGGCGCACGTGTGGCTATCCGATCCCAGCAACGTCTTACCGGGTATGCCGAAGCGTTCCATGTGGACCGGATGACTCACGCCGTTTCCGGGACGGCTGTACCAGATGCCAAACCTTTTGCAGGCGCTGCGCAGAAACAGATGATCGTCCGGATTCTTGAAGTCGGTTTGGAGCAGGTTGTGATCGACGTACTGCGCGGAGAGCTGGGTCTTGACTCGGGAAAGGTTCATCGCTTCGAGCTCGAGCATCACCATTGTTCCGGTGGCATCCTGGGTAAGGGTCTGGTCAATGCTAAGGCCGATCTCTTGTCCCGCTTCCATGCGACCCTCCACCAGACGGCTGCCGATCAACTTTTGGCTGACATTCTTGCCCATGCTTCAACCTCCTTTGGTTTTCGTGAGGAAAGCGGGCGGGGCGTTCACGACGTTCCGCTGCCGGACCGGTCCGCTTCCATTTGACTCAAGGTTTCAAGCGCAAGGTTTGCGTGCGCATAAGCGCCGCCCGCTCGCATTTCGACGGCGACCCAGATGGCTTCCATCACTTCCTGCTCGGTTGCCCCGTGCTTCACCGCAAGCTCGGTGTGGCCGCGAATGCAGTACGGGCATTGGGTCACGTGGGCCACGGCGACCGCGATCAACTGCTTGGTCTTGACGGGCAGCGCGCCATCGGCGAACACGCGTGTGCTGAAAGCCTTGAACGCGGCGGAGATTTCCGGTGCGAGCTGGGCCCGTTTGCGTGCGAGTTCTTTGCTGAGTGGGGGATAAAGGTCCATGTTGTCTCCTCGTTCAAATCAACATGCGATATGAGTGCTGTCAGAGCCAGGTTCCACGGTAGGCTGACACCACCATGACGGCATCGCTCGCCGTGAGTTGCGGCATCAATGTGTCGAGGGTTGGGCCAAGGCGCCTGAAGTATCGCACCGCCGAGCCCCGGAGACAAGCGGAGATGGATATCCGGTGAAGCGCTGAAGACTCGCAGCGACGCTACTGACGGGAACCCTGGTGCCCGGTCGGGGACGATGACCAGAACATCCATGCGCTCCGGAAAACGAGCGTCGGCTTCACCCGCCGATTAACCGCGCGTCCACGAACCACTTTACCGCGTCATCGCATTTCCGTCCGCGTCGTCCTACCAAAACTCCAAACCAATGCGGGAGGTGCTGGCGGCGGCACTGGCCCGCAGGGAGCGGTGGTGAACCGGGCCGCGGCGCAGATCTGGATCATGGACAGGGGCTACACGCCTTCGCAGATCTACGTAGCCCCTATGGAGCGCGTCGGTGCAGACTGTTCGCGGCCAATGCGCACTTCGACGACCACCCCGAGGAATCACGGCGGAGCGGCCGCTACCACGTCGTATCCGCCGACTCGGTGTTGGCGTTTCTCGGTCGTCTCGATCCCTGGCACCGGCGTCGGGTGGTTGCGCTCGACTAAAGCCGCCCATGCGGCTAGGCGATACGGCGCGGCACCTGTTCAATCAACGGATCGACGTAGTTCCCACGTCGTCCCACACCACGAGGAGAACATCATGGTCAGCATCTTCAAACGCATCAACGATGTCATCAGCGCCAACCTCAACGATCTGGTGGATCGGGTCGAGGACCCCGAGCGCATGGTCAAACAGATCATCCGCGAGATGGAGGACAACATCCGGATATCGAAAGAAGGGGTCATCGAGGCGATCGCGAGCGAGAAACGCCTCGAAAGGGAACTGGAGCTGAACCGCAAGCAATGCGAGGACTGGGGGCAGAAGGCCGAGCAGGCGGTGCGCAACGGCAGCGAGGAGCTGGCGCGCGCGGCGTTGGTGCGCAAGCGCGAGCACGCCGATGTGTGCAATGCCCTGGAGCCCTCCTGGCAGGCCGCCACAAAGACCAGCGAGCGGCTCAAGACGCAGCTCCGGGCGCTCGAGGCCAAGCTCGAGGAGGCGCGCCGCAAACGCGGCACGCTGGTGGCCCGCCAGCGCGCCGCCGAGGCCCGCGAGCACATGGACAACACCTTCGCGGCCTTCGATGCCGGCATCGCCGCACAGGCGAGCTTTTCCCGCATGGAGGATAAGGTCGCGGAGATGGAGGCCCGCACCGCGGCCCTGGATGAATTGAGCGACGATCGATCGCGGCTGGAGCGCGATTTCCTCGAAATGGAGGTGCGCGTCGAGGTCGAGGACGAGCTCGCGGCGCTCAAGAAAAAGGTGCAGGGGTCCTGATCCCTTCGGCCGCGAGACCTGTAGGGCGCCTCTGAGGGATGCTATGTACCTTTTATTGATCATCATCGTGGCCGTACTCGTGGGCTGGCCGGTGGCCATACTGCTCGCCATCCTGGGCTGGGTGGACACCGGCGGCATGCTGCTATGGCCGGTTGCGATCGTGGTGGGGATCCTGTGGTATAGGAACCGCCGTCCGGGACGTTCGGCACGGGGACCGCGTAGGTCGGACGCGACGTGGTCCGGGGAGCTTGGCGCGACCCGGGCACTGTCGCTGTCGGACACGATCGATCTGGCGATCTTGCGCCTGGACCTCGACCGCCAGCATGCGGCGGGCACCTTGCCCGCCGAGCGCTACGCGGAGCTGTGCGCGGGGATCGACGGCCTGTGGATGGAACAGCTTCGCGCCGTCGAGGCGGGACCCGGTAGCGAGGGGTGGTGTGCGCGCCGTGCCCGCGCTTTCTATCTGCTCTCCGCGCGTGGGCTGATTGCGGGCGGACCGCCCTGGGTGGAGGCGGGCCGGGCGCGGCCGAAGACCGAGCCATCGGTCGTGGCATCGGATGGCCCGCCGGTCCTGTCCGCGGGTGTCGCGGGGGAGCCGCCGATGGCGGCGACGGGCGCACCGATCGTCGTTCCCGGACCGGCGGTCGGTACAGCGGCGCTCATGGGCGAGCCGGATGCGAGAAAGTTCCTTGCGAGTATGGGGACGGACGATCGCATCCCCGCGCCTGCAGCAGGGCCGATGGGCCATGATCCTTTCTCCCTCCCGACGGCGGGAGGTGAAGAGACGGGCGTTCGAATCGACGCCGCGACCTCGCACGTGAGGCGCACGCCCGACGGTGATCCGGCCGTGGACCGCCAGATCGCCGAGAGCCACGCCTTTCGTCCCACCGAGCCGGGGCTGCTCGAACGCACCCTCAAGGCGGTGTCGGGTTGGCACGCGCTCATCGCGCCGTTCCTGGCTCAGAACATCGGATGGTTCATGGGGGGCTTCTGCTTCGTCGCCGGCTCCGTGTTCCTGGTCTCCTACACCACGGGTTTCGGGAAGGCCCTCACGATCTGGGGCGCCCTGCTTCTCTATACGCTCCTTCTGATCGGCGGTGGCTATGGGCTTCGCCGCCGCCGGCCGGAGTTGCGCGTGTCGAGCGAGGTGCTGATGGCCCTAGGGGCGCTCTTGGTGCCGCTGACGATCGCGGCCGCGACGCGTCTGATCGCGTCATCCCCGTCGTTCGGCTTCGTGGTGGGCGGGCTCATGGCCGCGGCCCTGTCCCTGGGCCTGCTTTACCCGGCCATGTTGCTGGCCTCCGGGGTGATGGACCGGCGTCTGGCCGCTCACCCGCGTCTGTTTCTGGCGCTGTCCGCCACCCAGCTCGCCGTCCCGCTCCTCGATGTCTGGCGAAGCTGGGCCGGGATCGCGCTCATGCACCTCGTGATCCTCGGGCTCCTCGGCAATGCGCTCCTGCGTTTCACCGACGAGTGGCTCCAAGCGATCTTCGTCGAACGCCGCAAGAGCGCGATCTACGCCGCCGGCACCCTTTTCTACGCTGCGCTCGTCGCCTTCGTCCATGCCATCTGGGGCGCACCGGAGGACGTGCCGTTACCGCAGGGATACTCCGGCCCCTTCCTCATGGCCGCTAGCGGTTTGCTCTTCTACGTCGATGCCCGGCTCAAGCACTGGAGCATCGGCCACTCGCTCCTGTCCCAGTTTACGTTCGCCATCTACGGCCTCTCGGTGCTGGCGCTCGCGCTCGCCTCGGGCGCACCCGTGGCGCGCGGCATGACTCTGGTCTTGGCCATCGGGCTGTACGGCTTCGTGGTCTGGCGTCATCTGACCCTGACCCCGCTCTACCTCTTGCTCGGCTGCGTGTCGTGGCTCTACGCGCTCCTCGTGCTCAGGCCGTTCGAACCGGCCCTGCACCTCCTCCTCGCGCTGCCGGGGCTCGCCGGCCTCTATGCCCTGAACCGCTCGGTGCTGGTACGGCGCTCGGCGCGGCTCGGCGAGATCGCTTCCTGGACATTAGGGTGCGCGCTTTTCTCGCTCACGGCCTGGAGCCTCTGGAACGGTGAGCCGGGGCTCGTCGGCCTAGCCACGGGCGGTGCCGGCACGGGCCTCTGGTATGGGCTCAACGCGACCCGGACCGGTGCGGGCACCCGCCAGGGCGGGGTAGCGGAGAAGCTCGGGAGCTACGGGGTCATGGTCCTGTGCGCCGTCACACTCGCCTACGCCCCGCGCTGGCCGGCCCTCGCCTGGACCACGCAGTTCAGCCTCGGCCTCGCGGTTTTGGCCGTACTGTGGACGGAGCGTGGGCTCGCTGTCCTCGACGCGCGCGACGTGACGCGCGCCGCAGCGCTGCTCGATGGCGGTTTGCTCGCCACCGCCCTCGCAGCCGCGCTCGGTGCGTGGCCCTGGCAGGGCGAGCCCGCGGCCGCCCTACCGACCATCGTGCTCGTGATCTCCGGGCTGCTGTTCTTCCGGCAGGGCCTCGCGTTGTACCTGCGCCCGCTCATCTACGTGGCGCTCGGGTGCTTCACGGCGGCGGGGGTGCTCACCAAGCTCGAGTATTTCCCGGAGCCCTCGGACGGCGGGTTACTCATGGCGCTCGCGACGCTCTCGTGGGTCGCGCTCTTGGCGTTGGAGCGCGCGGCCATGGTCCGGCGGGACCCACCCGGGATGGAGGCCATCGCTCCCGGGCCGGTGACCCTCTTGTGGCGGGTCGAGGTATTGCCGGGGAGCCGCGGGCTGCGATGCGAGCGGCTCCTCTCAGCCCCGCTCACGCAGGCGATGGTGGTCCTGTGGTTGGCCGGCATCGGGCACCTCTTGGCGCGGCTTGCGGAAGGGCGTCTGGGATGGGCCTGGGTGTTGTCCGCCGGCCTGGGGGCCATGGTTGGCGTCTTGTTCGCCGGGTGTTTTCGCCGTGCCGGGCTCGTCACCGTCTCGTTACTCCTCGGCGTCGGCGCGTGGCTTGCGGCCCTGCACCGCCTCGGATTTGCGACGACCGAGGCCACCATGCTCGGGGCACTCACGGCCTATGCCATGATCGCCTGGGCCGGCGTTATGTGGGTCCTGCGGCAAGGTGTGGCGCTGCGACTCGCCGGCGCCCTGGGCCTCTCCGGCGGCTATAGGTCCGAAGGCGGTCGCGTGATCATCGAGCGCACGGCCCACGTGGCGGCCATGGGCCTCTGCCTCGCGGGCGCTGGGCTCGCCATCGGGGGGCTCTTCGACGCAAGAGTCGCGCTCGGTCTCGACATCCTCCCCGTACCGGCGATCGCCGCGGGCTTCTGGTGCGCTTCGGCATGGCGTTACCGCAAGCCCATGCATGTCTATCTGATGCTCGCGTCGTTGAGCTTCGCTGGGCTGATTCTGTACGGCGCGGCGAGCTCCACGACCGGCCTGGGGCCGCTGGCCGCCGATCCCGGTGCCGGGCTCGCGCTGGTGCTGCTCGCCCTCGGGTTCCTGGTGGCGGCGTGGGTCGTGGAACGAGGGAGGGACCCCACGGGTCTCGCCCGCATGCTGTATCCCACGCCGCTCTCACATACGTCCCTGGGCTTGACGCTGATCGCCGTCGCCCTGCAAGCCTACGGCATGGCCCTGGGGCACTGGATTGAAGGGACCACGCCGAGCGTGGTGCTGGCGATCGGGGGCGGGGTGCTCTTATGGGCCAACCAAAGGGTCCTGAGCGTCCAGATGGATCTCGCGGCCATCCTGCTCCTCGTGTTGGCGCTCGTGCGCGCGGAGCTAGCCGTGTTTCACGATGGCCTGGCCGGGACGGCGCTGATGCATCCCGGTCTGGCGGACCTCTGGGTCACGCTCGCGATCGTGTCTTTGCTGCTCTCCCTGGGGGCGGATGCGGTGCACCGCTGGCCGCGTGGGGCCGGGCGCCTGAGCGAGCCCTTGCGGATCGCCGCAGGTCTCTGCTACGGATCGGCGCTGGTCGCGGGGCTCGCCCCCGCCATGCTCGGACCATGGTACGGGGGCACCGGCCTCGCCGGGCTCATGCTGGCGCTGGCGGTGGCACTCCCTCCGCTCCGCTGGCCTATCCCGGTGGCCTTGCTCGCGCCGGTGTGGGGTCTCGGTGTCGCACTGTTCCTGAGCGCCGCGCTCGGGAGCGGGCTCGTGACGCACGGGCTCGCCGCGTGGACGAGCCTCTGCTGGGCGTATGCCCTGTGGGCGCTCGCGGCCTTCGTGGTGCCGCGTTTCAACGCCCGCTGGCCGCGGTTCGCACTCGGTGCCGGCACCTGGCCGTGGCTCGGTCTCGGTTTCATCGCGGTCGGTCTCGTGGACGTAGGTGCAGGGCCGGGCGCGCTGGCGCTTCGACTCCTGGTCGCGTCCGGTTACCTGTCCCTCCTGCTCGGCCAGAGCGCCTGGCCCGGCTGGGCGTGGGGTGCGGTGTCCGGCCTCGCGGCCGCCGGTGGCCTGTCGATGCTCGCTCTCCTGGATGCGTCGATGCCGACGGCCTCCGCCGTGGAGCTGGTGCAATGGCTCCTCATCGGCGTCTTGGTCTGGGCCAATGTCCTTCTCTACGCCGGGCGCTCGTGGCGGCGGTATGGCTCCGGCATCGCCTTCCGGATGGGGTGGGGCGGACACGATCTGGCGGCGCCGTTGACGGCCGCCGCGTCGCTCGGGCTCGGGCTCGGGTTCCTGGCCCTCGGCGCGTGCGCGTGGGACGCGCTGCTTTTGTCGTTTCCGGGCGTGCGGATCGGTCAGGCGGGGTTCGTGATCCTCCTGTCGCTCACCTTGGCGTTGTCGATGGGTCACGCGCTCGCCCTGTCTCGCACGCCGGTCACGATGCATGGCTTGGTGGCGGCACTCGCCGGGGTGTTCTTGGGTGGGTATTTGATGCTGGTATCTTCGATCGTTCACCCACCGCTGGCGGTGGCCGGCTTCGCTCTCCTGGTGTATGCGGCGAGGTCGTTTGCCCCGCCTACGGACCCGTTCGGACGGTCGGTGTCGTTGCGCTGGTGTACCCTGGCCACGCTCATGGCCATCGCGACGTTGGTCCTTTATTGGAACGTCCCGGTGCCCGAGCGTCTCCTGACCCTCGCCGTGGTGATCGGCCTCGCCGCCGGCCTCGGCGTCGCGACCGGGCGGCATGCCTGGCGGATGGCGGCGCTCGGGTTGATGATCGTGTTCCTGCACGCCTGGCCGTTGGCCTTCGTTCCGGTCGACGCGGCGCCTCTGCTCCTGCCCTGGTACGCCCTGGAGTTGGCGGTCCTCGCCGGCGTGCTCGAACGCCTCGGGTGGGCCGACCTCGGGCGGTCGCCGCTCCTGGACCTGACCGCACGGTCCTGGTCCTGGCTCTGCGGGGTGGCCGTGATCGAATGGTCGCTGCACCTCCTGGCACTGACCGCGGGGCTCGCCGCGGGCTCGCCGCTGGCGCGGCTGGCCGGGACTTGGGATGGGGTCGCGGCCTCGATCGCGGCGGCGTCGATCCTCTGGATCGGCTTCCGGCGCGCCCGCCTCGCACGGCAATCGCCGTGGGTCTACGCGGTGTGCCTGTGGGCCGGCGCCCTGGGATCCTATCTTCGCCTCATGTTGCTCGAGCTCGGTCCCGTGACCCTGTGGGACACCGCCGCCCTCATCGTAGTGGCCTATGGATTGGTGTTCCTGCAGCGCTTCTTCGACTCACGCCCGTTCCTGCACCTCGCCTACCTCATGCCGCTCGCCGTCCTCATGACGGTGCCGCTGCAACTCGCCTCGGTCTCGGCGAGCCTCGGGCTAGTCACGGCCGGATCGGTGTATCTCCTCATGCGCCGCACGACCCGGACCGCCACGCCCTTCTATCTCGGCGTCCTGGCCTTGAATGCGGCGCTCTATCTCTGGATCCCGTGTGTCGCCCGCGAGGCCGGCCTGATCCAGGTGTATCTGATCCCGGCGAGCTTGAGCGTCTTGATCCTCCTCCACCTGCACCGGCGCGAGATCAAACCGAGCGTCGCCCACAGCACCCGCCTGGGTGCCGTGACCCTGCTCTACGCCAGCGCCACCGCCGATGTGTTCCTAGCCCCGGGGCTCGGCGCTTTCGCTCTCGCGCTCGGCTTGAGCCTGGTCGGGGCCGCGTTCGGGATCGCGCTCCGCATCCGGGCGCTCCTGTACGCTGGCGTGACCTTCCTCATCGTCAACGTGCTGGGCCAGCTGGTGCGCTTCTATCCCGACGGACGCCTGGCCAAGGCCGTGATGCTCATGGCCCTCGGCGCCGCCATCACCGCCGCCATGGTGTGGTTCAACCTGAAGCGCGAGACGGTGTTAAGGCAGGTGCGGGTCTTTCGAGCCGATCTGGCGGGCTGGGATTGACTGTGGGTGGCGTTGCAAGTTATTACGCTACTCAGTCCCCGCGTCCATCGGCCTGGACAAACCGTGATCTTCGGCTCCTTGGGCCGTGCCCTGCCAATCCGGGTTTACCGACGACCTCGCCGCCCTCGCCGTCAACGTAACTCCGGGAGGTCGAGGTACAGGGTGCGGTGTCGCTTCGGCCTCTTCCCCACACGCCGGCATGTAGATAGAGCAGCCTTCCCTCGACATGTTCCAGCCGACCGACGGGCAGTGGCCAGGTCTCGAGTTTCTCGGCATCGAACCCCTCGGGCGGGCGTAGCTCGAACCGGGAACGGCAGCGCGCGCGGGAGCGTGATGGTCTCCTCCTAGAGATCCGCGATCGCCACGCTGCAAGTGTACCCGGCCGACCGGGCCCGCGAGCCAGCGCGGTGCCGCTCATGCCTCCACTCGTCACGACGGCCATCGTCAGCACCCCCCGGCCGAATACGAGTCGCCCCGGCGCCACCGGGAACGACCCCCGTCCTCGTGGTGTACGAATGTCGGGCCAGGGAACCCGCCTTCCGCCGGTTCGAGGTTATTGACTAGTCGGTCTAGAACGTGCAAAGTGCCTCTACGTGACCCATCGCCCTACCGGGGTGTAGCTTGTGGCGAGACCGAGAGAGTTCGATCTGGAGGAGGTGCTCGACAGGGCCGTGGAGACGTTCTGGTCCAAGGGCTACGAAGCCACCTCGATCCGGGATCTGGTGGACAGCATGGGGATCCATCGTGCCAGCCTGTATGTCGCCTTCGGAGACAAGCAGCGGCTCTTTCTGTCGGTCCTGGATCGATACCGTCAGATGGTGGTGAGGAAGCTACTCGACATCCTCGACTCTTGCCCCTCCGGCAGGGCCGCCATCCGGCAGTTCTTCGTGACCGTGGTGGAGCATGTCATCACCGGCGGGCCGCTGCGCGGGTGCCTGATCACGAATTCGGCCGTAGAGCGGGGACTGTCCGATCCGGCAACGGCGAAGAAGGTGAGCCTATGCCTCACCCAGCTCGAGGACGGTTTCCACGCGACCTTGTTGCGTGCGCAGCGTGGCGGTGAGCTAGATGAACGGCGTGACCTGCGCGCGCTCGCCCGGTATCTCACCAGCAGCCTGCAAGGGCTCCTGGTCATCGGGAAGATCCAGACCGACCGTGCGGCCCTGGAAGACGTCGTCGAGGTTACGCTCCGTGCGTTGGATTGATTTTTGGCCCATTTCTGGAACGAACGGTCATCCAAATGGACGGAGAGGGCAGTGAGGGCGGTTCATGCCGATGGTCTCGAAATTGTGGTTTATTTTCGAGTATTGGAACGGATCGACGACACGGAGCGTTCGAAGCCGAAACGAGGGGATACCTCAAGACCTGAACAATGTTAGGAGGGTGTCATGTCCGATGTGAAACTAATCGTGATGTATCCACGTCCCAAAGATATCGAGGTGTTCGAGAAGCTCTATCAGGAAGAACACGTCCCGATGGCGGTAGAGAAGCTCTCGGGCAAGACGAAGTTCGTAGCGACCAAGGTGGTGGCTACCCCGGACGGGAGACCCCCGCCGTTCTACCGTATCGCCGAGGTCTATTTTCCATCGCTCCAGGCCTTGCAGGCGTGCGCGCAGTCCGCCGGCGGCCAGGAGACCGTCGCCCATGCCGTGAAGATCTCGAGTGGCGGGGCCCCGGTGTTTCTGGTCGCCGAAGAGCAGACGTTTGCTTTTGGCGGCAGTTCCGTGTTGGGTCGGCTGAAAGCGCTGGTGTCCCCCTGATATACCACGCACGGTCAGAGATCACGCTTTTGGTCCCCTCACCCAGTCCTCTCCCGGAGGCGAGGGGATCTAAGGCGTGGCCGGTATGATAGACGGCGGCGCGCCACTATATCTATCCATGGATAGCGTGTGCCTCTCGTAACCGAGAAAGCGATGATTGGAGGCTGTTATGGCTGATGTCAAATTCATGGTGATGTATCCACGACCGCAGGACATGGAGACGTTCGATCACTTGTACCAGGACGAGGGGGGCGATGGACTCTCGTCCGAATATGCCCGTAGCTTCGAGACATTCGAAAAGCTCTATCAGGAGGAGCACGTACCGATGATTCTTGAAAAACTCGTCGGCAAAACGCGGTTCGTAGCGACCAAGATCGTGGGGACCTCGAATGGGACGCGGCCGCCGTTCTACCGTATCGCCGAAATGCATTTCCCGTCGCTCCAGGCCTTGCGGGCGTGCGCACAGTCGGACGGGGGCCGGGAGACCGTGGCCCATGCCGTCGAGATCTCCAGCGGCGGAGCGCCGCTTTTTCTCGTGGCGGAAGAGACCACGTTCCTTTTTGGCACCGTATCTCTATCGGATGTTCCTCCCCGTTTTGAGCGGTTCTCTTGTGAAAACAGTAGGATAAGAGGCTTTATGGCCTAGAGTGTAGCCACTATAGTAACGCTGTATGTGTTGACAAGTATTTATATCTGTGGCATAGTAGTAGCCACTATGTACGTCGACGTCTCCACCGTTCACCACGGCAGCAAGTCCTATACGCGCTACCTCCTGCGCGAG
>JBOIDR010000051.1:0-25996 GCA_050740695.1 Gammaproteobacteria bacterium | reverse complement strand
CGTAGTGCGCGGCAATCGTCGCGCGAACCAACGCGATGTCTACCGCACAGAGATCACGCCCACGGTAGCGAAATAGGATCGGTTCCATGAAGGCCCCCCCACAGTCGAGAAAACCTTACACGAAAGCTGACGCTGACGCCAGTGGCTCTTTCAGGAGGCTAAAGTGTTACCGGAAATCAATATCGAGCTTCCGAATGCCTCTCACTTCTTCGATATGGGCGGTTTCTAGCTTGATCACTTGAGATCACCGCCAGCAGGAAACGAGAAAACCTTCACGAGGTCCTCAGCCTTCAGCTTCTTACTGTCGGCGAGCAAGCTTCGGAGCTGGTCAATTCTCCCGGCGTCCACATCCTTGGATTCCGCGAGCTTCGTAAGGAACTTATCGGCTATCTGTTGCTGAAGCGTCGCCATAGAGGCTTCCAGGTTGATCTATTTTGCATTCTCTCTCAATGTTCCGCCCGGCGACGCTGCCGGGGCCGTTCCCGGAAGGCCCGGACCGGTGGCCGTCGCCATCCTTAAACTCTATAGCTGGAAATTCCAGGCCTTCGATTTCTTGAATCGACTTTCCGGCTATGCCTTGAAGGTCACCATACATGCCGACCGTCGCGCCCATGACCCGCTCGATCTGTTCTTCGCGCTTTGCCCACTGCTTCATGATCGCCTTGCGCTCCTTATCGAGGTCTTCCCGCATCGATGAGAACGCTTCGACTATGGCTTCGACGCGTTGGCGGAAGCGAGGGCCGGTGAGATACTGGTAGACCATCTCGGTCTTGGTTTGCTGGCCTTCAGAGACCTGGCGCGCCATGCTTACTTCAAGCAGTGTATGGCGCAGGATGGTGGCCACTGGCAGCGCGACGCGGGGATTCGTCAGCCAGACACCATCGACTGCACCGAAAGTCTCGACACCCTTGGGTAACACCTGGCTCACGAGTACGGAGATTTCGGCCTTCGCCGTTCGCTGGTCTTCCCGGAGCTTGGCGAGCCAGCCATCGCTCCAGTTCCTGGTGCGTTTGCATTCCCAAAGAATCGTTCCGCCGGCCTGGCCGTTCGCGCTGACAACCCGTTGCAGCACGTCACCTCCACACTCGCCCTTTGGTACTGGTTCGATGGAGTCGAACGGGAATTTCATGCGCAGCACGTTTTCTAGCTCTAGCTCCTGCACTTCGCCTTGCAATTGTTGCGACCCTTGCTCGGCCTTCCGCTTAAGCTCCTCGATTGTCTGTTGCATCGAGGCGATGGTCTGATCTTTCTCCAGCACCTTGAGCTTCAACCCCTCCTCCGTTTCGCGCTTTACTTTCTCACGCACCTCGGTTAGACTATCCTGGACGCGTTTCTCAATAGTCAAATCCAGTTCGCGTCTAGCGTCATCCAGTTCACGCTGCGTCTTTATGAGCGCGGCTTGCGCCTTCTGCGCCTCAGCCAGCTTGCCGTCACGGGCCTTAAGGACTTCTTGCAGGTCGGTGACTTCGCGGGCCTTGGCCTCCAAATCCGCTGCGCTAGCCAGCTTCGCCTTTCTGGCCTCCTCCGCTATGAGGTAGTCGCGCTCCGCCTGTAGCTGCGTTGCAACCTGGGCGGCCACTTGTTCGTCAAGTGTACGCTTTGCTTCGGCGAGCTGTTTTTCCTTGTCGCGGATGCCTTGCTCGCGCGTGGCGATCTCTTCATCTTTCTGAAAAAGCTGCTGCTCAAATTGCTTACGCGTAGCTTCAATCAGAGGAGCCGCAAGCGACTCGGTAAGACGAATTTCCGTCTTGCAATTGGGGCAGATGATTGTTGGTTCTGTCATAGTCGAATATCCCTTCCATTCATGACCCGATCCTTACTCCTCGCAGTTCGTGGAACTCACAACATGAAGCTGAGGGCGTTCCCGGCTCGTCGTCCCGTTCGCGCCCGAAGTGCTTGTCAGCCCTGTCAACGCAAGTCCGAAGACAAGCTCCTCGATCTCCTCAGCAGGGACACACAGCTCCTCGGCCATGCTCCCTTTCGACATGCTCTCCTCGCGCAGTGCTGCAAACACCTTTGCGAGCACCTGCGATGTTTCCCGCTGTGCCTCATTGGGTTCCTGCACACGATAGCCCCGAGAGGCGATCTCTATGCACAGGCTCCGGTAATGCCAATCCGAAAGAAGGCCCACGGTGTGCAGCCGGTACGCCAAGGCGGCCACAGAAACGGTCCAGTATTGCTTCAGCCTGATCAAGTGATCGACTGTCGCCAGTCGTGGCGCATGAGCAAGAACGCTAGCCCGCGGCATGAGAAACGCCGAGGCGAAAACATTGGCATCCCTTTCTGCAACTTGGCCCTGCGGTGCGCCATGGCGATGCAAGACGAGATGACCGAGCTCGTGGGCCGCATCGAAGCGGCTGCGCTCTGCCGATTTTCTGGTGTTGAGAAACACGAAAGGCGTAGTCTCCTTCCACATGGAGAAGGCATCCACTGAGTCTGCGTCCACGGCGAGAGAAAAAACCCGCACTCCCTTTGCTTCGAGCAGATGCACCATGTTCTTGATCGGCAGCTCGCCAAGCCCCCAGTGCTGCCGAAGATGCTCGGCGGCGGCTTCCGGCGTTCCCTCTCTGCTGAGGTCGGGCAGGCTAACCCGGGGGAGATCGAACCGTTCCTCAACCCACTTGGTGAGCAGCAGCGCGATAGCGCCTTCGCCCAGTGCCGTATCCCTTTGTGCAGCCGTCATCTTCGACAGGGCGCGGAAGCTGGCGCTGTCCGGCGTGGGCTCTTCCAGATCATCGCCGGAGAAGAACGCCTCGGGGAATCTGAGAGCCTGCGCGAGCTTATGCAGCTTATCGTCATCCGGCCTGAATTCTCCTTTCTCGTAGGCCGACACGGACCGCAGCTCAACACCGATCACGGCGGCAAGCTTCGTCATCGTGAGCCCCCGGCGTTTGCGCGCCAGGGTAAGCCGTGATGGATTGAATCCTTCGCTCATGCCCTGCGTTTTACGTCGACGGTAATATCCGGTAAGGCTGGAGGCGCCACTTCAACAAATTTGCTATCAAGCGGGATGCAACCCAGAAGGATGCGTTCGCGCCAGCCGTCGATTCTCCCATCGGTTCCGATGGATGAGGGCAGCGAAAGCTCGCATCGAACCTCGCTTGTTGCCCGGTGGATCAGCAGAACCCACGTGACTTTCTCGTCTCGCGCATCGGAGGACCTGGCAGCAGGTACGGGGAACGGCGGAGATTCCGCGAATAGGTTAAGGTGCAACTGGTTTGCAGCAATGGCATCGATGGTATTCGGTCCCTTCGGGGCTTTTGTGGATGGCGAGGCCTCTGCGCGGCCGGTTCCCTCGTCTCCCGTAGCAACGGCGATGGCGATTTCTCCCGACGGGTTGCTAACCAGCGAGTAATTGTCCTCGTCAGAACGCGTCCATCCCAATGGGAGCAAGTATTCGCGCAGTGCGCGGACGGTCTCTCCCCAGGCCCATATCCCCGGGATCAGCGGCGGGTGATTCGCCGTGCAATTGCTATAGGCCAGGTAACCGCGCCGCACGGCGTCGCTTAACCCCTGCTCGGTCACCCCCAGATCAGACAGGCGGCCATGAACATCCCTTGCTTCCACACACAAAATCGCAGTCATTGAAATTCCTCTCTCGGCGTCTATCCGAAGGACTTCCGGTTTTTATACCTCAAGTGAGGATGAAAAACAAGAAGTCGCCCTTCCGTCGTCCCACATTGCCGGGGCCGTCCTCTGCCAGGTGCTCGTACCCCGTTCCAGAAGCCGGGCGATATTGATGTACTCCGAGCAGTTGCCGGCATGGAAGCCGCTGATCGTGAAAGGGAAGCCTTCTAGCTCGAGCATAGCCTTGACCAGCACCAGGTAGGCCTCGGCCCTCCTGTGGCATCGCCGCACCAGGCGGGTCCGCTGTTGCCTCAGATAGCACAGCACCCCGCCCTTGTCCGCCCGCTTGAGCCGAGGGGAGGCACAGCGCTTGAGCACCGCATAGACGTGCCCGTAGTCTCCTCGTCGCGCCCGACGCGCTCGAACTCAACTTCCCCCATCCCTTCAGAGAGGCCTTGAGCTGCCCCAGCGTGCATCATCGCGTCTCGTTCATGGCGATCACCAGGGCTCCCATGATCGACCCAACTGCTACCTGTTGGAAAAGACTCGCCCTTGCAACGCCGCGCCCGGCGCAGGACACTAAGCGGTCGGGAGCCGGCCGGGCAATCGCTGCATCATGCCGTTTCGGTGCAGAGGAAAGTCCGGGCTCCACAGGGCAGGGTGCCAGGTAACGCCTGGGGGGTGCGAGCCCACGGAAAGTGCCACAGAAAACAAACCGCCAACCCCCGCTCACGCGGGGCGGCAAGGGTGAAAAGGTGCGGTAAGAGCGCACCGCGCCGGCCAACGCCGGCGGCACGGTAAACCCCACCCGGAGCAAGACCAAATAGGGGGACGGGCCATCCCTTCCGAGGGTGGCGAAGCGCGGCCCGCGCGAGTCCCCGGGTAGGTCGCTGGAGGTGTGCGGCGACGTACATCCGAGATGAATGATTGCCCCGGGGCTCGAGAGGTATGCTCTTGGGCACCGGACAGAACCCGGCTTACAGGCCGGCTCCCCCTCCCACCCGCGGGCTCGTTGGATAGTGCCGGTTCTCCTATTGGATTTTGATCCGCGCCCGGTCTCCTTGACAGGAGCCTGCGAGCTTCCTATGCTTCGGCGAAGTGGGGATTGTTGGGGAGCAGTGGGTATACTGCCCTGCCAGTGGGTATTCTGGGGGAGGCCATTGAGCGGAAAGTATGTTCCGGGAATTCGAGGGGAGCACGGCCCTGAGCCTGGATGCCAAGGGCCGCATCGCGATCCCGAGCACCTATCGCGACGTGCTCGTGGCCGCGGGTGAAGCGTCCCTGATGCTGACGGTGAGCCCCTACGATCCGTGCTTGTGGCTGTATCCGGAGAGCGAGTGGGCGGTGGTCAAGCTGAAGCTCCTGGAGCTGTCGGATTTCGACAAGCTCTCCCGGCGCACCAAGCAGATGATGCGCGGGCATGCGATACCGTGCAACCCCGACGGACAAGGTCGCATCCGGATCCCCGATCCCCTGTGCGAGTTCGCGGGGCTGGAGCGGCAGATCACCTTCGTCGGCCAGGGCAATCGTTTCGAGATCTGGGACGGGGAGGCCTGGGTGAGGGAGCGTAGCGAGTGGCAGCTTGAGGTGAAGTCCGGTGTGGGGACGGCGTCGGAGATGTTAAAGCAGCTGGCGTTCTAGCGGTGGTCGGTACCGGCACCGGCGAGCTCCACGCCCCGGTGCTGCTGGATGAGGTGATGGCGCACCTCGGGGTTCGGGAGGGCGGGGTCTATATCGATTGCACCTTCGGCCGCGGGGGCCACAGCCTCGCGATCCTGGCGCGCCTGGGGGACGCCGGGCGCCTGTTGGCGATCGATCGCGACCCCGAGGCCGCGCAGGCCGCGGCGGCGCTCGGCACCCGTGATGGGCGCGTCCTCGCCGAGCATTGCCGCTTCAGCCGATTGGGAGACATGGTGCAGAGACGGGGATGGGGCGGGAGGATCGATGGGGTCTTGTTCGACCTCGGGGTGTCCTCGCCCCAGTTGGACGACCCGGCGCGGGGCTTCAGCTTCTCCGGCGATGGGCCCCTCGATATGCGCATGGACCCGCGCTCCGGACACAGCGCGGCCGAATGGCTTTCGCGCGCCGGGCGGGACGAGATCGCGTCGGTGCTCTACACCTACGGTGAGGAACGACACGCCCGCCGGATGGCGCGGGCCATCGTGGCGGCACGGGAGATCGCTCCCATAGCCACCACGCGGCGCCTGGCCGAGGTCGTCGCCGCGGCGACGCCACAGAGCGCGGAGCGCCGGCACCCCGCCACGCGCGCCTTCCTGGCCCTGCGCCTCAAGGTCAATCAGGAGCTCGAAGAGCTGGCGGCGGCGCTCCCCCAGGCGCTCGAGGTCCTGGGCAGAGGCGGCCGGCTGCTCGTGATCGCCTTCCATTCCCTCGAGGACCGCATCGTCAAACGTTTCCTTCGCGACGAGGCGCGTCCCTCGCGACCACCGCGTCAATTCCCGGTCCCGGCCCGGGAGCGGCCGGCGCGCCTGCGTCTCATCGCCGGCCCCACCCGGCCACCGACCGCCGAGGTGGCGAGGAATCCCCGTTGCCGCAGCGCGGTCTTGCGGGTGGCGGAGCGCCTGGGATGACAACCTCGATCAGCGCTACGGCGGATACCGAACGCGGCTCGATCACGGCGCGCCGGTTCCTGGGCCTGTGCCTGGCGGTCGCCGTTTTCGCATCGGCCCTCTGCATGGTGAGCGTGCGTCACGAGGGTCGTAGGGCGTCTTTCGAGCTGGCGCGCCTGGAGCAGGAGCGGGACAGGCTGCAGGATGATTGGGGCCGCCTGCAGCTCGAGCAGGCGACGGCCCGCACCCAGGCGCAGGTCGAGGCCCTGGCCCATAGCCAGCTTTCCATGACCATACCGAGCCCCGACCACGTCGTCCTCATGGTGTCGCCATGAGGGCGCGAGAGAGATCGCGGGCGAAATGGGGCCCGCGGGTGAAATGGGGCCTGACCCCGCGCGGGAACGTCATGGTGGGGTTGTTTTTGTCCGCGGCCGCGCTGCTTGCGGCACGGGCGCTCCATCTACAGTGGGGGGAGACGGAGGTCCTTCAGCACCGCGGTGCGCGGCTCCATGTGCGCGTGGTGGAGCTGCCGGCCCATCGCGGCATGATCACCGACCGGCGCGGGGAGCCGCTCGCGATCAGCACCCCGATCGATACGGCGGGGGCCGCGCCCGCCGAGCTCCTGCGGGCGCGAGAGCGCCTACCGGAGGTGGCGCGGGTCCTCGACATCGACACCGAGCGATTGTCGGGGATATTGACGACGCGGCAGGGTCGCGAATTCGCGTTTCTCAAACGTCACCTCCCGCCCAGCGTCTCGGAGCGGCTCGGCGCGTTGGCCGTACCTGGTGTCGTACTTTGCCGGGAGTACCGCCGTTATTACCCGGCCTCGGAGAGCACGGCCCACCTGATCGGTTTCACCGACATCGACGATATCGGTCAGGAGGGGCTGGAGCGGGCCTTCGACGACACGCTCCGCGGGATACCGGGCCGCAAGCGGGTGATCAAGGACAATCGCGGGCGCGTGGTCGAAAATATCGAGGTGATCGCGAGCGGGAGGCCCGGTCGGGACCTCGTGCTCAGCATCGACAAGCGCGTCCAGCATGTCGCCTACCGCGGGCTCAAGTCCGCCGTCCGCAGATACCGGGCCCGTGCCGGCTCGGTGGTGGTGATGGATGCGGGGACCGGAGAGGTCCTGGCGGCCGTGAACCGGCCCTCCTACAACCCCAATGACCGCCGCCAGATCAAGGGTGAATACTATCGCAATCGAGCCTTTACCGATGTCTTCGAACCCGGTTCGACTCTCAAGCCCTTCACCATCGCCGCGGCCCTGGAGGCCGGGACGTACCACCCCTCGACCGTGATCGATACCCGGCCGGGCTATCTGCGCGTCGGACGCCACACCATCCGCGACATCCACGACTACGGGCTCCTCGATGTGAGCGGGATCATCGAAAAATCCAGCAATGTGGGCGCAGTCAAGATGGCCCTGTCCCTGGGCCCCGAGGTCCTGTGGAAATCCCTGGTAGGTCTCGGCTTCGGCCGGAGTCCCGAGAGCGGCTTTCCCGGTGAGGCCCACGGAACCCTCCCCCATTACCGTAACTGGCGCGAGATCGATCACGCCACCATGGCCTTCGGCTATGGCCTGTCGGTGAATGCCGTGCAACTCGCCAGTGCCTATACGGCGCTCGCCAACGGCGGCGTCTTGATGCCCGCCGGGATCGTGCGTCTCGATGCCCCGCCGGCGGGCACCCGCGTCATCTCACGCACCGTCGCCGACCAGATCCGGCGCATGCTGGAGGGGGTGGTCACCGTCGGTACCGGGACGCACGCGCAGGTCCCGGGCTACCGGGTCGCCGGGAAGACAGGTACCGTACGCAAGACCAGACCGGGGGGCGGCTACGCCAAGGACCGCTATCTGGCATTGTTCGCCGGCATGATCCCGGCGAGCCGCCCGCGGCTCGTGACCGTGGTGGTGATCGATGAGCCCAGGTCCGGGGTGTACTTCGGCGGAGATGTGGCGGCGCCGGTCTTCTCCAGCATCATGAGCGAGGCCGTGCGTCTGCTCGACATCACCCCGGACGATCTGCCCCTGCGCACCCCCGCGCCGGCGGCCGGGGTGCGCCCGGTGCGCCTCGACAGCGGGGGGACCGGGACCCTGTGAACACGCCTCTGCCGGACTCGATACGAGCACCGCAGAGCGCGGCGCTGGGCTACCTCCTGGCCGGCCTGTGCGCCGTCGGTCCGCGCCACGATCACCCCTTTGTAGATCGAATGATCTTGGGCCTGTCCCTGAATAGCCGCGAGACCCGTCCGGGCGATCTGTTCCTGGCACTGCCAGGAGTGCGTTGCCACGGCGGTGACCATGTCGCCGAGGCGCTTCGGGCCGGGGCGGTCGCGGTCGCGATCGATGCCGAGTACCCCGAGGAAAGCGTTGATCAGGGCTCCCTCGACCGGCAGCCGGCCGTGCCGGTCTATCGCATCCATCACCTTCGCGCCCGTGCCGGGGTCATCGCCGGGCGCTTCTTCGGGCAGCCTTCCAGACAGATGCGGGTCATTGGCGTCACCGGCACCAACGGCAAGACCTCCGTGGCCCATTATCTCGCCGAGGCCCTCAACGGCTCGCCGCGCGCCGCGCCCTGCGGCCTCATCGGCACCCTGGGTCATGGGATGTGGGGCGATCTAAGGCGCGCCGACACCACTACCCCCGATGCCGTCACCACCCACCGCCTGCTCGCCGAGATGCACGCGCGCGGGGCAGAGAGCGTGGCCATGGAGGTGTCCTCACACGGCCTGGAGCAGGGACGGGTCGCGGGCGTGGACTTCGATGTCGCGGTATTCACCAACCTCTCGCGCGATCACCTGGATTACCACGGCAGCATGCAGAGCTACGGCGAGGCCAAGCGACGTCTGTTCCAGGACCCGGCGCTTAAGGCCGCCGCGGTGAACCTCGACGACCCCTACGGCCGCGATATTGTGGGCGCCCTGCCGGGCTCGGCCCAGGTGTTCGGTTATTCCCTGGCCGAGCGCGAGTGCCGCGGCCTGCCCGAGGCCTGTGTGTGCGGCCGGCGGCTCGAGACCGGCGCGAGCATACAGGAAGGTGCCGGGGGCCTTACCCTCGAGGTGGTCTCGGTATGGGGCAGGGGGCGCATCGAGAGCCCCCTCCTCGGCGAGTTCAATGCCTATAACCTGCTCGCGGCCCTGGCCGCGCTCGTGGCGCTCGGGGAGCCTTTCGCCGAGGTCCTGGAGCGGCTGTCGAGGGTGCGTGCCGCGCCGGGTCGCCTGGAGGTGTTTCGGGGCGCCGAGGACGCCCCGCTCGCCGTTGTCGATTACGCCCACACCCCGGATGGGCTCGAAAAGGCCTTGCGCGCCATCCGGGGATTGAATGGCGGACAGGTGCTGTGCGTGTTCGGCTGCGGCGGCGACCGCGACGCCGGCAAGCGGCCCATGATGGGGGCCATCGCGGAGTCGCTCGCCGATAAGGTGCTCGTCACCAGCGACAACCCGCGCGGCGAGGCGCCGTCCGCCATCATCAATCAGATCCTCGCGGGGATGCGCGCCCCGAGAAGAGCCGCCGTGGAGCCCGATCGTGAGACAGCCATCGCCCGGGCCTTCGCCGAGGCGCGGCCGGGCGATGTGATCCTGGTGGCCGGCAAGGGCCACGAGGACTATCAGGAGATCGCCGGGCAGCGGCGGCCGTTCAGCGACCGGGACGTGGTGCGGCGCATGGTGGCCGCGACGGCCGGGGGTGGTACGTCGTGATCCGCGGGCGTCTGTCGGAGTTCGCCGGCCCGCTGTCGGGGCGCATCGCGGGCCCCGATGTGGCCTTCACGGGCTTGGGCACGGACAGCCGCACCCTCGGCGCCGGCGAGCTGTTCCTGGCCTTGAACGGGCCGCATCACGACGGCCACGAGTTCGTGGCCGCGGCCCAAAGACGCTGCGCGGCCGCGGCCGTGGTGGAGCGGTCGATCGCGGCCTCCCTCCCGCTCCTCGTGGTGCCCGACACCCTGGCGGCGCTGGGCTCGCTGGCGGCGCTGTGGCGGGCGCGCTTTCCGATCCCCTTGGTCGCGGTCACGGGCAGCAACGGCAAGACCACTGTCAAGGAAATGCTCCTGTCGATCCTGTCCCGGGTCGGCGCCACGGCCGCGACGCGCGGCAACCTGAACAACGAGATCGGTGTGCCCCTCTGCCTCTTCGCCCTCGACGACACGCACCGCTACGCGGTCATGGAAATGGGCGCCAACCACCGCGGCGAGATCGCCCGCCTGTGCCGCATCGCAGGGCCGACGGTGGCCGTGGTGACCTGCTGCGCCCCCGCCCACCTCGAAGGCTTCGGGTCCGTGGAGGGGGTGGCGCGCGCCAAGGGCGAGGTCTTCGCGGGCCTCGGCCCCGACGGCGTGGCCGTGATCAATCAGGACGACGACTTCGCGCCCTTGTGGCACACGCTCGCGGGCGAGCGGCGTCGGATCGGTTTCGGTCTCGGTCTCGGTCCAGGCGCCGAGGTCACGGCGCGGCTGGCGCCGAACGGCGATGGGCTCTCGGGCAGCCGATTCCTGCTGGAGACGCCGAAGGGGGCGGCGGCCGTACACCTGCCGTTACTCGGGACGCACAATGTGCTCAACGCCTGTGCTGCCGCGGCCTGTGCAGAAGCCGTGGGGGTCTCGATCGAGCACACGGTCGCCGGGCTCGAATCCGTGCAGGCGGTACGCGGGCGACTCACGGCCTATGACGGCCCGCCGGGGGTGCGCGTCCTCGACGACAGCTACAACGCCAATCCCGGCTCGCTCCGGGCCGCCCTCGAGGTCCTCGCGCATTGCCGCGGGGAACGCTGGCTGGTGCTCGGTGACATGGGTGAGCTGGGGGCCGAGTCCCCGAAGCTCCACCGGGACGCCGGCCACCTGGCCAAGGCGCTCGGCGTCGAGCGGCTGTACGGGCTCGGCGATCTGTGCCGGGAGAGCGTGGCCGGGTTCGGCCCGGGGGCGCGCCACTTCCCCGACATCGAGTCGCTGCTCGCGGCCCTCGGCGCCGAGCTGCACGCTGGTGTCCATCTGCTCGTCAAGGGCTCGCGCGCCATGCGCATGGAGCGGGTGGTGCGATCTGCGGCAGGCCGATCACCCCTGCTGACGAGGCACTAGTAAGGAGTCATGTTAAATCGAAGTCATTCGTCACCCCGGCAGGGATTGCCGGGGTCCAGGATGCAGGACAGCACCTACGTCCCTGTACTCTGGATTCCGGCAATCCATGCCGGAATGACGTGCCTGTTTGGATCTTCTTGACTGACTACTACTAGCACCGATGCTGCTCTTCCTGACCGAGTATCTCATGCGCTACGAGAGTGGTTTTCGTGTCTTCAGATACCTCACGTTGCGGACCATCCTCGGGGTGCTTACGGCGCTCGCGATCGCGCTTCTGGTCGGTCCTTTCATGATCCGGCGCCTGTCCCGCTATCAGATGGCCCAGAGCATCCGCGACGACGGGCCCAAGACCCACCTCGCCAAGGCCGGCACGCCCACCATGGGCGGGCTCTTGATCCTGGTGTCCATCGCCGCCGCCACCTTGCTCTGGGCCGACCTCGGCAACCGCTTTACCTGGGTGGCGCTCGGTGTGACCTTATCCTTCGGGGCCCTCGGCTGGGTGGATGACCACCGCAAGATCATGCACCGCGATCCCAACGGTCTCGGCGCCCGCTACAAGTTCCTGTGGCAGACGCTGTTCGGACTGTGCGCGGCCGGGTTCCTGTATGCCACCGCGGGAACCCCGACCGAGACGCAATTGATCCTGCCCTTCGTCAAGGCCGTGGCGATCGACCTCGGGTGGTGCTTCATCGTGCTCACCTGGTTCTTCATCGTCGGCATGAGCAACGCCGTGAACCTGACCGACGGGCTCGATGGGCTCGCCATCCTGCCTACCGTGATGGTCGCCGGGGCCCTCGGGATATTCGCCTACGTCGCCGGCAACGTGAAGATCTCGGCCTATCTCGGCGTGCCCTATGTGGCCGGTGTCGGGGAGATCAGCATCTTTTGCGGGGCCATCGTCGGCGCCGGCCTGGGGTTTCTGTGGTTCAACACCTATCCGGCCCAGGTCTTCATGGGCGACATCGGCGCCCTGGCCCTGGGGGCGGCGCTCGGGGTGGTCGCGATCATGGTGCGCCAGGAGGTGGTGCTCGCCATCATGGGGGGGCTTTTCGTGATGGAGACCGTGTCCGTGATCCTGCAGGTGGCGTCCTTCAAGCTCACCGGGCGTCGGATCTTCAATATGGCGCCCCTGCACCATCACTACGAGCTGAAGGGCTGGCCGGAACCCCGGGTGTGCGTGCGCTTCTGGATCATCACCGTGGTGCTCGTGCTCATCGGGCTCTCGAGCCTCAAGATCCGCTGATGCCGGCAATGATCCACCCCGGCACCGTGATCGTCGGCCTCGGCGCGACCGGCCTGTCCGCTGCCCGCTTCCTGGCGCGGCACGGGGAGGCGTTCGCGGTCACCGACAGCCGCCCCCGCCCACCGGGGCTCGCGGATCTCTCGCGCGAGCTCCCGGATGTCCCGCGCGCGCTGGGTTGTTTCGACCGAGCCCTGTGCCTCGAGGCCCACCGGCTGATCGTGAGCCCCGGTGTGGCGCCCTGGGAGCCGCTGCTGCTCGAGGCCCGAGCGCAAGGGGTCGAGGTCGTGGGCGACATCGAGGTCTTCGCCCGTCATGCCCAGGCGCCGGTGGTGGCGGTGACCGGCACCAACGGCAAGAGCACCGTGACGACCCTCGTCAAGGAAATGGCGCAGGCGGCGGGAGTGGCGGTGCGCGCCGGCGGCAACCTGGGGCCGCCGGCGCTGGACCTGTTGGACGATGGCGAGCCCGACCTCTTTGTGCTCGAGCTGTCGAGCTTCCAGCTCGAGACCACGGCTTCCCTCGAGCCGGCCGCGGCCGTGGTGCTCAACGTCACTCCCGACCATAGCGACCGTTACGCGACCCTCGATGCCTACGCAAAGGCCAAACGACTCGTGTACCGGGGGGCCGGGACCCAGATCATCAATCGCGACGACCCGCTGGTCGCGGCCATGGCCGAGCCCGATGGACCCGTCGTGGGTTTCACCTTGTGGGCTCCGGAACCGCGGTGCTTCGGGTTGATCCCAGCGGAGGGTGGGGCCTGGCTCGCCTACGAGGACGAGCGGCTCATGCCGGTGGCCGATCTCCCGATCCCGGGCCGGCACAACGTGGCCAATGCCTTGGCGGCCCTCGCCCTGGGCACGGCCGTGGGGCTGCCACCGGAGGCGATGGTCAGCGCGCTCCGAGGGTTCCACGGCCTCCCGCACCGCTGCCAGTGGGTCGGGCGTGCGAGCGGGGTCGATTGGTACAACGACTCCAAGGGCACCAATGTCGGCGCCACCTGCGCCGCGCTCCGGGGTCTCTGCGAGGAACGGCCGGTGGTTCTCCTGGCGGGCGGTGACGGCAAGGGCGCGGACTTCGCGCCCCTAGTCTCGGCCTGTGACGGGGTGCGGGCCGTGGTGACCCTGGGGCGCGACGGGCCCCTGATCGCAGAGGCGCTACAGGGGGTCGTGCCGGTGGCGCGCGCGAGTGACTTGAGGGATGCGGTATCCCAGGCCGCGGATCTCGCGCGGTCCGGCGATGCCGTGCTCTTGTCCCCGGCCTGCGCCAGCTTCGACATGTTCCGGGACTACGCCGAGCGCGGCGAGCGCTTCGTCGCCGCGGTCCGCGAGCGGGTGTCGCCGTGATCCCGAGCGGAGCGTTGCCGGCGATCCCGGGGGGGTCGGTCGGGCGCGGCAAACATCCATGCGATGTCTATCTCCTCACGGCCTTCGCGGGGCTCGTGATCCTCGGGCTCGTGATGGTGGCCTCGGCCTCGGTCACGGTGGCCGAGAAGGAGGGCAGAGACGCGCTGTATTTCCTGTGGCGCCAGACGGTGTCGGTCGGCTTGGGTCTCGGCATCGCCTATGCCGGCCTTCGGACCCCGACCCGGGTCCTGTGCAGGCTCAGCACCTTCGCACTGTTCCTCGCCATCGCACTACTCGCGGCGGTCCTCGTCCCCGGCCTCGGGGTCGAGAGCCACGGCGCCATGCGCTGGCTGCGCGTCGGCCCGGTGTCCTTCCAGGCGAGCGAGTTGGCCAAGGTCCTGGCCATCCTGTACCTCGCCGGTTTCATCGATCGCCGCGCCGAGACGCTGCGGGCCACCACCTCCGGCTTCCTGCGCCCGATCGCCGTCTTGACGATCCTCTGCGTGCTCCTGTATGTCGAGCCCGACTACGGCGCCATGGTGGTGCTGATCGCCACGATCTTGGGGATGCTGTTCCTGGGCGGGGTCTCGATGGCCCGTTTTCTCGCCGTGGGTTTCCTGGCCCTCGCGGCCCTGGGGGTGCTCGCGGTGATCAGGCCTCATAGCCTGGCCCGCATCATCAATTTCATGGACCCCTTGGCCAATCCCTTGAGTGGCGGCTTCCAGCTCAGCCAGGCGCTCATCGCCTTCGGGCGCGGGGAGTGGTTCGGCGTCGGCCTGGGTGGCAGCGTCCAGAAGCTCTTTTACCTGCCGGAGGCGCACACCGATTTCATCTTCGCGGTCATCGCCGAGGAGCTCGGGCTCCTGGGCACGCTCTTGTGCATCGCGACCTATACCATCATCGTGTGGCGGGCGTTCGTCATCGGCACCACGGCCGAACGCGCCGGATCTGTCTTTCCCGCCTATCTCGCCTATGGCCTCGGCCTCCTTATCGGGCTGCAGGGCTTCATCCACATGGGCGTCAACATGGGGGCGCTGCCGACCAAGGGTCTCACCCTGCCGCTCGTGAGCTACGGCGGCAACAGCATCATCGCGACCTCCTTGGCCTTCGGTCTCCTGTTCCGGATCGACCGCGAGATGCGCTTCCCGGCGCGGTTTGCGGCCCGCAGCCGAGGCCGTTATGCCGAGTAACGCGACCAACCAAGGTAATTTGGGGCTCATGCTCATGGCCGGGGGCACCGGCGGTCACGTGTTCCCGGCGCTCGCGGTGGCCGAGCACCTGCGTGCCTCCGGGGTGCCGCTCACCTGGCTCGGGACCCACCAAGGGCTCGAGGCGACTCTCGTGCCGCGTGCGGGCTATCCGTTCACGGCAGTGCGCGCGCGCGGCCTGCGCCGCACCGGTCCACTCAAGCAGTTCGCCGCGCCGCTGTGGCTCGTGCTCGCGTTGATCGAATGCCTGCGGCTCCTGCGGCGCCAGAAGCCGGGCGCGGTGCTGGGCATGGGCGGCTACGCGAGCGGCCCCGGCGGTCTCGCGGCGTGGCTCATGCGCATCCCACTCTTGATCCACGAGCAGAACGCGGTGCCCGGCGTGACCAACCGCCTGGTGGCGGCGTTCGCGACACGCGTCATGGAGTCCTTTCCCGACAGCTTCCCGGCGCGCCGTAGCGCGATCTGCACCGGCAACCCGGTGCGTGCCGAGGTCGCGGCCCTCGTATCGTCGGCGGCACGAGGGCCCGGGCCGGGCGGGCCGCTGCGGTTGCTCGTGGTCGGCGGCAGCCACGGGGCCGCGGCCCTGAACCGGGTGGTGCCTGAGGCTATTGCGCAGGTGCCGGGGCGCGCGATCGACGTCTGGCACCAGGTGGGCCGTCTGGACGGGGGCGAAACCGGGAAGCGGTACGCGGCGCTCGGGATCGAGGCTAGAGTCGAGCCCTTCATCGAGGACGTCGCCGCGGCCTATGCCTGGGCCGGCCTGGTCCTATGCCGCGCCGGGGCCTCCACTGTCTTCGAGCTGTGCGCCGCCGGGGCGCCCGCAATCCTGGTCCCCTATCCGTACGCCGTGGACGACCACCAGACGGCCAACGCCCGTTATCTCGCCGAGCGCGGCGCGGCGATCCTGCTCCCGCAAGGGGACCTCACGGAGACGGCGCTCGCCGCGCTCCTCGGCGACCTCCGCGACGACCCCGCGCGCCGGTCTGAAATGGCGGCGCGGGCCCGGCGCCTGGCCTGTCCCGAGGCCACGGCAAGAGTCGCGACACAGTGCCTGGAGGTCCTCCATGCGCGCGTTTGAAGGCCACCCCATGGGGAGAGTCCGGCGCATCCATTTCATCGGGATCGGGGGCGCGGGGATGAGCGGGATCGCGGAGGTCCTGCACAACCTCGGCTACGAGGTGACGGGGTCGGACCTCTGCCGCGGCGCCGGCACCGAACGCCTGGCGCGGCTCGGGGTCCCGGTGGCCTTCGGGCACGACAGTGAAGCGGTCTCGGGCAGCGATGTAGTGGTGGTGTCGAGCGCGGTCGGCGAAGACAACCCCGAGGTCTCTGCCGCGCGCCGGCGCCGCATCCCGGTGGTACGGCGCGCCGAGATGCTGGCCGAGCTCATGCGCTTCCGCCACGGCATAGCGGTGGCCGGCACCCACGGCAAGACCTCGACCACCAGCCTCATCGCCAGCCTCCTGGCCGAGGGCGGGCTCGACCCGACCTTCGTGATCGGCGGGCGGCTGACCAGCGCCGGGAGCCATGCGCGCCTGGGGGCGGGGCGGTACCTGGTAGCCGAGGCCGACGAGAGCGACGCGTCGTTCCTGTACCTGCACCCCATGATCGCGGTCGTCACCAACATCGACGCCGATCACATGGGGACCTATGGGGGGGACTTCGAGCGGCTAAAACGCGCCTTCGTCGATTTCCTGCACCACCTGCCCTTCTACGGGCTGGCGGTCGTATGCACCGACGACCCGGTGGTGCGCGAGCTCCTGCCCGATATGGCGCGCCCTGTGTTGACCTACGGGATCGACACGCCCGCCGACCTCATGGCCAAAGACATCCTGATCCACGAGGGCGCCACGGCGTTCCGGGTGTGCGCGGAGGGCCGGCCCGATCTCGATCTGACGCTCAACCTCCCCGGCAAACACCAGGTCTTGAACGCGCTCGCGGCGGTGGCGGTGGCGCGGGTGCTGGACGTGCCCGACGAGGCCATCCACCGCGCGTTGTTGCGCTTCGAAGGCGTCGCGCGCCGCTCGCAGGTCCTGGGCGATCTCGCGATCGGTGGCACTCGGGCGCTGCTCATCGACGACTACGCGCACCACCCGCGCGAGATCGCGGCGACCTTGGAAGCGATCCGCGCCGGATGGCCGGGTCGGCGCGCGCTCGTGTGCTTCCAGCCGCACCGCCACACCCGCACCCATGACCTCTTCGAGGACTTCACACGGGTCCTGTCCCTGCCCGACGCATTGGTCCTCTTCGAGACCTACGCGGCCGGCGAGGCGCCCATTCCCGGATCGGACACCGCGAGCCTGTGCCGCGCGATCCGCGCACAGGGCCGGGTCGATCCCCTGCATCTCCGCGTCCCGAGCGAGCTGTTAGCGGTCCTGGCCGGGCTCGTCCGCGACGGCGACATCGTGCTCACGCTCGGGGCCGGCAGCATCGGCGCGCTCGCGCCGCTCTTGCTGCGCGAGCTCGGCGCCGAACGGCGGTGTGCGGTCGGATGCTGACGGTCGGTAGCTCATCGAGGGAGGCTCCGCCGGGCACGGCCGTCTGCGGGGTGCGCGGCGATCTCCGCCTCGACGAGCCCATGGCCCGCCATGCCTCGTGGCGTACCGGCGGTCGTGCACAGCGCTTCTTCGTCCCGGCCGACGCCGAGGACCTCCAGTGCTTCCTCCGCGGCACATCGAGTGAGGAGCCGCTCCTGTGGGTAGGGCTCGGGAGCAACCTCCTGGTGCGCGACGGGGGGCTCCGCGGCACGGTGATCGGCACGGCGCGCTTGAACGCCTGCCGCTTCATCGACGAACGGGTCATCGTCGCAGAGGCCGGCGCCCCGTGCGCACGCATCGCTAGACTGGCCGCGCAGCTCGGTCTCACCGGGGCGGAGTTCCTGGCCGGGATCCCCGGCACCCTGGGCGGGGCGCTCTGCATGAACGCCGGGGCCTTCGGCGGGGAGACCTGGGCGCTCATCGGATCGGTCGAGACCATCGATCGACGGGGCGAGCGCCGCCACCGCGCGCGCCCGGACTTCGAGATCGGCTATCGCGAGGTACGCGGGCCGGCGGACGAGTGGTACCTGGCCGCGGAGCTCGTGCTCACGCCCGATCCCGAGGGCGGCGGGCTCGATCGCATCAAGGCGCTCTTGGGCCGGCGCGCCGAGCTCCAACCCATGGGCCAGCCGAGCTGCGGATCGGTGTTCCAGAACCCCCCCGGCGACCACGCCGCGCGGTTGATAGACGCCTCCGGGCTCAAGGGTTTCCGCATCGGCAATGCCGTCGTGTCCGAAAAGCACGCTAATTTCATCGTCAACCGCGGCGGGGCGACGGCCACCGACATCGAGGCCCTCATCGAGCACGTGCAGCGCACGGTAGCCGAGCGCCAAGGGGTGTGGCTGAAACCGGAGGTGCGGATCGTGGGCGAGGACGCAAGGCATGCGTAACTTCGGCAAGGTCGCGGTCCTCTTGGGCGGCCGCTCCGCGGAGCGGGCCATCTCCCTCGAGAGCGGTGGGGCGGTACTGCAGGCGCTCCTCTGCCAGCGGATCGAGGCCGAAGGGCTGGAGCCCGACGCCGAGGGCCTCGGACGCCTCGCCGCGGGCGAGTTCGACCGCGTGTTCATCGCGCTGCACGGCCGGGGCGGGGAGGACGGCAGCATCCAGGGGGCCCTCGAGACGCTGGGGGTGCCCTACACGGGCAGCGGGGTCCTGGGCTCGGCCGTGGCCATGGACAAGCGCCTGGCCAAATACGTGTGGCTCGGTGCGGGGCTGCCGACGCCGCCGTTCGTCGAGTTGGACGCCGGTTTCGACGCGGATCGGGTGGTCGAGTCGCTAGGCCTGCCGCTCATGGTCAAGCCGGCCCGCGAGGGCTCGAGCCTCGGCGCCTCCCGGGTGGTCGAGATCGCGGCGCTCATTCCGGCTTACAGGCTCGCCGCCTCGTTCGATGAAAGGGTCATTGCCGAGCACTGGATCACGGGGGCCGAGTATACGGTCGGGGTGCTGGGCGATGAGGCCCTGCCGCTCATCCGCCTCGAGACCCCACGCCTGTTCTATGACTACGAGGCCAAGTATCACGACGAGCGCACCCGCTACCTCTGCCCCGCGGGGCTGTCCGAGGCGACCGAGCGGGGCCTACAGGCGCTCGCGCTACGGGGCTTCCGGGCCCTCGACGGCCGGGGCTGGGGGCGCGTGGACTTCCTGGTCGATGGGGAGGGACGGCCGTGGCTCATCGAGGTCAACACCGTCCCGGGGATGACCGGCCACAGCCTCGTCCCCATGGCCGCCAAGGCAGCGGGGCTGTCGTTCGAGGCGCTGGTGGTGCGCATCCTGGAGACCGCGGTCGGGACGGCGCCCGGCGGGAGGGGTTCATGAGGCGGCCCGCGCGAAACCGTCCCCTGCGCAATCGATTGATCCGCACCGAGCTACGGGCGGAGCGCCGGCCGTGGGGGTTCCGGCTGGTCGCGACCTTCATGGTGGTGGACCTCTCTGTGCTCCTCGGCTTTGCCGGGGCATGGCTCTCCGATCCGGAGACCCTGCCCATCCGCGAGGTGTTTATCGAAGGGGAGTTCCGCCAGCTCAAGCCCTCGGAACTGGAGGCCCTGGTGGCGCGCCAGGTATACGGGGGTTTCTTCACGGTACGGGTGGCCGATGTGCAGCACGGCCTGCGTCGCGATCCGTGGGTCAAGGCGGCCTCGGTCAGCCGCGAGTGGCCCGATGGCCTGCGCGTGACGGTCTACGAAGAGCGCGCGGTCGCGCGTTTCGGCGAGCGCGGTCTGCTCAGCCCCGAGGGCGTCTTGTTCAGCCCGCCGGCGGCGAGCTATCCGGCCGGCCTCCCGCTCCTCGATGGGCCGAAGGGCACGGAGGCACAGGTGCTCATGCGTTATCACCACCTCGCGGAGCTGCTCGACCAAGCTGGGCTCCGGGCCCAGGGCCTCGCACAGGACGCGCGCGGTTCATGGCGCTTCGTGCTGAGGGACGGCCCGCTGGTCTTGGTCGGACGCGAGGACTTCGAGCGGCGCGTCAAGCGCTTCGTCGCGCATTACCGGCGCATCGTGCAATCGGGCCGGGGCGTGGTGGCGCGCGTCGATCTCCGGCACACCAACGGGATCGCGGTGAGCTTCAAGCCCGAGGCCGTGCCGGCCGCACACCGGCCGCTCCCTTCTTCGTCACTCCGGGGGGTCGCCGGTGAAAAGGCCTGAAAAAGATCTGGTCGTGGGGCTCGACATCGGCACCTCCAAGGTGGTCGCGATCGTCGGGGAGTCCACCGGGAACGGCGCGATCGAGGTGATCGGGGTCGGCTCCAATCCGTCGCGCGGGCTCCGAAGGGGCGTCGTGGTCAACATCGAGTCCACGGTGCAGTCCATACAGCGGGCCATCGAAGAGGCCGAACTCATGGCCGGCTGCGAGATCCGATCGGTTTATGCCGGGATCGCCGGCAGCCATATCCGCAGCTTCAATTCGCATGGGATCGTCGCGATCCGCGACAGCGAGGTCACCGACAGCGACGTCGATCGCGTCATCGACGCCGCGCGCGCGGTGGCGATCCCGGCCGACCAGAAGGTCCTGCACGTCCTCCCCCAGGAGTTCATCATCGACAAGCAGGAGGGGATCCGGGAGCCGGTTGGGATGTCGGGGGTGCGGCTGGAGGCCAAGGTCCATCTCGTCTCCGGGGCCGTGAGCGCCGCCCAGAACATCGTGAAATGCGTGCGCCGCTGCGGGCTCGAGGTGGACGACATGATCCTCCAGCAACTGGCCTCCAGCGAGGCGGTTTTGACCGACGACGAAAAGGAGCTGGGGGTATGCCTGGCCGACATTGGCGGCGGGACCACCGACATCGCGGTCTTCATCGACGGCGCCGTTCACCACACCGCGGTGATCCCGATCGCGGGCGATCAGGTGACCAACGACATCGCCGTGGCCCTGCGCACCCCTACCCACAATGCCGAGGAGATCAAGATCAAATACGCCTGCGCCCTGACCCAGCTCGCGAGCCCGGAGGAGACCATCGAGGTCCCGAGCGTGGGCGACCGGCGCCCGCGCAGGCTCATGCGCCAGACCCTCTCGGAGGTCGTCGAGCCGCGCTACGAGGAGCTTTTCAACTTGATCCAGACCGAGCTCAAGCGCAGCGGCTTCGAGGAGATGATGGCCGCCGGTGTGGTCCTGACCGGGGGCAGCGCCAAGATCGAGGGGGCGGTCGATCTGGCCGAGGAGGTCTTCCACCGCCAGGTGCGGCTCGGTCTACCCCAAGGGATGAACGGGCTCGTGGATGTGGTCAAGAATCCGGTGTTCTCGACGGGGGTCGGATTATTGATTTTCGGTTGCGAGAACGAGCAACGTGGGCACAGGCTCCTGCGCCACAACGGCGGGGTCTGGGAACGCATGAAGGGGTGGTTTCAGGGCAATTTCTAGTAATGCATTTCTTGAATTCGTTTACATTTTGGCAGTGTTGAATTTTGGGCTCGCAACGCTACAGATCGTCATACCTGCGAAAGCAGGTATCCAGCTTCCGCTGGCATGACGGCGGGTTCTGCTACCTGAATGCGTACGTGTTTATGAAACATACTACTAGTAGGCACTCATGTTAATCCGAAGTGATTCGTCACCCCGGCAGGGATTGCTCACCGCATCCCTGCGGTTCGGGCTGCGCCCCGCGCTACGCGCGTCCGAATCCGCTCCTGGCGGATTTGTGCCGGGGTCCACTGACGTCCATGTGCTCTGGATTCCGGCAAACCCCCGTATCAAGTACGGGGCAGGCTATGCCGGAATGACGTGACTGTTTGAAACTTCTTGACTGAGCGCTCACGCAGCCAATGTCATACACACCGACTTCAAGCGATCTGGAAGTCCCTTCTCCCTCAGGGAGAAGGTTAGAGCCTGCCCCGGCGAAAGCCGGGCATGAGGGAGATCAAATCAAGCACTTTCGTTCGATGATTTTGATCCCCTCACCCCAACCCTCTCCCGGAGGGAGAGAAGAAAAGACAATGCCTCTCACGGAGGGAGAGGGAGAAAAGACGGTGCCTCTCCCGGAAGGAGGGAAGAAAAGACCGCGCCTCTCCCGGTCGGAGAGGGAGAAAAGACGAGGTCCTGTCCCGGAAGGACAGAGACCTCGGCGATTACGTCCAAACTTCAAATAGGTTTGGTTAGGCTTGAGGCCACGCGCAGGTGATTGACGAATCGAATAGAGGAGGATGAACCATGTTCGAGTTGATAGAGTCTTGTATTCAAAACGCCGTGATCAAGGTCGTCGGGATCGGGGGCGGCGGCAGCAACGCCATTCAACACATGCTGAGCGGCAACATCGAAGGCGTGGAGTTCATCTGCGCCAACACCGATACACAGGCCCTCAAAAAGTGCTCGGCACGCACCATGATCCAATTCGGGGCCAACGTCACCAAGGGGCTCGGCGCCGGGGCCGATCCCGAAAAGGGCCGGCAGGCGGCGCTCGAGGACCGCGACCGCTTCATGGATGTCCTGGAGGGCTCGGACATGGTCTTCATCACGGCCGGCATGGGCGGCGGCACCGGCACCGGCGCGGCCCCCATCGCGGCGCAGGTCGCCAAGGAGATGGGGATCCTGACGGTCGCCGTGGTCACCCGCCCATTCGGCTTCGAGGGGAAGAAGCGCGCCGAGATCGCCGGCGAGGGGATCCGGCAGTTGAGCCAGTACGTGGATTCGCTCATCACCATCCCAAACGAGAAGCTCATCGCCGTATACGGCCGCGACGTCAGCGTCCTGGACGCCTTCAAGCGCGCCAACGACGTCTTGTTAGGGGCGGTGCAGGGGATCGCCGAGTTAATTACCCGGCCGGGCTACATCAACGTCGATTTCGCCGATGTCCGCACCGTGATGTCGGAGATGGGGATGGCCATGATGGGCACCGGTACCGGGACCGGCCAGGACCGCGCGCGGGTGGCCGCCGAATCGGCGATCGCGAGCCCGCTCTTGGAGGACGTCCACCTCGCCGGCGCCAAGGGGATCCTGGTCAACATCACCGCCGGCGACGACCTCCGGATGGGCGAGTTCGAGGAAGTCGGCAACACCATCAAGGGCTTCTCGTCCGAGAATGCCACGGTGGTGGTGGGGACGGTCTTCGATTCCGCCATGAGCGACGAGGTACGCGTGACGGTCGTGGCCACGGGCATCGGCCATGAGGCCAAGGTCGGGCAGGAAACCGCAGTGGGCAAAGCGAAACCGGTCCTCGATATCGATTACAAGACCCTGGAGCGCCCTACCGTGATCCGCAATAAACGCGATAAGGAGCTGCCGGCCCTGGGAAAGGCCAGCCCCAGTTACCTCGACATCCCGGCCTTTTTACGGCGTCAGGCGGATTGAGGGAGGCGCTTGCCTGGTATGCCACGAGCGGTTACAGATCGCGTTTTTTGATCCCCTCACCCTGCCCGTGTCCCGGCGGGGCGGGGGGATCAACAGATAGGGAGGGAGGTGGGTGGGCGCCGTCCACCGTTTGCTTGACTCGGCGAATGGGTAGACGATGGCCAGCCGACTCGCCTACGCTGTTCGGGGCATCCCGGGACGTTCCGCGCGGGGCGGGCGCGGCTTGCGCGTTCGCTACGCGTGGGTGGCTGCGCGCGCCAGCCGCCCATCGAGCGTCATCGTCCACGGGGAGGAGATCGAAGTCGGCACCGGTGTGCCGACAGTTCTTCAAGAGGCATCGGGCAAGTGCGTGAGGTGTCTCTCGGGCTTCAGGAGAGTATTTCGATCCTGGCCCCTTTACAGCACCATCTCCCAGGCCAAGATTTCTAGATCAGGCCTTTGGACGACCAGATCGCGATGAGTCCGACCCCAACAATGACGTCGATGACGACGCACCAGGGTATGTACCATTGCGGGATAGAGACGAGCCTGAGCCGTAGGCGGTTATGGTGCGCCACGTCCCACGCGCCGTGCGCGAGGTAGCTCAAAGGCAAGAACCAGGGGCTCACGGTCAATCCCAAGATCGCTGCAATGCCGAAAGCCGATGCAACGTTGAACTCGATAAGCTGGTGCTGATTTGAACCGTTGACCACCGCAAAGCCGAAATACACGCCTGCAATGATCCCAACGACGACAGCCGCGAAAGCAAGCGAAACCTCCCGCGGGAGAAAAAGATGCGGCGCCAGCAACAGAGTTCCAATCACAATTGCGGTTATGATCGGCATTCTGGAGAAAGTCGAAGATTGGCTTTCTGTCATTCTTCCCTCTCGCCTCATTGGAAGGGCACACGGTGCGGGCATCGGTCGGGCGTAAATATTCCCGTTTGACCGAATCAGGCGGGAAATAGGCGTTATCTTCCACTGTGTCTACACGGTCCCTCTCCGCTAACACCGTCCTTTATAGCTTTCATTGTGATGTCCTCATCATTCGAATAAAACGCTGGTTGGAGTTCATCCATTCTCAACAGCAGGTCACGCATAGAAGATCCGCGACGCTGTCGACCCATCGCATCCCACGGGCACCTGCCGGCGCGGGTTAGACAGCGTAAGCGAAGCACCCACCGCAACGACGTGCAAAGCCCGCGCAAGATCCTGGTCGCATTTGCCTTACGCGAGCGGCCGCAACTCACCGAGCATCGTGGGTACCAACTCGGAAACCGTGGGAATGTATATGCACAGCGCGAGTTATCACAGTATACGGCGCCTTTGCATACATCACGTCCAACAGCGAGTGAATCACTTCGTCACCGGTCACGCCGAGTATGGCCGCACCGAGGATTTCCTTCGTCTCCGCATCCACGATCGCTTTCATGAAGCCTTGGGCCTCGCCTTTTTCCACCGCGCGGCCGACCCGCGTCATGGGGCGGGTTGCGACCAGGGCATTGCGGCCGGACTGCCTCACCTCGGCCTCCGTCATGCCCACCCGGCCGAGTGGCGGGTCGATGAACAGCCCATAGGTCGCAATGCGGTCCGTCGGCGGAACACCCCTACGGGGCTTCGGCCCTGCGCGGGCTGGTGGTGTGACCTTACCAGTGCCCCTGCGTGCGGTTCCAGCGGTAAAGGAGGCGAGCAAAGACGTTGTACGCCAGGTGCGTCAGTTGCTTGAGCAGGGGTAACCGCAATAATTTCGCAAGCCAGCGTTGGCCGGGCGTTTGTGACCATAGCCGTGTGAATGCCTCCGCTCCAACGTCTAGTCGGCCATCCGAGTCTTTGACGTGCAATCGCTCTCGCACTTGCTCCAACGGAGCACCGAGCTCCGACACCGCCTCTGGGTTGGTATGCACATCGACCCACTCGATGCCCTCGATGCCACAGGCCTCCATGCGCCGGCGCTGATCCTTGATGCCGGCATTGCAAACAGGGCAAGCGCTATTGTAGTAGACCTTGCTGGACATGTCCCCAAACCTTCGTGTTACCGATCGCCCCGGTTCAGCGGCGGCAAGCGCCGTCCGCTGCAATACCGCGCGCATAATCTCCCTCGTCCCGAATAGCATGCTCCCAGAAACGTCGTTGCCAGATGCCACGTTCATCCTTCGCCATTCGTATCGATGAACGCCCGTCCGTTGGCGACAGCGCCTGTACAAAACTAATTTTCATTACCTTAATGCGACTGTGCAAGTCATCATCGCCCGGTGGTAGGGTAATCACGCAATACATGTGATCGGGAAGCACGACCAGGCATCGATATGGAACGGTCGTTCGGCTCGTGTACACTTCACTGTCTGTCGCAACGGTTCGATATGCCGTACCAAGAGGACCTGACGGCTCGTGCCCGGGCGCGTACCGCGCCGATCGCGGAATAGAGATTTTAAAACCGCTCCGCTCCTTCCCCCATAGCCCGGTACCGGACTCGGGGATAGAGGGTAGAGGGGCCAGTTGCCCGGACCCCTCCCCCGTTAGAACCCGGCGTGCCCAATTAAGGCAACGGGCTCAGGACAAAATCCTTCACGTGACTATGTGGAGGGGATAAGCGAATGATAGACCCGCAGTGGGGTAGCGGATGCGCCTTGATGAACAACGTAAACCGCTCCCAACTGAAGGACTTCCGTTGACTACGCCGGTTGAGCCATGTGAAGAGGCACCGGG
>JBOIDR010000050.1:0-26603 GCA_050740695.1 Gammaproteobacteria bacterium | reverse complement strand
CGCGTGTAGGACTTGCTGCCGTGGTGAACGGTGGAGACATCGACGTACATAGTGGCTACTACTATGCCACAGATATAAATACTTGTCAACACATACAGCGTTACTATAGTGGCTACACTCTAGGCCAGCCCGGTGATCTCCCGCCAAGTCCAACGAAGGCAGTGTGCGCCTCTACCGTGACGTCGGGATACTGGGTCATCACGCGCGCTCGCACTCGGGTGCCCGCGAGCACTGACGTTTGTCGATGACGCGCGAAAATTTGGCGCCGCGCACGTGGTGCTGTCGCAACAACAAGGGCTGAAACCATCCGCGGCGCGGGTGCCGGTTCTACGATCGAACCGAGAGGTATTGGTATTCGGTCGGAGACGGCTGTGCCGTCACTCACCCCATGCGCCTGACATATCGCCCGAAGGTCCAATGGAGATTGAGGCCGGTCGGATGTCCCGCCGGACCGTTGCCGAGCCTGGGGAGGATCTCGGCGCGCAACAGCAGGGTGATCAATGCCATACGGCAATCGCGCTCGGGCACCTCCGCGAAGTAGCGCTGATTGGCGGGCAGGAGGGCCAGGGCGATGGCATCTTCCTCACGCAAGACCGACATCGAGGTCGAGGTAGCGCCCAGGAAGCGCCTGCAGAGTTGGGCGTGGATCTCGGAGACGTCGGTCGGCACCGGCAACACCTGCTTGTCGCCCAGCGCCCGGAGGCGGGCGCGCTCGTCGGCGGTGAGACCCTGCCGGATCTCACGGACGCGGGCAGGCAGGTCGTCATAACGTTCGCGCTCGGCTTCGGGCAGCTTCGCGATTACGGAAGCCAGGCGGGTCTCATCGTCCAAGACTTCACTCAGTACCCCGCGCAATAGACGATTCGCGGCATGGATCACACAGGCATCGGCGGGTGCCGGTGCCGTGTCCGGCGTGTTCCACAAGAAGACGCCATCGGGCTTCAATGCCTCGGCGACGCCTTGGACCAGGGCCGGCAGGGCCTTGGGTTGCACCAGGTGCAGGACCATGCTGGCGAATACCACATCGACGCCCTCCCCGCCCCCGGTCTCCGAGGGGGGGCGGATGCGGACGGACGCGCGCTGAGGGCGGGCACGGGAGGGAGCCCCTACCGGCACGATCTCGGAAAGCCGGCGGATGCGGCCGGTCGCGGGGTCCTTGAGGGACTCGAAACGCACGAAGGGCAATGCCTCAAGCAGTTCATGGGCCTTGGCGAACCAGCCGGAGGGCAGGTCCAGCACCAGCAGCTCGAAGGCGATGCCGCGGGTCTCGAAGCGTTTCAGGAGACCCTTCTCCGCGAGGCCGTGGATCAGCTCCAGGGTCGCGAGCCCGGTACCGGCCCCGTAGTCCACGAGGCGCAGGGCTCGCCCGGTCCGGGTCGCGGACTCGATCCCGTCCAAGCGCCGCTCGACCTCATCCAGGATCGCCGCGACCAGGGCACCGGTGGCGGCGAAGCACCAGCGTCGCGGATGCTCGATGCCGCCGTCCCGATACAGGAACCGGTGCAGGGCCTCGCCGTCCTCCAGGTCCTCCGGACCGTCCGGCCGCCAGCCGGGCCGTTCCTGCCTTTCTGCTCCTTCCCCCTGCTCATTTAGATGTTTCTGGCAGGGGGAAGGTTGGGATGGGGGTCGAGCGATCGGAAGATCTTTTGCGCCCTGTGACTCTAACCGCTCCCACCGTTCGGCCTTCTCCCAGAGCCCAAGGAGCGCCACTTCGGCTTGCGCCCGCGGCAACTCCAGGATGGCAAGCGCCTCCTCGCGGGTCTCAGCGCCTTGGTGATCTCCGGGCACCCTACCCCCACCCTGCCCTCCCCCTCCAAGGAGGAGGGTTCTAATATCACCGGCATTGCGACGGACGCCCGGCTTGAGAGTCTGGAGCCACCCGGGATCGGACGTCTTGAAGCGATTCAAGCTGATCGCCACGAACGGCAGGCGCGAGGGATATACCTTGTGCTGATAAGGGATGGATCGGAGCCCGGCCTCCTCCGCCAGGCTCATGAAGGCGTCGAAGTCGACGGGATACTGGTTGGAGTAGCCATGGTAGGTGTCGAATGCCGTCGCGTGTGTGCGGCCGCCGTAGCGGCGGGCGATCTCCGGCGCCACGTCGTGGGCCTCGATGATGATGAGGCCGTGCTGCTTGGTGTACGGGACCCAGCGCCTCAGGTGCTCCACGAGGTTCTGTTCGAGCCAGGCATTCGAGATCGCCCGGCCTTCCTCGTCCGCGTAGGCCCCGGTGGACATCGCCCGGCGAGGATAAAGAGAGAGTTTGGGCGCCTGCTCGCGGGGCTCGGTATAGCGGCGGTTGTGATCGATGAAGGCGCGGATGTGCAGGCCGTCGTCGATCGCGAGCCCGACTTCCCGAAGCGCCGCGGCAAAGCCGTCCGGATCGGTGATGTCGCCGAATAGCGCGATATGCGGCACGCCGGCGGCCTCGAGCCGCCGGCGTGCGACCGCGAGGGCTTTCACGTTGTAATCCGCGCCGACCATGACCAGGCGATGTTCATCGAGGTTCTCACCGCGCAATGTGTCGCGGCACACGAGCTGATAGATCCTGTCGAGCCACACGCCGTCCCCGCAGCCCATGTCCGCGACGAAACGCGGCTGCTCGGCGATGGGCTCGCGGTTGAAGACCTCGCGGATGATCGCATCGGCGTCCTCGAAGTAACGCCGGTGGGCCACCCCGCTCGCGAGCACGTTGAGGGTGCGCTCGACATGCGTCTCTTCCTGCCCGCGTTCGCGGTGAGTGATGTTCTTCACCGAATCGAACAGGAGCCGCGGGAGTTGGCAGAACAGCGGCAGGTAGGAGAGGGTGAGGCCATAATGCAGCGTGAATTCGCAGGCCACCCTACCTTTTTCGGTAAAGCGCCAAGCGCCCCCATGAGTCAAAGACCCATGAGTCAAACATGATTCCCGCCGGACCCAACCGAGGTGCTGCAAGAGCGCGAGCACGACCCGCAGGCGATCCCGCACCATGCCACCCGCGGGGAGGCGAAATTCGCCATAGGCCAGGAAACCGCGCTGCTTCAAGGCGATCATCGAGGGGCCGGCAAGCATGCCATCAAGGTGGGCGCGAATGGTCTCGAATTCCTCGCCGGCAAACCCGTAACCCTGTGCGCTCCGGTCGACCAACTCGGCGTAGCGTTCGAAGGGGGGGTCGGCAGGGGGGGGGCCAAAGAGATAACGGGAAAAGGGAACGCCGGAATAGACGAAGGCCGCGGCCTCTCGGTACACGTCGAAGGCGGCCGAGGCGTGCCTCCCGCGCGGTGTCACGGAGAACACCATGGCTGCGCTCGCCGGTTCACCCTCGCGTTCGAGCCAGCCTTGGAGCGCGAGGCAGCGCAGCGCCACGTGCAGATAACCGGGCCTCGCCGGACAGGCGCGCAGGATCTCGTGCATCGCGACACGCCCCTCGCGCAGCAACAACGCCAGTACGCCGGATCGCCCCAGGGCCGCCAAGGTCGCCCCCACCACGATCCCGTCGTGATGCAGGAACAGGGTGCGGAGCAGCGCCGGGGCGGCACGGGAAATCGTGGTCTCGGGCTCGTTCAAATGAGTGTCCCTGGGGTCGTGGTGGGGTGGTGGACCGCAGCGGTCTCGATCCCTTGTGGCGCCGACGGAATCGTATTAATTTAACGTCTCTTGGGAGCGCCCTTGGTCGCGCAGTATACGGCCGACGACAAGAACGATAATAGCCGTGATGACCCCGCTTCGAACCTTGGCGCTTGTGATCACCGCCGCGGGCCTGGGTGCCTTGTGCACCGCGTGGCTTTTCTATGGTCGGACCCCTCCCCCACGCGCAGACGGACCCCGCGTCGTCGACTTCGCCCTCCTCGATGCCGACGGTCACTACCATCGCCTCTTTGCAGAAGGACACGCCAAAGCCATCGTCTTTTATAGCCATGGCCTGGGCTGCTCCGTCGTTCGGAACAGCCTCTCGAACCTCGAGGCGCTGCGCGACCGCTACCACGACGCCGGCGTGAGCTTCTTTCTGTTGAATGCCAATCCCCAGGATGAGCGTGCGGCCTTGAAGACTGAGGCGAAGCGCCTGGGGATCGATATCCCGATCCTCAAGGACGAGAGCCAACTGGTGATGGAAGGCCTCGGCGTGACGCGGACGGGCGAGGCAATCCTCATCGATCCCGCCACGTGGACGATCCACTATCGCGGCCCGATCGATGACCGGGTCGGTTTCGAGGGCGAGCGGCCGCGTGCGACGCGCGAGTACTTGAAGGACGCAATCGAGGCCCTTTTGGACGGAGATCCGATAGCCGCCTCCGCACCCGCGGGCGCCGGCTGTCTCATAGCAGGCCTGGCGGACGCCAAGGCCGGCGCCGTTTCTTACGAGGGAGACGTGGTGCCGGTGTTGAGAGCCAAATGTGTGTCTTGCCACCGGCCGGGCGGTGGTGCCCCGTGGGTCATGGACCGCTATGAGACCGTCAAGGGGTGGAGTGCAATGATACGCGAGGTGATCATGAATCGCCGCATGCCGCCCTGGCACGCCGATCCCGAGATCGGGGTATTTTCACCGGACCTCTCTCTGACGGTCGAGGAAAAGCGCACGCTGGTACACTGGATAGACGCCCGGGCGCCCCATTCCAGCGGGACCGATCCCCTGCTCGCGGATCCCCCCAAGGGCAATACCGGCTGGCCTCTGGGGGAACCGGACGCCGTCATCGATCTCCCCACGCAGAGACTGCCGGCGCAAGGGGTGCTGCCATATCGCTGGCTCAAGATCGCCGCCCCCATCGACCGGGACGTGTGGGTGCGCGCGGCGCACCTGCAACCGAGCGACGCGGAACTCATGCACCACGGGTTCGTGTTCGTGCAATACCCCGAGCGTTTGAAGGCCAAAGAGCCGAAGTGGCTCGAAGGGCGCAACGGTTTCTTTACGGCCTATGTCCCCGGATTCAGGGCCACACCTTTCCCCGACGGCTCCGGCCAGTTGCTGCCGGCCGGTGCCACGCTCGTCTTCCAGCTCCATTACGTCGCCGTGGGACATCCGCGGAGCGACCGGCCGAGGCTCGCGCTCTATTTCCACGACCGGCCCCCGTCGCGCGAATACGCCGTCGCGAGTGCCGCCAACATGCGCATACGCATCCCCCCACGGGCACCCGATCATCGAGAGCGGGCCGAGGTCTTATTGAAGGAGGATGTGACCCTACACGCCTTCTACCCGCACATGCACTATCGCGGCAGCCACTTCCGCTATGAGGCCCGCTATCCCGATGGCCGTGTGGAGGCCTTGCTCTCGGTCCCCCGCTATTCGTTCAGCTGGCAGACCGTGTATCGTCTCGCGACCCCCAAGGCCCTGCCGAAAGGTACGCGGATCACCGTCGAGGCGGGCTTCGACAATTCCGATCGGAATCCGTTGAACCCCGATCCCTCCAAGGAGGTCCGCTGGGGTCTCAAGGACTACGACGAGATGCTGGTGGGATACCTGATGTATACCCGCGATCGGCCCGCGGCGCTCGCCATCGGTGACCCGGGGGCGCGCCCCGCCCGTCCTTAAACGCCGGGTTTCGAGCCCTGCGTGTTAATGCCCCGTGTGTCAATATAAGGCAGATAGCGCCTGAGACCGTAGATCGGTTTCTCGAACCCGTGCCAGATGGCCATGCCCATCAAGAGTGACAGGGCAAAGCCGCCGATCAGGCCATTGGTCTCCGGGGAGAACGGCAGGACGATCCCCGTGGCGGAGAACAGGTCCCAGGCGATCAAGTGCACCAGGTACAGGGTATAGCTCATCTCCCCGAAATAGACGAATGGCCTGAAGCTGAGCGCCCGTGCCACGATATGGGTCTCGTCTACCGACCACAGCCCCCAGATGAAGAACCCCATCGCGGCCGCGATCGGTGTCTGATAGTTGGATACGGAGAACTGCAAGAAGCCGCTTTGCCCGAAGTGGAACTCGATCGCGACCAGGAGGACTGCGGAAAAGAGCCCGAACCAGAGCGCCCACGGCGGCGACAGCCAGGTCAATCGGCGCCGGCTTTCGAGCCATGAGAGCAGGCACCCCCACACGAAATACTCGGCGCATACGGGCAACAGCGTCCCATAGAACGACCGTGGGTAACGCGCCATGAGCCACACCCGCGCTGCGATGCTCATGAAGAGGACGGTGACCAGCATCGCCGTCCGCCACCGGACCGGCGTCAGGTACAAGAGCAACGGGTAAACGATGTAGAACTGCTCCTCGACGCTCAATGACCACAGGTGCACGGACTGCCGCCTCCACGCCTCCATGAACCACTGCTGAAACTCCGCGAACGGGCCCAGGCTCGCGACGAACAGCTTGATGTTCAGCACGTACCCGAGGTAAGCGAGCGGATAGTTCACAAGCCCCATCGTGATCAATAGGAGCACCACGAGGTAGTACGCCGGGCAGATCCGCAGGATCCTGCGGACGTAGAACACCTCCAGGCGTTTGAGGAGCCGCGGGTGATCGGTGGACAGTAGGACGTTTGTGATCAGGAGCCCGCTCATCACGAAGAACACCGGCAAGGCATACCCGAGGTAGCCCACATCCAGCGGATCGCTCGCGTAGTGGGTGGAAAACACCATGAGGAACAAGACGAAGCGGATCCCGTCAAGCTGGCGTTTTCTCATCCTGTCGGTCGTCCTTTGCAGTCGGTCGGAGCAGATCTGAGCGGCCCTGCGTTTCTCCGCCCCGGGCCGGGGAAATGCCGGGGGAGGGAGCTCGGATCCATGAAAAGGCGAAGAGGCCCCGAACGGCACCGGAGCCGCGGCGCGGGGGACCGGAGAGGACCGTCCAGGACCGCCGGACGCATCGAAGATCGGGCCGTCTTCCCTCGGATCCCTTGCGACGGGCGCGCTCGCGGTTTTTCGCCCATTCTAACCGAGCCGCGCACCGCGCGGCGCGCCTTCGGATTGCGCCGGGGGCCGGACGGCGCATTGTCCTCGGTGGGCCGGCAGAGACCCCGGACGGAGAATGGTCCGCGGGCGGGTTAGGGGGCTAGGGTCGGGTTTCCCGAGTATCCCGCATCACCACCGCCGGAAACCCCTCGCCGGCGGTCCGAGGAACCCATTGCAAAAAGATCTTGTGAGGGGATGTGGTAAAGTACTATTAACAGATGCTACACTCTTTATTGGGGACCCTCTTTTCCGAAGTGAACGTCCCTTGAACACCAAGACAACCCTTGAACACGAGGATACTATGGCTGAGAAAGTGAACGTAGCGAAACTCTCCCCCGCCGAGCTTGCGAGCCTGTCCAAGCGCCTCGACACGGAGATGAAGCGGCGGAGCTCGGGGGACACGAAACGCGTGCTCGCCAAGATACGCGAGCTGGCGGCCTCCGTGGGAATGTCGATCGGCGATCTCGCCGGCAACAAGAGCCCGCGGAGAACGACTCGGAAAACGACCGGCCGGACTGCCAAGCGGCCACCCAAGTATGTCAATCCGAAAGACCCGTCGCAGACTTGGGCGGGGACCGGGCGCCAGCCCTTGTGGTTCAAAGACGCCCTGTCCAGTGGGAAGAGCGCCGACGAACTGCGGGTCACGGGCAATGCCCCGAAGCGCTAGCGGCTCTCGATAGGAGTCCTATTTATCCCCTATCCCTGTCACGGCCTTTCGCCGTCATAGGGGTAGGGGATCGCCGAAGATTTTGGGCCCCGTGAGGGAAGGGGGTTGCGTGCTCTTCGAGACGGCCGTCAGATCAGGAACAGCGTCGCGAGGCCGAGGAAGACGGTAAACCCGACCACATCTGTAACGGTGGTCAGGAAAAGCCCGCCGGCCAGCGCCGGGTCGATGCCGAGGCGTTTGAGCGTCAACGGGATCAGTGTGCCTGCCAGCGCGCCCGCGAGCAGGTTGGTGATGAGCGCGATGGCGATGACGGCGCCTAGCCCTGCGTCCTTGAACCAATTGGCCGCGACCAGGCCGACGGCGCTCGCCCAAATGAGCCCGTTACAGAGTCCAACGGCGATCTCTTTGCGCAGGAGCGAACGGGAATTGTCGCGTCCGATCTGACCGAGCGCCAACCCGCGAACCACGATCGTGAGCGTCTGGCTGCCCGCGATCCCGCCCATGCTCGCGACCACCGGCATCAGGATCGCGAGCGCCACGATCTTTTCGATGGTCGCTTCGAAATGGCCGATCACCCAGGCGGCCAGCAACGCCGTGACCAGGTTGACGCCGAGCCACAGCGCCCGTCGTGGGGCGCTGATCCTGATCGGCGCGAACATGTCGTCCTCTTCGTCCAGACCCGCGAGGGTCATGAGCGAGTGATCGCCTTGCTCGCGGATCACGTCCACCACATCGTCTATCGTGATCCGCCCGACCAATTTACCCCGGGCATCCACCACCGGCGCCGATAAGAGGTCATGCTGCTCGAAGCGTTTGGCCACCTCGGATGCCGGAAGATGGGCCGGGATCGCCTCCAACGCTTGCGTCATCAACTCTCCGACGGTGCGTTCCGGGCCGTGGGTCAGGAGGGTGGTGAGCGGTAACGCACCTTGATATAGATTGTCCCGATCCACGACCATCAAGCTGTCGGTCTTATCCGGGAGATCGGCGCGCCAGCGTAGATAGCGCACCACGGCGTCCAGGTGAACGTCGCTGCGCACGGTGATGGTGTCGACATTCATGAGACCACCGGCCGTGTCTTCGGGGTAGGACAATACCGAGGCGATCCGCGCGCGATTCTGCTCGTGCATGGAACGCAACACGCGCTCTGCAAGCGTTTCCGAAAGGCCTTGGAGAAGGTCGGCCGCATCGTCGGTCTCGAGCGCTTCCGTGACGGCCGTGAGTTGGGCCGGGTCCATGTGCTCGAGCAGGCTCGCGCGCACCGCGTCCTGGGCATGGGATAGGACCTCGCCCTGGCGTTCCGGTGGGATCAGCGTCCATACCTCGGCGCGCCGCTCGCTCGGCAGCGATTCCAGTAAATCCGCGATCTCGGCAGGGTGCAGGTCCGCCAGGCCGGCGCGAACGCGGGCGAAATCACCCTCCGCCAGCGCACTCTGCAATATGCTACGCAGGTGCTCGGGGGGTTCTGCAAAGTCGGTCATGGTGGCGCAGCTCGATCTCAACTTCTGGGGAATGGAGATTCTACAGCCGCATCGTCAAGATGTGTCTGCCGACGGTCCGAGTATCGCCACCATACAAGGCCGTGCGCCCCCGAAGGCCGCCCAGGGGCAACCGCCCGACGAGCTTGGCGCCGCCGTTCCAAGGGCCGGCTAGCCAACGCGGGCCCCGGGGTGCGCGCCGGAGGGGAATGCCGTACACTAAGCTCCAATCTCGCCACCACACCACCCATGGCCCGAATCTTCAGCAGAACCGCAGCCGGCCTCCCCGCGAAGGGCTGGAGTTGGTTTTGGGTCCTGCTCCTGCCGTCCCCGTTCATCGTCGCGATCGTGCTCATTGCGGTCTTGGGGTTCTATTGGGCTTCCGAGCCGGACCTCTTCAAGGTCAAGGCCGTCGCTACCGAGATGGTGGGCGGCGACGCGTCCAAGCTCGTGCCGGGCTCGGTGACGACCGCGACGCTCATCCATGTCGTCACGGTCTTGCTTGACAAGCCGGGTGGCTATCTGTCCAATGACATGATGCCGCCCTCGATCTTGATGGATAATATCCCGAACTGGGAGCAAGGTGTCTTGCAGCAGATCCGGGACATGGCCCGGGTGCTGCGCAACGACCTGAGCCGCTCCCAGTCACAATCGTCGGACGACGCCGATCTCTCCATCGCCGATCCGCGTTTTCACTTCGACCCGTTTTCCTGGCAGATCCCCTCCGCCGAGGGCGAGTATCGGGTCGGCCTGGATCGCCTGAAGCGCTACCTCACGAGGCTCCAGGACCCCGCACGCGGCGCCGATTTCTACGCCCGCGCGGATAACCTTCGGGAATGGCTCCGACTCGTCGGAACGCGCCTCGGAGATCTTGCACAGCGCCTCAGCGCGAGCGTCGGCCAGGTGGCCCCCGACACCAGCACGGGCCGCGGTACGGCGACACCCAGCACGGCAACACAAGGACCAGACACGGACGCGGTCCAGCGATTGGCGATCAGGACCCCTTGGCTACAACTCGACGACGTCCTGTATGATGCTCGCGGCGCGGCCTGGGCCATATTGCATTTTCTGCGCGCGGCGCAGATCGATTTCGAAGAGGTGTTGAAGAACAAGAACGCGCAGGTCAGTCTGCGCCAGGTCATTCGGGAGCTGGAACAGACCCAAACACCGGTCTGGAGCCCTGTGACCTTGAACGGGACCGGCTTCGGGCTTCTTGCCAACCACTCGCTGGTGATGGCCTCCTACATCTCGCGCGCCAACGCCGCGCTCATAGACCTGCAGATGCTGTTGGTTCAAGGCTAGGGTCATCGGGCCGATGTGACGGGCTCGGGATGAAACCTCCCGCCTGAACCAAGCTCTAACGCACACGACGCCCGCTGAGGCGTCCCAATATGGGGTTATCACTATGCTGAAACAGGGTACCGTTATGATGAAATCGATGGTCCTGGTCGCCTCGATGTTCCTGGGCGCTTGCGCCTCGCAGACGGGCTGGGCACCGACCGTGGACACCTATGGAGACCCGCGGGCGCAGTATGTTTCGCAGGATCAGGCCGAGTGCCGGCAGCTCGCCCTAGAGGCCTCGGGCGGCACCGGGCAGCGCGCCGTGACCGGCACCGTGGTGGGCGGCCTGCTCGGGGCTGCGGCAGGCGCCGCGATCGGCGCCGCGGCCGGGAGCCCGGGCACGGGGGCCGCCATAGGCGCGGCCGCGGGCGGGATCGGTGGGGGCACCCACGGCGGGGTAGGCTCGGAGCAGGACTTCCAGTCCGCGTACCGGACCTGCATGCGCGGACGGGGACATAATGTATTGAACTAAGAAGGGTACTGAACTAAGAAGGGTACTGAACTAAGAAGGATATTGAACTAGCCGGGTATTGAACCAGCGGGCTACTGGACCAGCACGGTCTGCACCTGTGCCTGGGATCCGAGAGGGGCGATCGAGCGATCGCCCCTCTTGTTTTTACGCGCCGACTGCCAATAATCCTTTGCCATGATCCCCACGGTCTGAGCTGCTCCCCGCGATGACGGAAGCCACTCCGCGAGCCGACCGGCTCACGTCGCTCCTCGAAGAGCGCATCCTGATCCTCGATGGGGCCATGGGGACCATGATCCAGTGCTATGGCCTCACCGAGTCCGACTACCGGGGTGAACGTTTCAGAGACCACCGGCGCCCGCTCAAGGGCAACAATGACCTCTTATGCCTCTCCCGGCCCGAGATCATCACCGAGATCCACCGCGCCTACCTCGCAGCCGGCGCCGATCTCCTGGAGACCAACACCTTCAACTCGACCGCCATCGCCATGGCGGACTACGAGATGCAGGACCTGGCCTATGATCTGAACCTCGAAGGCGCCCGGCTTGCGCGCGCCGTCGCCGACGAGTTCGAGGACCAGGACGCACGGAGGCCACGATTCGTGGCCGGGGTGCTCGGGCCCACGAATCGGACGGCCTCGATCTCCCCCGATGTCAATAACCCGGGGTTCCGCAACGTCACGTTCACGGAGCTCGTCGATGCCTACACGCTGGCGGTGCGAGGGCTCATCGATGGCGGCGCGGACCTGCTCCTGGTCGAAACCATCTTCGACACCTTGAACGCCAAGGCCGCACTCTTCGCCATAGATGAGTACTTCGAGCAACAGGGGCAGAGGCTGCCCATCATGATCTCGGGGACCATCACCGATCAAAGCGGACGCACGCTCACGGGTCAAACCACCGAGGCCTTCTGGAACTCGGTGGCGCACGCCCGTCCCGTGAGCGTCGGCCTCAACTGCGCGCTCGGCGCCAAAGAGCTGCGGCCGTACGTGAAGGACCTTTCCGCGTGCGCCCCGGCCTTCGTGAGCGTCCACCCGAACGCGGGGCTCCCGAATGAGTTCGGCCAGTATGACGACACGCCCGACTATATGGCCGGGCTCATCCGCGAGTTCGCCGAGAGTGGCTTCCTGAACATCGTCGGCGGGTGCTGCGGCACGACCCCCGCGCACATCCACGCGATCGCCGAGGCGGTGCGCGATCTCCCGCCGCGGCCGATCCCGGATCTCCCCCGCTATTGCCGCTTGAGTGGTCTCGAGCCGCTCGCGATCACCCCGGACACCAACTTTGTCAACATCGGTGAGCGCACCAACGTCGCCGGCTCACCGAAGTTTGCGGCGCTGGTGCGGGCCGGGGACCTGGAGGCGGCGCTCGAGATCGCCAAACAGCAGGTCGAGAACGGCGCCCAGATGATCGACGTCTGCATGGACGAGGGGCTCCTGGACAGTGAAGACCTGATGCACCGATTCGTCAATCTCATCGCCTCCGAGCCCGACATCAGCCGCGTCCCCATCATGATCGATTCCTCCAAGTGGAGTGTCATCGAGGCGGGGCTGCGCTGCCTCCAGGGCAAGGGCGTCGTCAATTCCATCAGTCTCAAAGAGGGCGAGGCCAGGTTCATCGAGCACGCGCGGCTGGTGCGCCGCTACGGGGCTGCGGCCGTGGTCATGGCCTTCGACGAGAGGGGACAAGCAGACACCACCGCGCGCAAGGTCGAGATCTGCAGGCGCTCCTACGAGATCCTCACGAAAAAGGTCGGCCTACCGGCCGAGGACATCATCTTCGACCCCAATATCTTGACGGTCGCGACCGGCATGGAGGAGCACAACGATTATGCGCTCGCCTACTTCGAGGCGGCGCGCGAGATCAAGGACCATCTCCCCCATGCGCTCGTGAGCGGCGGGCTCAGCAACGTCTCGTTCTCCTTCCGAGGCAACAACCCGGTGCGGGAGGCGATGCACGCGGCGTTTCTCTATCACGGCATCAAGTCGGGTATGGACATGGGGATCGTGAACGCTGGGCAGCTCGGGATCTACCAGGAGATCGAGAAAGATCTGCTCGAACGGATCGAGGACGTGCTGCTGAACCGCCGCTCCGACGCCACCGAGCGCCTGGTCGAGTTCGCCGATAGCGTCAAGGGTGAGGCCCGCGAAAAGAAGACCATGGACGAGTGGCGCGAGCAGGACGTCGAGCAGCGCCTCATCCACGCACTCGTCAAGGGCATCACCGATCACATCGAATCGGATACCGAGGAGGCGCGCCAGAGATTCCCGCGGCCCATCGAGGTCATCGAGGGCCCGCTCATGTCCGGCATGAATGTGGTCGGCGATCTGTTCGGCTCGGGCAAGATGTTTTTGCCGCAGGTGGTCAAGAGCGCGCGGGTGATGAAAAAGGCGGTCGCTTATCTCGTGCCCTTCATCGAGGCCCAGCGCGAGGGTGGCGGCCCGGCGCGTAAGAACGGCAAGATCGTGATGGCCACGGTCAAGGGCGACGTGCACGATATCGGCAAGAACATCGTGGGCGTCGTGCTCCAGTGCAACAACTTCGAGGTGATCGATCTCGGCGTCATGGTCCCTTGCGAGACCATCCTCGAGACCGCCCGCCGCGAGAAGGCGGACATGATCGGGCTCTCGGGCCTCATCACCCCGTCGCTGGACGAGATGGTCGATGTCGCCAAGGAGATGCAGCGTCAGGGATACGACCTCCCGCTCTTGATCGGCGGGGCGACGACCTCGCGCACCCACACCGCGGTCAAGATCGCGCCCCAGTACCGAAATCCCACCGTACACGTGAAGGACGCCTCGCGCGCCGTGGGCGTGGTGGGCCGGCTCGTGAGCACGGACCTGCGCGGCGCCTTCGTCGAGCAGGTGCGGGCCGAGTACGCCGAGGTTCGCGAGCGCCACAAGGGCCGCCAGGCGCGTACCGAGTGGCTGAGCCTGAGCGAGGCGCGCGCCAACAAGCTCGCGGTCGATTGGCGCGAGTACCGTCCCCCCGTGCCCCAGCGGCTCGGCATCCAGGTCTTCGAGGACTATCCGCTCGCCGAGCTTCGGGATTGCATCGACTGGACGCCGTTCTTCATCGCCTGGGAGTTGGCCGGGCGATTTCCACGCATCCTCGACGATCCGGTGGTGGGCGAAAGCGCCCGCAAGCTCTACGAGGAAGCATTGGAGATGCTCGATCGGATCGTCGCCGAGCGTACACTCCGGGCGCGGGGAGTGATCGGCCTTTTCCCCGCGAACACGGTCGGCCAGGACGACATCGAGGTCTACACCGACGAGAGTCGTGACGGTGAGCTCTGCGTGATCCACACGCTCCGGCAGCAACAGAAGCGCCCACCGGGACAGCCGAACCTCGCGCTCGCCGACTTCGTGGCACCCAAGGAGAGCGGTGTATCGGACTATGTCGGGGCCTTCGCCGTGACCGCGGGGATCGGGGTCGATGCGCTGGTGGCGCGCTTCGAAGCAGAGCACGACGACTACAACGCCATCTTGGTCAAGGCCCTGGCCGACCGCCTCGTCGAAGCCCTGGCCGAGCGTCTGCACCAGCGGGTGCGGATGGAGCTGTGGGGCTACGCGCGCGAGGAACGCCTCGATCACGAGGCTCTCATCGAGGAACGCTATCAGGGGATCCGGCCGGCACCAGGCTATCCCGCCTGCCCGGATCACACCGAAAAGCTGCTGTTGCGGGAGTTGCTCGATGTAGAGAAAAACACCGGCATTACACTAACCGACAGCCTCGCCATGATCCCGACCGCGGCGGTGAGCGGATGGTATTTCTCGCATCCCAAGTCCCGCTACTTCGGCGTCGGCAAGATCAACGAGGACCAGGTTCACAACTACGCCCGCCGCAAGGGTATGGACGTAAAGACCATCGAGCGCTGGCTCGGTCCCAGTCTCGGCTACGAGACGGAGTGAGGCGGCGGGTCGTCCCCCACGAGCCCTGCTGGTATAGTGGCTCGGGGACCAAGCCTGGTCAGCGAACGTCGCGCCGGGCCCCCACCCGACCCTCCCCCGTCCGTAAAAAGCGCGGACAGGGGAGGGAGATCGCCGCGTCCCCTCCCCTGCGTAGCGGGGGAGGGTTAGGGTGGGGGAGAAGGCGACCTTGCAGGCGGGGACGATGGGTCTGGTTTTTCCGTTTCCGAAGGGCGGGGCATGAGTCGGGGGAGCTTGATGAACCAGCTATTTCGAACCAAGAACGTAACAGCGGATGACATCAATAAGGGTGACCTCAAACGCTGCCTCACCGCCTTCGACCTCACCTTGCTCGGGGTGGGGGCCATCATCGGCGCCGGGATCTTCGTCTTGACCGGTCGCGCTGCGGCCACGGAGGCCGGGCCGGCCATCACGCTGTCCTTCGTCATCGCCGGCATCGCCTGCGCCTGTGCGGCGCTGGCCTATGCCGAGCTGGCGTCGACCGTCGGCGGGGCGGGCTCGGCGTACGCCTACGGCTATGCGGGTCTGGGCGAGTTCCCGGCCTGGGTGATCGGCTGGATGCTGATCCTCGAATACACGGTCGCGATCTCGACCGTCGCGGTCGGCTGGTCGGGCTATTTCAACAACGGTCTTCAGGCGCTGTTCGGCGCCGGCCTGCCGGAGGATCTGCTGCACGGGCCCTGGGAAGCGGCGGGGGGCATCGTGAACCTGCCGGCGTTCGTCATCGTCGCCGCGCTCGGTCTGCTCCTTGCCATGGGCGCCAAGGTGAGCGCCCAGTTCAACGCCGTCATGGTGCTGGTCAAGGTCGCGGCGATCCTCCTGTTCCTCGCCGTCGCCATCGGCCATCTGGAGCCCTCGAACTGGAGCCCGTACATCCCCGCCGAGGTCATCGACGCGAGCGGGAAGACCCACTTCGGTTTTCAGGGGGTCTTGACCGGCGCGGCCACGATCTTCTTCGCCTACATCGGCTTCGACGCGGTATCGACGGCCGCCGAGGAATGCGAGAACCCCGGACGGGACCTGCCCATCGGGATCATCGGCTCGCTCGCGATCTGCACCCTGTTCTACATGGCGGTCTCGGGGGCCTTGACCGGGATCGTCCCCTACACCGAGCTGAATACCTCCTCGCCGGTCGCGAGCGCGCTGCTCAAGATCGGCCAGGAGTGGGCCGCGGGGCTCATCTCGATCGGCGCCATCGCCGGGCTCACGACGGTGATGCTCGTGCTCTATTTCGCCATTACCCGGATACTGTTCGCGATTTCGCGCGATGGGCTCCTGCCGCCGTTCTTCTCGCACGTGTCGGAGGCGACCAAGAGCCCGGTGCGGGTCATCGTGCTTATCGGCGTGGTCATGTGCGGGCTCGCCGGCTTCCTGCCGCTCGACCGGCTCGCGGAGTTGACCAACATCGGGACGCTCGGCGCCTTCGTCGTGGTGTGTGCTGGCGTCATGAGCCTGCGCCGTACGCATCCGCACCTTCCCCGCGGGTTCCGCGCGCCGTTCGGACCGGTCATCCCGGCGCTCGGAATCGGCTTTTGCCTGTGGCTCATGGCGAGCCTGCGCCACGAGACCTGGCAGGCCTTCGGGGTGTGGCTCATCGCCGGTCTCTGTATCTACTTCGGGTATTCCATGCGCCACAGCAGGCTTGCCGAACAGAGCGCCGCGGGCGGGGCGTAAAACGCGAGCGGTCCCTGGATCCCTCGGGGATGCGAAGGGCCACGTGCGGTCTGCTTTCGGTAACCCAGCGGGCCGAAACCGCGACCCTCTCCCCCGGGAACGAATCACCCGCTCCTTCGGTAACATTTTTGAGTCAACCCGCAGGCCCGGATGGAGTGTGACAATCCGCCGCGGCTCCGCCATACTGATTCGATGAGGTCCCCGCTCCTCCGCGCCAGGCAGATATCGGCGACGGGCTACAGACCGCGGTGAACGGCGTCCTGCGAAGGTCGTTGCGCGGTGACCCCTGCTCCTGGACAGCGCGGCGGCGCGGGGCCCGTGGCTGTCCGGCCGGGATAGCGGGGTCTGGGCGTTGTTCGCCGTTCTCTCGGATGAGCGGGACGTACCCTTGGAGGCCCGAGGGAGGGCCCTCCGGCGGGGGGCCGGGCGTTGTGGCGCACCATCCTGCTCATGTGGTGGCTGCGGTTTCAGTATTTTCTCGGCGCCGATCCGGGAAGGCTCGCGGCGCGCTACGAGGCGAGGCGGTGATCCCGGGCGTCTTGATGGCGGCCAGAGGGATATGCTACGCACGGTCGCATGGCCCTTTCTGATCCCCTCACCGCCCCCTGAGGGTCCCTGAGGGAGAGCGGATCGTAAGAAGGCGACTTGTGACAATGCTCAGTTTACCCTCGTCAACGCCGCTCGAACCGACCTATCTCACTGCAGAGGAGATCGAGGCCTTTGCGCCCTACCCCTTGCCCCCGAGCCCCGTGGAGCGGTTGACGCGCCTCAAGGACCGCCTCCAGGAGGCGGGGTGCTACGGCCCGGGCCAGATCGGCGGGCGGCGCTGGCCGATCGGCTGCGTGTCGCTGGAGGTCACGCAGCGCTGCAACCTGGATTGCAGCCTGTGTTACCTATCGGAGCACTCCGAGGCGGTCCGGGACATCCCCCTGGAAGAATTGTTTCGCCGCATCGACATGATAGAGGCCCATTACGGCGAGCATACTGACATCCAGGTCTCTGGCGGTGAGCCGACCTTGAGAAGGCGCGAGGACCTCATCCGGATCGTCCGGCGCATTTCTGACAAGGGCATGCGCGCCTCGCTCTTCACCAACGGGATCCGTGCGACCCGCGAGCTCCTGACGTCGCTCTCCGAGGCCGGATTGACGGATGTGGCCTTCCATGTGGACCTGACCCAGGGACGCAAGGGCTACGCCTCGGAGGCTGCTCTGAACGCGGTGCGCGAGCGCTATATCGAGCGTGTCAAGGGCCTGCCGCTGGCCGTGTTCTTCAATACCACGGTGTTTGCCGGAAACTTCGACGAGATCCCTGCCGTGGTGCGCTTTTTCCGCCGTCACACGGACGTCGTTTCGCTGGCCTCTTTCCAGCTCCAGGCCGACACCGGCCGGGGTGTCCTGCGCGAGCGTGAGGCGTTCATCACTCCCGATACGGTGGTCCGGCGGATCCAGGAGGGTGCCGGCCGCCCCCTGCGGTTCGATACGCTCCTTGCTGGCCACCCGCGCTGCAACCGCTATGGCATGGCCTTCGAGATCAACGGTGCTCTTTACGACTTCTATGACCATCCGGGGTTTGTCGTGCCGCTCCTCGCGCGCACGGTAGGGATAGCGTTCCCGCGCACCGATCGGCGCGCCGCGGTAAAAGCCGCGCTCTTCGCCTTCGTTAAGGCGCCGGACCTGTGGTGGAGGGGGTTCAGGTGGCTCGGCAGCATCCTGTGGCACGCGCGGCGCGATCTCTTGGCGGCACGAGGGCGCGTCCGCAAGCTGTCTTTCGTGGTGCACAACTTCATGGACGCACGTAGGCTCGAGCACGAGCGGCTGCACGCCTGTGTGTTCATGGTGGCATCGAGCGAGGGGCCCATTTCCATGTGCCTGCACAACGCCAAGCGCGACCGCTTTATCCTGCGGCCGGTGCCCCTGGCCGAGGGCACCCGATCCTGGGACCCCCTGACCGGGCGCCTTTCGCCTCTGTCGGGCGCTCGGCGCGACATGGCGGTGTTCCCCCTTGAATACGTCAAGCGGGTGGGGCGACGCCGAGGGTCCGTGCCGGAGGGCGGGCGGGAATGACGCGTTGGCGCCGAGTGTCGCTGGTCGTGCTCACCTGGGCTTTGAGCGCGTGCAGCACCCTGGTCAGGGTGCCGGAGGCGCCGGTTGCGGGTCGCGGCGGGCCGCCGATCGAGGCCTATGCACGGGTCCTCGAGCGCTTCGTGAACGATCGCGGCGAGGTGGATTTTTTCGCGCTGGCGCGCGATCGTGCCGACCTCGATGCCTATGTGATCCATGTGGCGGGCACCCCCTTCGGCGATTTTCCCGCGGGGCATGAGCGCCTGGCCCATTACATCAACGCCTATAACGCCCTATCGATGTACAATGTGCTCGATTCCGGCATACCCGAGACCCATGCCGGTTGGCGCAAGGTGCGGTTCTTTTATCTCAAGGAGCTCGTCATCGGCGGTCGGCTCATGTCACTCTATGCCTTCGAAAACGATGTGATCCGCAAGCTCGGTGAGCCGCGCGTGCATTTCGCCCTCAATTGCAGCGCGCGCGGCTGCCCGCTCCTCCCGCGGGCGCCCTTCACGGCGCGCGACCTGGAGGAAGAGCTCAATCGGGAGACCCGAAGGTTCTTTTCCGATACGCGCAACCTGCGTGTCGATCGGGCGCAGAGGACCGTGTATGTGAGCGAGCTACTCGATTTCTACCCGGAGGATTTCAGCCCCGACCTCATCGGCTTCGTTGCTCGCTTCAGCCCGGAACCGATTCCGCCGGGTTACGGTGCGGCGTTCATCGAATACGACTGGACCATCGCCGATTCACGCCGCTCGCGGTAGTATCCCTGCTCGGCCACGCGAACCCTTGTCCTTCCTGCGCCTCTTCCTGGGGTTGTTGTTCACCGCCACCGGGCTCGCCAAGCTCCTCGACAACCGTGGCTTCGCCCAGGTGATCGCGAGCTATCAACTGGGCCTCCCCGGTCTTTTCCTGTTGCCGCTCGGCCTTTGCATCTCGCTCGCCGAGGTCTGGATCGGAACCAACCTCCTGCGCGCGCAGCGCGTGCGCCTGAGTCTCTGGAGCACGCTGCTCTTCCAGGTGGGCTATGGGGCCCTGGCGGCGATGACGTTATGGCGCGGCATCGCGCTCGACAACTGCGGGTGCTTCGGCGTGTTCCTGGCGCGCCCGCTGCGATGGACGACGGTCCTCGAAGATGCCGTGCTCGCCGCCATCAGCACGCTAGGCCTGTGGCGCAGCCCCCCGGGGCGGGCCGCTCCGAGACGGACCTGAACCGATAGGGCTTCCTGCGTCGTCGCCGTACCGAGTTTTTGTTCCTGTGGGAAAATTTAACCTAGTCTCATGTTCGGTGTCCGCCCGAAAGTTTCTGCGAGTATCTCAGATGAGGGACTGGGCTACTGAGCACGCGCCTAGCTAGCCCGACTTGAAGTCGGGCTAAAGCCGGGCTAGCGCGCGCCCGTGCGTGAGAGCACGACTCGGATCGTCTCCATGAAGACGATCACGTCGAACAGCAGCGAGCGGTGTTTGAGGTAGTACAGCTCGTAGGCGAGCTTGTCGGCGGCAGCATCAACCGAGTCTGCGTAGCCCGCGCGCACCTGTGCCCAGCCCGTAAGGCCCGGCTTTAGCTGATGCCGGCGATTGTAGTACGGAATGCGGCGCTCGAGTTCGGAGACGAATTCGGGTCGCTCCGGGCGCGGACCGACGAAGCTCATCGTCCCGCGGATGACGTTCCACAGCTGCGGGATCTCGTCGATCCGGGTGTTGCGCATAATGCCGCCGACGCGGGTAATCCGCGGATCTCCCGGCGTCGCCCAGGCCACGCCGTTGCGCTCGGCGTCTTCGACCATCGTGCGGAACTTGTAGATCCGAAACGGCCTTCCGCCAGCGCCCACGCGCAGCTGGCTGTAGAAGACCGGCCCAGGACTGGTGAGTTTGACCGCAAGCGCGGCGATCGGCAGGAGCGGCAGCGACAGCACGCCCATCAGCAGCGCTGCGCCAACGTCCGCGATCCGCTTGGCCGCTCGCGAATACGGGCGGTAGAACGGATGGACGAGGTGCATGAACCAGGCTGCGTTGATGTTCTCCAACGGGACTCTGCCGAAGACATGTTCGCTGAAGCCGGTCAGCTCCTGGACCGTCACCTGCAGATGCTCGAGCTCGGACAGGCGTGCGAAGACGCCGAGGCGGTTGCAGCTGACCGAAAGCACCACCGTGTCGATGCGTTCGGCGGCGAGCACGGTCTCCAGATCGTCGAGCGAGCCGAGGGCGGGCAGATCGCTGCCCGTTGTCGTAGAGCCCGAGCCGGGTGCCTGGAGGCTGCCCACCAGCTCGTACTCAGGATGCGGATCCGCACGAAACTCCCCGACGAACTCGTTGATCGGCTGCTGGTCCCCGACGAGCAGCACGCGGCGCATCGGCCTGGCTCCGAGCAGACGAGGGGTGACGGCGCTCCACAACGAGGAGACAACCGCCACCGACAGCGCGGCGATCGCGACCGAGCGAGGCGACATACCCAGTTGTGGAAGGAAGTAGCCGATCGCCGCCAGCAGAATGAGCCCCGTCGTCGCAGCGCGCACCCGGACGACGAGCTGCGCGACCCCAGGCATCCGGGCGAAGTAACCGGTGTGACGCCGCAGCTGGAATGCCAGCAGGAAGACGATCGATGCCACCCCGGCCGCAAGCAGCCGCTGCACGAGCGCACCGGGGGGCGCCGTGACGAGCATCATGTTGAGCGCGACGACGCAGACAAGCCATGCGTTGAGCACGCGGGCCGCAGCGGTGGCACGCGCGCGCCCATCCGGCGCAGGCGGCGCCAGGCGCAGACTCGCCCGTTGTAGGCGCAGTGCTTCGACACCCCGTGCGCCATGGGGTTGGGGCATGCGTAGCTGTTCGCCGGACCGCAACATGACCAGGGTTGTCGATACCTAACCGCGTTCCTTGAGATTCCTTCCTACAAGATCGGCGACAAAGTCTCTTTTTAGGCGCTTCACGGCAGATTCGTGAGCTTTCGCTGGACCGCCCCCGGTCTCGGTGTACCCGGCGCGAACCATCGGCGTTCACGTCGTGCCCATCAACATAAGACGCGGCCAACAGTGCGCCCATAATGGTCGCGGCCTGCTCGCGCACGGTAGCAATCTCTCCGAAAAAGTTTCCAGCAGATCGCAGACGAACAAGACCACTATAGGAGCCAGGCTCGGATATTTTTCACAATGCAGGCTCTCCCTGCCCAGCGGTGGCTTACCCCGTGATATTATCGTCTAAACGCGGCCGGCCCTAGCCTAGGCCTCGCCTCGCGCACGACGGTGGTGCAACGCAGCGTGGTCGCGTATAATCTAAAAGTCATGAGACGAGGATGGTATAGGCGTAACCAGGTGAACCGGAGGAAGCCAACATGTCAAGCATTCTCAAAGGAAAGGTTGCTTTAGTCACTGGTGTCAGCCGGTCTGGGCAGGTCGGCGAAGCAGTGGCAGAGGCCTTGGCCGAGCAGGGCGCCGTCTTGGGCATCGTGGCGCGGACCCAGACGAACATCGAGACGAGGGCGGAAGAGCTGCGGAGAAGCGGTACGCGTGTGATGCGTGTAATCCGCGTGCTTCCTTTGAGCGCGGATCTCAGCGATGAATCCCAAGTGGCGCAGGTAGTTGATCGGATGATGGATGAATATGGGAGGATCGACACCTTGGTCAACCTAGCAGGCGGTCTCACTCGCTACAAACCCGCGGAAGAACATGCCTTGGAAGATTGGCAGCATGAGATGGGAACCAATTTACTCACCACTTTTTTGTGCTCGCGCGCGGTGTTTCCTCGTATGCGGGACAGTGGCGGTGGATCCATCATCAACTTCGCGCGGGGAGGGCCTCCCCAGGCCAATATGGTGGCCTATAACTGCGCCAAGGCAGGTATAGAGGCCTTTACGCGCACCTTGGCGTTGGAAGGACGAGATGCAGCCATTCGGGTTAACGCGGTCGCACCCGGACTCGTGGACACCGAAGCCAACATCGCTGCCATGAAGCCTAAAGACCTCAAGCGCTGGGTCAAACGCCAGGACATCGCTCAAGTGGCAGTATTCTTAGCATCCGATGCCTCGGCAGGGATCACCGGTCAAGTGATCCCGGTGACGGGCTGGGGGATCTGACCTCAGACTAACTTCTCGCTAGGGCGAAGGGACTTCCAGATTTGTTGAAGTCGGTCTGTATCACATTGGCTGCGTGAGGATCTAGCGCGCCTTGCGCGCAGGATTGAAGCCCTGTAAGCGGCCCTCGCCGCCGTGGTCCCGACGATGGGCATGGTGGTGCTTTTGTCCCTGCGGCTGGCGGTGAGGCCGACGGTTTCCCGCGGGGCGCGCATCCGCCTCGAGATCTGATCTGGCTCTGGGCTCGAAACCTTGCACAACCGACGCCGGCAGCGTGCGTCCCAATAACCTTTGAATATCCTGCAGCTGCCCGCGCTCATCGCCGCTCACCAGCGATATCGCTCTTCCGCTCGCGCCGGCACGACCGGTGCGGCCGATGCGATGAATATAGTCCTCCGCAGCATTCGGCATATCGAAATTGACGACGTGCGATAGCCCTCGACGTCGATCCCGCGGGCAGCCACATCGGTCGCCACCAGCACATGCACTTTGCGTTTCTTGAATCGGGTCAGGGCCTTGGTGCGAGCGGCCTCGATTTATCTCCGTGGATCTCGGTCGCCAGCACGCCGTCGCGGTACAGCTGTTCGGCGAGGCGATCGGCCTCATGCTTGGTGCGGGCGAACACCAAGGTCTGGCCCCAGTCGCCGGCGTGCAAGAGGTGCACGAGCAGCGCGCGCTTGTGGTCCTGGTCCACGTGATGGACGTGGTGCTCGACCCGTTCTGACGTGGAGTTGCGCGGCGCCACATCGATCACCTCCGGATCGCGCATGAGCGTCGATGATGATAACCTGCGCACCTCGGGGCAGAAGGTTGCGGAAAACAGCAGGTTCTGTCGTTCGGCCGGCAGCAGATCGATGATGCGGCGGATCGCGGGCAGGAAACCCATGTCGAGCATGCGGTCCCCCTCGTCGAGGATCAGGATCTCGACACCCGAAAGTCGCACCGTGCGCCGCTCGACGTGATCGAGCAGCCGTCCGGGGGTAGCGATGAGGATATCGATGCCGCGGCGCAGGGCGTTGATCTGATCGTACATGCCGACGCCGCCGTAAACGGCCTCCGAGCGCAGCGACATGTGCCGGCCGTAGGTGCGGAAGCTCTGGCCGACCTGGGCGGCGAGCTCGCGCGTGGGCGTGAGCACCAGGGCACGCGGCGCGCTACCGGGTCCGGCGTGTGTCTTGAGCCGCGTGAGCACCGGGATGGCGAACGCCGCCGTCTTGCCGGTGCCGGTCTGCGCGGCCGCGAGCAGATCGCGACCGGCCCTGGCTAGTGGAATGGTCCGCTCCTGAACGGGTGTGGGCGTCCGATGACCGAGATCGGCAACGGCGCGCAGTAGGGTCTCGGAGAGGCCGAGATGTGCAAAGGACATGTCATTCTCCTATTTAATTTCAACCGGGCCTACTTACACCGGGTGCTTCGAATCCTGGTTCGCGCCGGTCTCGGCTCCACCCGCCCGCGCGGCACGCGCGGTTCAGGTAGCGATATTCCCAGGAAGCGAAGAACGCCGTGATGGCGTGAGCCGCGAGACGTTTGTGGGAGGGGAAGCAGGCGTCGTGTTCGTCGCTGGCCGACATCGAGACCCGCGGCCTGAAACCTCAAGGCATGGACCGGACCATGCCGCAACAAGTGTCTTACTATTCTGGCGGGGCGTAGTATACGCGAGGCGGGCGCTTTTACCTATCCCGTATCCCATCCCCTTGAACAGCCCCGTCCGGACGCGCGCCTCGAGCATGAGATCGATGACATCGCGAGCAAGACGGACTACGTGCACTCCGCGCACCGGCGGCGGGGCGGGGAGCGAAGGAGCTTCGCCGTTCGACCGGAACGGGCAGAAGGGGCGCACGCGGCCGCTCGTCAGCCGCCTGCATGACCTCTGCGAGGGCCAGGGCGTTGATCGGGAATAATCGGCATCCCCGTACGGTAAGCTCCACACCGCATCAAGATGATCGGGAAGGACCACCATGGCCTCGACCCGGAATGGGCGCGTAGCTCGCACCCCGATGTGCTGAACGCAGCGCCGTCAGGACCTCCACCTGGGTCAGGAGTATCCGCCGGCGAATGGTAACCCCTGTTCCGCGTGCGCACAGCGCACGCTACGCCTGCTACGCCTGTTCAACTGCAATATCAAATTGCAAGACATCTTCACACACTCCCAGCTTCGTATACAACGCGATTGCTGGTTCGTCTTCAATGCCGGTATCGGATTGAACGAGAATCACATAGGCACCGCGGCCCGCCGCTGTTTCTTTCAGCTTTTCAATCAAGGCCGTCGCGATTCCTTGGCGCCGGTGCGCTGATGCGACAGCCAGATCGTAGATGTAGATCTCGCTGCGCTCCTGCTCGAACTTTTTGAACTCGTAGGCCGCGATACCCCCGACAACTTCACCATTCTTCAAAGCGACCAGCGCAATGAAAGAGTCACCGCTGAGTAATCGCCGCAGGTAACTCTCGCTTGGGCGGTTTTCAGTATAGGTGCCCACGTCATTGAACGCTTCGCCGAAGGTCGCCAACAGGGCCTCCATCAGCGCAACGTCATCGGGCGTGAGTTGGCGAACATCTACGGGCACGGACAGCTCCTAAGCTGCGTAACGTCCGGCGCTCACCCGCGCCGGCTACGGCGCGCGAGCGACGCGGCTGGCATCGGGTGCAGCGCATGTTAGACCGCTTCGTCGATTTCGTCACGACTCTTCAGCCGGGCCGTGTCGTAGTTCTTTCCCTCGTCCACATACGAGCCCACCACCGCCACCCCCACGCCGGCAAGGACTTCACGATAGGCCTTCGCCCCGAGGGACCTGGACGTACGTCCGGTCAGCACATCCGTCCACATGCATTCCTGCTCGGGCGCAGTGAACAAGAACCGCCCGGCCGGGTTCAACGCCGACACGACCCGGCGGAGCATGCGCCGCTGCACGGACGCCGACAGCAAGAACAGCAGGCCGATGGTCACCACACCGTCGAACCGGCGATCGAAGAACGCCGACTCTTCCACCGACTCACAGGCGACAGGCGCCTTGGGGAACCGGCGGCGAAATGCCGCCACCAAACTCGGAGACGCGTCGACCCCGTATATGGTGAATCCGTCATTTATCAGCGCTTCGGAGACGGGCACACCGGTGCCGCAGCCCAGGTCGAGAATAGAGGCTCCGGCGGGCAGCGCCTGTGCCCAAGCCCGAACCGTGGCGACTCCGATGCGCGACCGCCCGACGATAAGCGTCTCCGCCGCGCCCTCCCAGCCATTCGAACGATCGTCGTCGGTCGTCACTCCGGAAGAAACGTTGTTAGGCTCTATTCGTTCGTGAGGGCAGTCCGAGTTGATGCGAAAGTTAGGCAGTTTCCATGCGCAATGCTTCACTTTTGCCCACCCTACCTGGCTGTTCCTGTATATTAAAGTATACAAGAGCTCTGACCCCTTTTTTCGCAACCTGAACTGGCAAAGCTATAGAGGACCATTAAAGGGCTTTAAAGGGCTCTGACCCCTTTATTCTCATTACTTTATTCTCTTCCTAATGTTCAGGCCCGCAGATTTGCTCGCCACCCCGATTGCTCCTACCGCGGTGATATCCACCGGGCAGCCGTGGCTTCTACATCCGAGCCTATCACGGTTCGTTACCTCCCCGTGCCCCGGATATGCTAACCGTCCGTTTCGGGCAACTGACGGTAAGAGAACTTTCACCTCTCAAGATCCGCAGCCTTGTCGGCTGCTCCCCCAACGTGAAAGCTCACCGGGCGCGACGATAGGGAGCGCTCCGGTGCAGCGCATTGTTATGCCTCACTTGACATCGAGAGAGAACCATACTTCCACGCTTCCCGGCTTCACCTTGAACCGTGAGACGTGATAGGCGTACGCTCCGGGAATGCCTTTCTCCTTTAGGATGGTAGCGATTGCTTCGGCTGTTGCCTTGTCCTCGTCGTTGAAGTAACGCACGTTGGGCAAGTTTCAGCGTTAGTTGAACACTTTTTTGACATTGGTGTGGCAAAGTTTCAGCGTTAGTTGAACACTCCTGGTTATCCCTGGAATGGTTTATTGGGACGCCGGTAAGGCAGCTCGCGAAG
>JBOIDR010000049.1:0-27702 GCA_050740695.1 Gammaproteobacteria bacterium | reverse complement strand
CCTGCGGGCGTCGGGAGCGCTCGGCCAAGCCGGCGGGACCCTCGCGCTCGTAGCGCTCAATCCACTTGTACCCGCTCTTGCGGCTGACGCCATAGTGCTCGCAAAGCTCAGTGACCGATAAGCTCTGGCGGAGATAGTCGGCGATGAATTGTGTTCTCTGGTCCATGGGTGACAGTTGACTCCAAGGCATTGGGGCACCTCTTCGATTCAGGTGCCCGCAGTATGAACAAACTGTTACCCATGTCCCCGGACTAAAGTGTTACCCATGTGTCTGGACCGTACCCCGAGCCAGCGAGGCCCAGGCGGCATCAAAACAAGGCGAGGTGGAGACCTTGCGCCAGGCGGCGGCCGCGCATCGCAGCGACGCTCAAGTCTTAGACCAACGAGCGGCCCTGCGGGAGAAGCACGCCACACCGTGGCGAACGCTCGCGCAACGCTTTCGGTCCCGGATCGTCGAGCCACCCAAGAATTTCGTACAACGCCTGCTCAATGCCTTATACCGGGCCATCGCGGACCGATCCGAGGCCCGTGCCGATGCGATCTCGGCAGAAGCCGGTCGGCTCCGGGTGCAAGCAGAGGCACTGCGGGAGGCCGCAGGCCTCAAAGAACAGGAGGCCCACGCACGAGAGGAGGCCACAGCGCTTCTGGCCGAAGCGACGGAGGCCCGAGAGGAAGCAGCAGGCCTGCGCACCGAGGCCGACACCTTCACGGCTCAAGCCCAGCCTGCGGAAGCCCTGGCCGCCGAGTACCGCGCGCTCGCCCAGCCCACCGTCGGCACAGATCGCGACCCATTATCTCTACGACCCGGAGGGGCGCTTGCTCGGTGAGTACGACGAGGAAGGCCACGTCGAGCGCGAGTACGTCTATCTCGACGGCCTCCCCCTCGCCCAGATCACCGGCACCGCGATCGCCTTTATCCACGCCGATCACCTCGGCACCCCGGAGTCTCTCACGGACCAAGACCAGGCCCTCGTCTGGCAGGCCCACCACGACCCCTTCGGGCAGACCATGTGACCACCCAAGCGGTCGAGCACAACCTGCGCTTCCCGGGCCAGTACTTCGACGCCGAGACGGGGTTACACTACAACTACTTCCGGATTATGATCCGATGTTGGGAAGATATCTCCAAAGCGACCCGATTGGACTCGCGGGTGGGATCAATACCTACACCTACGTTGGAAATAACCCGATTCAATATGCCGATTTATACGGTTTAGACGCGTTTATCTCGTTCAACGGAAAGGCCGCACAAAGCTTCGGGCATGTCGGGCTCGGGATTAACAATGCTAGAGTACTTGCATCATGAAATATGGTGCAAATGAGTCAAGTTTATCCGGTGGCGAGTTGTGCCTCCTGACAGGCTTGGTCGATGAGGGTTTGAAGCCGCTCGAAGGCGGCGCGGATAGGGGAGTGGCCGGGTGGCGCGCTGGGGGCGATGTCGGCGAGGATCGGCCGCAAGAGGCGGGCATAGGTGCGGGAAAAGAACAGCGCCACGCGCAATCCCAGGGTGGTGGGTTCGTACCGATGAAACCGAAAGAAACTCGCCACGCCCCCTTCGCGCTGCAACTGCGGAACGTAGACGTTGAGGTACATCCGATCGATGCCCTCGATCTCCAAGGTCACATGTTCTCGAAGGATCTCCGCGACGCTTTGTGGTATGCTTATATTGGCTCCGGTTCGACTCCGATCCCAAGGGATCGATCGCCGCCTCGGCGGCCTACATCATTGGCAAGAACTGCTTGCAGTTCTTCACCGTCGACCGGAGCCTCTCCTTCCATTATGCACCACGCCCCAGCCTCACGACATACACCTCGTCGGTCTGAGGCGGAGCCTCGTTAGACATTATGGCCGCCGCGGAGCGCAGCCGACCCCCGGTCGAGAATGCGGGTTAGCCTACACGAAGCCGGGGCCGCATAATGAACACGTGGTCATCAGTAGCTAACCCGGAGGGCAGCCATGTCCCCTACTGGGTGGTCGCCCCCTCGCTCATCCCGAAGAAGGCCGTGGATCGGATCAAAACCGACCGGCGTGATGCCGCGCAGATCGCCCGGCTCATGCGCTCTGGGGGCCACATCCATGCAGCATCGTCGACGACCCCAACCCATAGCAATAGCATAGTGGGTAAGGACGGGTGGGGGTAAGGCCGGAGCCCAGGCCGCGACCTCCCCGCTCAATCCTCCCGCCCCTACTCGGGAGCCAGGCGGTTCGGCAGGCGCGGCGTTTCGGTCAGCGGCGGGTGACTGCGTCCCGTTATGATAGCCAGGCACACCCGCAGAGTCTCGAGGACGAGCACCCAGGTCGCGGCCAGGAAAAGCACTGTTAACAACGCATCGAGACGGTCGTTGAAGATGAGCTGCGCGGCCTGGTCCGCGGGGATCGAACCGGCGGCCAGTTGGGACGTGAGGTCCTGTGCATGGGCGAGGAAGCCGACGCGGGGTTCGGGGCTCAGGAGCTTTTCCACGGCCGCGGTGCTTGTGACCGTGACCAGCCAGGAGAGGGGCAGCGCGGTGATCCACGCGTAACGCAGCTTGCCCGACTTGACCAGGATGGTGGTCGCGACGCAGAGCGCGATCGCCGCCAGCATCTGGTTGGCGATCCCGAATAGCGGCCACAGACTATTGATGCCGCCGAGCGGATCGATGGTGCCCATGTACAGGAAATATCCCCAGGCGGCGACCACCAGCCCGCTCGTCAGGATCACCCCCGGATACCAGCCGGTGCGGCCGAGCGCGGGCACCAGATTTCCGAGCAGGTCCTGGAGCATGAAACGCGCGACGCGGGTGCCGGCGTCGAGCGTAGTCAAGATGAACAGGGCCTCGAACATGATCGCGAAGTGGTACCAGAGCGCCATGAGCCCGCCGCCGAAGGTGCCGGCGAAGATGCTCGCCATCCCCACCGCGAGCGAGGGCGCCCCCCCGGTGCGTGCGAACAGGCTCGCTTCGCCCATGTTCGCCGCCAGCGCCTGCATGTCCGCGAGGCTGACGGGGAACCCCCAGCCGGAGATCACCGCCACCGCCGCCGCCGGATCGGTGCCCACGATGCCGGATGGGCTATTGATCGCGAAGTACACGCCGGGTTCCAGCACAGTGGCCGCGACCATCGCCATGATGGCGACGAAGGACTCCATCATCATCGCCCCGTAACCGATGAAGCGCGTGTCGATCTCGTTGGTCAGGAGCTTGGGAGTCGTGCCGGAGGCGACCAGGGCATGAAAGCCCGAGATCGCGCCGCAGGCGACGGTGATGAAGACAAAAGGGAAGAGCTTGCCACCGAAGATGGGCCCGGTTCCGTCCACGAACCGGGTCACGGCCGGCATCTTCACCTCCGGCTGGAGGATCATCAGGGCCACGGCGAGCGCCAGGATGGTGCCGATCTTCACGAAGGTGGACAGGTAATCGCGCGGCGCCAAGAGGAGCCATACCGGCAGAACCGCCGCGGCGAAGCCGTAGGCGATGACCATGAGGGCCAAGGTCGGGCCGTCGTAGTCGAAAAAGACCCGCAGCGCGGGCTGTGCGTCCACATAGCCTCCACCGACCACCGCCAGCGCCAGGAGGATCACCCCGATGGCCGTGCCTTCCAGGACCCGGCCGGGACGAAGCGCGCGCATGTAGACACCGACCAGGAGCGCGATGGGGATGGTCGCCGCCACCGTGCTGGTCGCCCATGGGCTGTGCTTCATGGCATTGACCACCACGAGACCGAGCACCGCGATCAGGATCACCATGATCGCCATGACCCCGATGAGGGCCACGGCGCCACCCACCGACCCGAGCTCGTCGCGCGCCATCTGACCGAGCGAGCGGCCGTCGCGGCGGGTGGAAAAGAACAGCATCACGAAGTCCTGGACACAGCCGCCCAACACCCCCCCGACGAGGATCCACAAGGTCCCCGGAAGATATCCGAATTGCGCGGCCAGGGTCGGTCCGATGAGCGGCCCCGGACCCGCGATGGCGGCGAAGTGGTGGCCGAACACGATCCACTTGTCGGTCGGGACGAAGTCGCGGCCGTCGTTCAGCCGTTCCGCCGGGGTGGCGCGGGTCGGGTCCAGGCACAGCACCCGGGCGGCGATGAAGGCGCTGTAGAAACGATATCCGAGGGCATAGACGCAAACCGCCGCGGCGATGAACCAGAGGCTCGATATCGATTCCCCGCGGTGCAGGGCGATGCCCCCGGCGGCCGCCGCGCCGAGCACCGCGACGCAAAACCATGCGAGCCCCGAGAGCACGCGGCCCGGGGCTCGGGTGGCGCCTTCGGGTGGGCTCATGAGCGGCTCGTGTCGTACATCGGGTTCGAGAGCGGCGGGGAACTAGGATACTCCGGTGGCATTCGAAGCCGCACGACGTCGCGGATCAACTCCGAGATCGTTTGCCGCCGAATAGCCGGAGCTCGATCGTAACGCGGGTTAGCGGCGGCGCGCTGCTCGCGTCGCGGGCTCAGCGAATGGACATCCAGGGTTTCTTGCTCGTCTCCCTCATCTCCCTCATCTCCGCGAGCAGGGTGCCGGGCGGGGCCGCCTCGAGGAAATAGGCTCGCAGGCCGTCGAGCACGCCACGAGCCAACCGCTCCTGGTGCGCGGGATCTAGGAGCCTACGCTCCTCCTCGGGATTGGTGATGAACGCGGTCTCCACCAGGATGGAAGGGATGTCGCGGGACTTCAACACCGCGAAGGCGGCCCGCTGCACGGCCGTGTGATGGACCCGGCCGAGCCCGGTCAGGCGCTTGAGCACCCGCCCCCCGACATCGAGGCTCGCCTCCAGGCTGCCGGTCTGGGAGAGATCGATGAGGATCGCCTTCAAGGGCTCTTCCTTGTCATCCAGGTTGATCCCCCCGACGAGATCGGCGGCATTCTCGCGTTCGGCCAGCCAGCGGGCGGCCTCGCTGCTGGCGCCATGAGGGGACAGGACATACACTGAAGACCCGCCGGCGCGGCGATCGGGGAAGGCGTCCGCATGGAGAGAGACGAACAGATCGGCCTTTCGCACCCGCGCGCGTTTGACCCGGTCGCGCAGAGGGAGGAAGTAATCGCCATCGCGTATGAGCACCGCGCGCATGCCCGGCTCGCGGTTGCAGAGACGCGCCAGGCGCCGGGCGATGGCCAAGGTCACCTGCTTCTCCTGTGCGCCGCCTGCACCCACGGCACCCGGATCCTCGCCGCCGTGTCCGGCGTCGATGGCGATGATCAGATCGCGCTGTCCCGGCGGGCGCGCGTGGCGTAGCGCCACCGGGGGCGACACCGGGGGAGCTGTGCCGAGCAGATCTACCACCAGCCGGTGGCCATAGGGCCCTTCCGGCGGGACCAGAAAGCCCTTGGGCACCACCTTATCCTTGAGGTCGAACACCAGCCGCAGGTCCCGGCCGTGGCGGCCATGACGGATCCCCCGGAGAAAACGGTCGTGGGCCTGCGGTACCTTGAGGGTCTGTTGGAGGCGCGCCCCGGTGAGATCGACGACCACCCGCTGCGGCCCCTGGATGGTGAAGACCCGGTATCGTGTCGGGGCGCTCAGATCGAACACCACCCGGGTGTTGTCGGGCGCGGACCAGGTCCGCACCCCCTGGACGGCGATCCCCGGCCGGCCCGGCGGTGCGGCTTCGGGGCCGGCCGAGATGAGACACAGCGCGAGCAGGGCGCAGAGGCCGCCCCATCGCCGCCGTCGTCCCGAGTGGCTTTCCATCCCTTTCATTCTTACTCCCTTGATCCAGGAAACTCAAGTGTCTTTGAGATACCTACGCAAGGTGTATGAATTTACTACACTCTAAAAGAATAGCACCGTGCGCGACCCGGTGTCCCCGTGTCTCGGGGCCGGTGCTTCTCAGGCGTTCGGCTTGCGTGTATCGTAGCGGTACCGTCCGACCTCCGGTCGGCGATTAAGCAACGTGGGTTCGCGGTGCATCCGGCTACGAATCGCCACAGGAGAAAGAATTCGATGGGCGCCCACCTACCGACGATCCGTGCTCCACTGGGCTTCGTCCTGCTATACCTCGCGTTTACCTCCCTGGGGGCAGCAACGGCGCGCGCGGCAGAGGCCGGCCACGAGCATGGCCCGGGGACCGGTTATGGGCAGCCGGGATCGGCATCCGATGTGGCGCGCACCATCGAGGTAACGGCGCTCGACAGCATGCGTCACGAACCGTCGAACATCACGGTCAAGACGGGAGAGGCCATCGCGTTCGTGGTCAGGAATGCCGGGCAGATGCGCCACGAGTTCATGCTTGGGGATGCCAAGGAGCAACACGGGCATGCGCAGACGATGCAGGCGCATCCCGACATGGTGCACGAAGAACCCAATGCGGTTACCGTCGACCCCGGCCAGAGCAAGATGCTCCTCTGGCGCTTCGGCGCGCCTGGGCTCGTCGAGGGTGCGTGTCATATCCCGGGCCACTACGAGGCGGGGATGGTGACGCGCATCCAGGTGACGGAGTGATCTCTACCGGGGGTGGTCAATCCACGCCGAAGAGACGCCGGTAGTTGGCGGTCGTCGCCTCGAAGACCACCTGGGCCGGCACCTCGCGGAGCGCCGCGATGTGCTCGGCCACATAGCGGACATAGGCGGGCCGGTTTTCCTTGCCTCGGTGCGGTACCGGGGACAGATAGGGGGCATCGGTCTCGACCAGCAGGCGATCGAGGGGCACGCGGCGCGCGACCTCTTGGACCTCTCGGGCATTGCGGAAGGTCACGATCCCCGAGAACGAGATGTAGAAGCCGAGATCCATGGCCGCCCGCGCCGTGTCCCAGTCCTCGACGAAGCAATGCATCACCCCGCCCACATCTCTCGCTTGTTCCTCGCCGAGGATGCGGATCACGTCCGGTGCCGCATGGCGAGTGTGGATGATGATCGGTTTACCCACCGCCCGCGCGGCCGCGATGTGTCGCCGGAAACGGGCCTGCTGCCAGGCCATGTCGCCGGTGCTCCGATAATAGTCGAGCCCGGTCTCCCCGATCGCGACCACACGAGGATCGCGGGCCAGCGCAGCGAGGGTGTCGCAGGATGGTTCTTCGCCGGTTTGGGTATTGGGGTGGACGCCCACGGAGGCCGACACCTCGGCATACCGGCGCACCAGGGCGAGGATCGCTGGAAAGGTTTCGAGATCGACCGACACGCACAGGAGGCGCTCGACACCATGCTCCCGCGCGGCGCGGAGGATGTCTGTGACCTTCGCGGCGTCGAGACCTAGCAGCGTCAGATGGCAGTGGGAGTCGGCGAGCATGGCGGGAGTGGGCCCCTACTGGAATGGGCCACCGGGACGGCCCCCTAACCCTCAACCGGGGGTCGGTTTCGCTCGGCGGCAGTGCTAATGTCTGGGGTAGGCCATGATACATTAAATAAACGACATGATGGCCGGCCTGCAGCTACATGGTGTGGGTCTGGCGCCCGGAGCTCAGCAAGTTGGCGAGCAGCGTCTCGATCTTGCCGCGCGTCGCGCCCTTGTCCATGTCGCTGAAGCGCACCCCGATGCCCGCCGTGCGATTGCCGACGGCCGACGGTGGCGTGATCCAGACGACCTTGCCGGCTACCGGCAGCTTTTCCTTGCCGTCCAGCAGGCTCAGCACCAGGAACACCTCGTCGCCCAGGTGGTAGTGCTTGGTGGTCGGGATGAACAGCCCGCCGTTCTTGATGAACGGCATGTATGCGGTATAAAGGGAGCTCGTGTCCCGGATGCTCAGGGACAGGATCCCCTGGCCCGGATCATTGGCTACTGCGCTCATCGTCGTTCACCCCCGTGGGATAGAAACCCTAGTCATCGTGGATTTGTCGGGAAAAATTGAGGGTCGCGACGTCGCCTGAGCCGGCCTCGCCGACCGATGGGCGCAGCGGCCCGTGCTGATGTGCTCGGCGGGTCTGGCGAGCGGGCGCTGCTATGGGGCGCCGCGGCGCCCGATCTGGACCCGTTTTCTCTTGCGACGGTGACGCGAGCGAGGGGCCCCGAGCGCCGTGCTAGAATGGCCGGAGTTATGGCGGGGGGTTCGTTTGGCCCCTGCCCGGACGGGGGGGGAGGCGCACGCCTTGATTCGGGCGCGCCGGTCTATGGGGGGAGCACATCGACCGGCTGTTTACGAACACGCTCGACCCGGATGCCCACCCGGATTTCAGGCGCGTCGCCCGGCTGCGGGTCTCCGCCCAGGTCCTCATCCGGCGTGACGGCGGCCTGACCCAGTACGTGCCCTTGCTCTCAGGGCCCGGCATGCGGGTGCATCCCGGTTCGAGGACCGGACTGGTTGCAATGACTTTTCCATTGGTATTGAATTGGAAGGCTGGACCTGGATGCGTACGAACACGTTCAATACCAAGTACTTGCCGAGCTCATCGGGACGCTTTCGGCACAATGGCGGGCATCCGGCCCGAGCGGGTGGTCGGACATGGCGATATCGCCCCGGGACGCGAAACCGACTCGGGGCCGGCGTTCGAGTGGCGGAAGCTGAGAACATTGCTGTCCAATTGCATGAGTTGAGAATGGCGGAGGAGGCATAACAATGAGACTCTTGATACTGTTGATAACTACGGCGGCGGACAAGTTTCTGGGGGAACCCCTGGGGAAATTCAAGGCGGTTCGGCGACTCGATTGGTACCACCGCCTGGTGGGCCTGATCGAACAGAAGCTCGGCAGCGTGGAGGCCTTCAAGGGCCCGGCCGGGGTGGCGGCTATGCTGGCCTTGCCGCTTCTCGTGTTCTGGTTGCTCCTATCCGTGATCGGTGGCTGGCACGCCATCCTGGCGTTTCTCCTCGCCGTCTTGGTGCTGTTCTATTGCCTGGGGCCCGAGGACCTGGATGAGCAGGTAAGGGCGCTCATCGCCGCGATCCGTGGGGGCAACGATGCCGAGGCCGATCGCCTCGCGCAGGTCCTCGGGCGTTCGGCCCAGCCGGTCCCAGCCGAGACCCGTGGCGACACGGCGGTCGAGTCGATCCTGACCGAGTTCCCGGAGCGGGTCTTCGGCGTGTTGCTGTGGTTCCTGATCCTGGGGCCGATCGGGGCGGTGCTGTTCCGGTTCTCGGCGGAGTTGCGCCGCTATGCCATGCAGGCCTCGTCGGGCTTGCGGGACTGGGCCGGCCGCGTCTACGCCGTGCTGGCCTGGCTACCATCCCGCATCGTCGCGCTGGGTTATGCGCTATCCGGCAACCTAACCGGCGCCTTCGAGAGATGGCGGGTGCTCGACACTTTGACCCTGGAGCAGAACGAGGCCGCGCTCCGCCAAAGCGGTACCGGTGCCCTAGTTGGCTCCGATGCCGGCGAGGTGGAGCGCATCACCGCCGCGCAGGGGCTCGTGACGCGGACGCTCCTCTTGTTGCTCGCGATCCTGACGGTCCTGTACGTGATCGCCTGAATCAAATAGCGCCTGCCCCCGTTTCCTTCACTTTCCGGTCCGCGGCGAGGGTCTCGAAGGATCCCGCCGCGGCGGAACGGCACTCCGGTCAGAGTTTGTGAAGAAACCGTCGCGAGCGAAGGGATGTCGCGTTGCATCCTCGGCGCGACATCCTGAGCGCAGTCGGTTTTTTCACGAACTCTCAGTGGGCCATCCCGTGCGGAAGGGCCCCACACCCGCTGAAGCCCATCTCAGCGGAGAAGGCAGGGCATCATCGAATACCAAATTTGAATGGAGGATCACCATGCCCAGGTTCGTCATCGAACGTAACATCCCCGGCGCCGGCAAGCTCGGCCCCGACGCGTTGCAGCGCGTCTCCCAGAAGTCCTGCAGCGTGCTACGGGAGATGGGTCCCCAGATCCAATGGGTCCAAAGCTACGTGACCGACGACAAGATCTATTGCGTCTATCTCGCGCCGAGCGCCGATCTCATCCGCAAGCATGCCCAGGCGGGCGGTTTTCCCGCGGATCAGATCAGCGAGGTCCGCGTCGTGATCGACCCGACCACAGCGGACGCGGCCCGGTAGCGGACTCGGGGAGCGGGAAGGGCTGGAAAAGAGCGTACAATTTCAGATATCTTGGGCTAGATACTTGTGTCGTCAATGTCGAACAACACCGCTCAAGCAAGTCCTGATTCACGTGCAAAGTCAATAAGCTGCAAGCGCCAGGGTAGTCCCTCCCCTGCCCAGCGGGGGAGGGTCAGGGTGGGGGCCAGGCGCGTCAGGTGGAGACGAGTCTTGGTCAGCGGCTGAAAGGCTTGGCCCCCACCCTACCCTCCCCCGTCCGCAGAAAGCGCGGACAGGGGAGGGAGCCTCCGGGTTCCCTCCGCTGCGTAGCGGGACGATAAATTTGAAGTATCTTTGGCTAGTTTCTCCACAAACTTTCAGGCCCCCGTAGACAGGAGGGACAGACGATGACACACGCCAAATCGAAGCTCGGAGGCCGCCCCGTGTTCGTCGTGGACGGCGCCCGCACCCCGTTCCTCAAGGCCCGCGGCAGGCCGGGGCCCTTCACCGCCTCCGACCTCGCCGTGAACGCCGCGCGCCCGCTGCTCGCGAGGCAACCATTCCAAGCGACGGATCTCGACGAGGTCATCCTGGGTTGCATCATGCCCGGTCCCGACGAGGCCAACATCGCGCGCGTCGTAGCGCTGCGGCTCGGCTGCGGCAACGCGACGCCGGCCTGGACCGTCCAGCGCAACTGCGGCTCGGGGATGCAGGCCCTGGACTGTGCCGTGCGCGACATCGCGCTCGGCCAGGCCGATCTGGTGCTCGCCGGCGGCACCGAGGCCATGAGCCATGCGCCCGTGTTGTTCGGGCCGGCGATGGTCGGCTGGCTCGGGCAATGGGCGGGGGCCAAGGGCTTCGGCGGCCGTATGCAGGCCCTGAGCAAGTTCCGGCCGGCCCTGCTCACCCCCATCATCGGCCTCCTGCGCGGCCTGACCGATCCTATCGTCGGACTGTCCATGGGCCAGACCGCCGAGGTCCTGGCGCACCGCTTCGGGATCACGCGCACCGCAATGGACAGCTATGCCGTCGACAGCCACCGCCGCCTGGCAGCCGCACAGAATGAAGGCCGGCTCCCGGAGGTCGAGGTGATGTACGACTGGCAGGGCAAGCTTTACGAGAAAGACGAAGGCGTGCGGCCGGACAGCAGTGTGGAACAGCTCGCCAAGCTGTCCCCGGCGTTCGACCGGCCCTACGGCAAGGTCACAGCCGGCAACAGCGCCCAGGTGACCGACGGGGCGGCCTGCCTGATCGTAGCGAGCGAAGAGGCCGTACAGGCGCATGGCCTGAAGGTCATGGGACGTATCGTGGACAGCGAGTGGGCAGGCCTGGACCCCAGCCAGATGGGCCTCGGTCCGGTACACGCCGTGGCGCCGCTCCTCCACCGCCACGGGCTCGGCCTCGATCAGATCGCTTACTGGGAGATCAACGAGGCCTTCGCCGCCCAGATCCTGGCCTGCCTCGCCGCCTTGGCGGACGAGGGTTATTGCCGCACCGAGCTCGGCCTTTCGGAAGCGGTAGGCGAGATCCCGCGCGAGCGTCTCAATGTCGATGGCGGCGGGGTGAGCCTCGGCCACCCGGTCGGCACGAGCGGCGCCCGCATCGTCCTGCACCTCCTGCACGTGCTCAAGGCGCATGACGGCGAACTCGGCGTCGCCGCGCTCTGCATCGGCGGGGGCCAGGGTGGCGCCATGCTCGTGGAACGCGCCTAGGTAGCAACGCACCCCGGGGGACCGACGGGAGACCACGCCATGCCAGAAGAACCGAAAACCGGGTCATACCAACACTGGCGGATCGAGCGCGATGATGCCGGCGTCGCCTGGTTGTACATCGACCAGGCCGGGTCGGGGACCAATGTCCTGTCTTCGGAGGTCCTGCAGGAGCTCGCCGCGGTCCTCGACGAGCTGACGGCGCGCCCGCCCGCGGGTCTCATCCTGCTCTCGAACAAGGCGAGCGGCTTCATCGCCGGGGCGGATGTTCGGGAGATCGCATCCATCACGGACACGAGGGCGGTGCTCGCGCTGGTAGAGCTCGGCCACGCGGTCTTCGATCGCGTCGAGGCCCTGTCGTTCCCGACTGTCGCGGCCATCAAGGGCTTTTGCCTCGGCGGGGGGATGGAGCTGGCGCTCGCGCTGCGTTATCGGGTGGCGGTGGACGACCCCGGCACCCGCCTCGGCCTGCCCGAGGTCCTGCTCGGCATCCATCCCGGCTTCGGCGGCACCATGCGCAGCATCCGGCTCATCGGGGCCCCGGCGGCCATGGACCTCATGCTGAGCGGGCGCACGGTGGATGCGCGCGCCGCCCAGCGCCTCGGGCTCGTGGATCGCGCAGTGCCGGAGCGCCACTTCCGTTCCGCGGCCCTGGTCCATGCCACCCGGCCCCCGGCCCCCCACCGGCCAGGCATCCTGGCGCGGGTGGCAGCGATGAAACCGGTGCGCCCGCTCCTCGGAACCTACCTGCGCCGGGAGGTGAAGAAACGCGCCCCGGCCGCGCACTACCCGGCGCCCTACGCCCTCATCGATCTCTTCGAGCGCCACGGTGACGAGCGCCGCATGCTCGCCGAGGAGGCGCAGTCGATCGCGAGGCTCGCGACGGGGAGCACGGCGCGTAATCTGGTGCGCGTGTTCTTCCTGCAGGAGCGCCTGAAGTCCCTGGGTCGCGGGGAAACCGGCGCCAAGCCGCGCGTGCACGTCATCGGCGCCGGGGTCATGGGCGGGGACATCGCCGCTTGGTGCGCCCTGCGCGGCCTGCACGTGACCCTGCAAGACCGCGCCCCCAAGTACATCGCCCCGGCACTACGCCGCGCCAACGATCTCTATGCCAAGCGCATCCGTGATCGACGCCTGCGACAGGCCGCGCTCGACCGCCTGGTGCCCGATCCCGAGGGGCTCGGGATGCCCAAGGCCGATGTCGTGATCGAGGCCATCATCGAGAACATCGAGGCCAAGCACGAGCTCTACCGCACCCTCGAGCCGCGCGTGAAGCCCGAGGCCCTGCTCGCGACCAACACCTCCAGCATCCCGCTCGAGACCCTCGCGCAATGCCTGAAGCGGCCGGAGCGCCTGGTGGGTCTGCACTTCTTCAACCCCGTGGCCAAGATGCAGCTCGTAGAGATCATCTCGGCGCCCTCCACCGACGGCGCCGTTCAAAGCCAGGCCGCGGGTTTCGCCCGCGGGATCGACCGCCTGCCGCTGCCCGTGCACAGCGCCCCCGGATTTCTCGTCAACCGCATCCTCTTGCCTTATCTCATGGAGGCGATCACGATGCTCTCCGAGGACATCCCGGCGACGCTCATCGACCAGGCCGCTACCGATTTCGGGATGCCCATGGGCCCCATCGAGCTGGCCGACACGGTGGGCCTCGATGTGTGTCTCTCGGTCGGCGGGATCCTGGGCCGGCATTTCGGCAGCCCGGTGCCGGCGCGCCTGGAGGAGCTGGTTAAACAGGGGCACCTGGGTCGCAAGAGCGGGCAAGGGTTCTACAAGTATCGCAAGGGCGAGATCGAACGGCCTGCGGTGCCCAAGGGCCAAGGCCCCAACGGCGACATCACCGATCGACTCATCCTCCGCATGGTGAACGAGTCTGTGGCCTGCCTGCGCGAAGGGGTGGTCGACGACGCCGATCTCGTGGACGCCGGCATGGTCTTCGGGGCCGGTTTCGCGCCGTTTCGCGGCGGGCCCATGCACTATTTGAAGGAGCGCGGCCGGGAACAGGTGGCCCAGCGTCTGTCCGATCTCGCGGCGCGCTTCGGTAGCGCCTATCGTCCGGACGCGGGCTTCGCGAACATCCCCCTCGAATAGCCCTGCTTGACGCCCTCCGAAGACCGACCCCCCTGCCTCGCCCTAGGCACCCGGCTCCGCCGCATGCCATGAAGACGACCCGCCGCTCACTCGGGCTCGTCCTCGGCGCGCTCGTGCTGGCAGCCGCATGCGCTCACCGCCCGACCCCTGCTCCGGGCGACCCAGGGCAGGCAACGGGCACGGGGAACCCGCAATGGGACCAGTTCGTGAGCGGGTTTCTCGACCAATACTACGAGGACCATCCGAGCTACGCCGTGCAGCTCGGCCGCCATGAATTCGATGGCCGCCTGCCGGACTGGCGCGCCACGGCGCTCAAGGACCTGGCCGCCCACCTGCGCGCCGCGCGTACCCAGGCCCTCACCTTCAACGCCCTGAACCCGAACGCGCGTTTCGAACGGGATCACCTGATCGCACACATCGACCGAGAGCTCTTCTGGCTCGAAGAGGCCGGATGGCCCCACAAGAACCCGCTCTACTACAGCGATGCGCTGGACCCCAATGTCTATGTCGTTCGCCCTTACGTGCCGCTCGCCGATCGCTTGAAGGCCTACGTCGACTATGCCGAGGCCGTCCCGGGCGCGGTCGCTCAGATCCGCCAGAACCTCGCGGCGCCATTGCCGAGGACCTATCTGGATCTCGGCGTGACGCTGTTCGGCGGGCTAGCGGACTATTATGAAAAGGCGGTGCCCGCAGCCTTCGCGTCCGTGTCCGATGCCCCGCTGCAAGCGCGCTTTCGGGCCGCCAACACGAGCGCCGCGAGCGAGATGCGGGGCCTGGTCGCCTGGCTCCACGGAAAGCGCCGGCAAGCATCCGCGCGCTACGCCCTCGGGGCCGAGCGCTTCCGCGCGATGCTGCGGGCGACCGAAGGCGTGGACCTCCCGCTCGATCGACTGGAGCAGGTTGGCTGGGACGACATGGCGCGCAATCTCAGCGCCTTGCGGGCGGCCTGCGATCGTTATCTCCCGAACCATGACCTCAAGGCCTGCGTCGCACGGATGCGCCTGGCCAAGCCCGCGGGCGGCCCGGTGGCCGAGGCCCAACGCCAGCTCCCGGTGCTCAAGCGCTTCGTGGAGAGCCGCGGGCTCGTCAGCATCCCCGGAACCGAAGAGGCCGAGGTCGCGGAGTCTCCCCCCTATCAGCGCTGGAACCCGGCCTACATCGATATCCCCGGCCCCTTCGAGCACGGCCTCAAGTCGATCTATTACGTCGCCCCACCGGACCCGAAGTGGTCGCCACTCGAGCGCAGCGCCTATGTCCGCGCCGAGGCCGATCTCGTGTTCATCTCGGCCCATGAGGTGTGGCCAGGCCATTTCCTGCAAAACCTGCACGCCCACCGCGCGCGTTCACGGCTCGCCCAGATGTTCGTCGGCTATGGTTTCAGCGAGGGCTGGGCCCACTACGCCGAAGAGTTGATATGGGAGGCCGGATTCCGCTACGGCGATCCGGCGGCTCATATCGGACAATTGTTGAATGCGCTCCTCCGCAACGCGCGTTACCTGTCCGCCATCGGCTTGCACACCGGCGACATGACGGTACCGGAGTCCGAGCGTATGTTCCGCGAGCTGGCGTTCCAGGACACGGCCAACGCCCGCCAGCAAGCGGCGCGCGGGACCTTCGATCCGGCCTATCTCAACTACACGCTCGGCAAGTTGATGATCCGGAAGCTCCGTGACGATTGGACCCGGCGGCGCGGCGGCCGCTCGGGCTGGCGTTCCTTCCACGACCAACTCCTCTCCTACGGCAGCCCCCCCATCCCACTCGTGCGCCGAGAGATGCTCGGCCTTGCGGCCGGACCGGCGCTCTAAGAATCGGTCGCATTGTCCAGCGAGGTGACCGCCGCCTAGCAATACGACGGACCGGCCATCGACATCGGGCCTCCCCGGACATACAGATCCATGGAACCACCGCAACTCAACTGGATCGCCAACTTCATCTGGGGCATCGCGGACGACGTCCTCCGCGATCTCTACGTCCGCGGCAAGTATCGCGACGTCATCTTGCCCATGACCGTCCTCCGCCGTCTCGACGCCGTGCTCGCGCCGACCAAGCGGGCCGTGCTCGACATGAAGGCGTCGCTTGACAAGGCGGGCATCGTCCACCAAGAGCGAGCGCTACGGCAGGCCGCGGGGCAGGCGTTCTACAACACCTCCAAGTTCACCCTGAGCGACCTGCGCGCCAGCGCCAGCCAGCAGCAGCTCAGGGCCGACTTCGAGGCCTACCTCGACGGCTTCTCACCCAACGTTCAGGACGTACTCGACAACTTCGAGTTTCGCAACCAGATCCCGCGGCTCTCGAAGGCCGATGCGCTCGGTTCATTGATCGAGAAGCTGCTTTCGCCATCGATCAATCTGAGCCCGAACCCCGTCCTGAACAGCGATGGGTCAACGAGGCATCCCGGCCTCGACAATCACGCGATGGGCACCATCTTCGAGGAGCTGGTCCGTCGCTTCAACGAGGAGAACAACGAGGAAGCGGGCGAGCACTGGACACCGCGCGACGCGGTGAAGCTCATGGCGAAGCTGGTCTTCCTGCCCATTGCGAACCGGATCGAGTCGGGCACCTACCTGCTCTACGACGGCGCATGCGGCACGGGCGGCATGCTCACCGTGGCGGAGGAGACGCTCCAGGAGCTGGCGCAGGAAGACCGCAAGCAGGTCGCGACGCACCTCTACGGCCAGGAGATCAACGCCGAGACCTACGCCATCTGCAAGGCCGACCTGATCCTGAAAGGCGAGGGCGACGCGGCGGACAATATCGTCGGCGGCCCGGAGCACTCGACCCTTGCCAACGATGCCTTCCCCTCGCGAGAGTTCGACTTCATGCTGTCGAATCCGCCCTACGGCAAGAGCTGGAAAAGCGATCTCGAACGTATGGGTGGAAAAAACGGGATCAAGGACCCGCGCTTTCTGATCGAGCACGCCGGAGACGCCGAGTATTCGCTCCTCACCCGTTCGAGCGATGGCCAGATGCTGTTCCTGGCCAACATGCTCTCGAAGATGAAGGCGGGCACACGGCTCGGCAGCCGCATCGCCGAGGTACACAACGGGTCATCGCTTTTCACCGGCGACGCCGGCCAGGGCGAGAGCAACATCCGCCGCTGGATCATCGAGAACGATTGGCTCGAAGCCATCGTTGCCTTACCGCTCAACATGTTCTACAACACCGGGATCGCGACCTATATCTGGGTGCTCACCAACCGCAAACCCGCACATCGCCGCGGCAAGGTGCAGTTGATCGACGCCATGCCGTGGTTCAAGCCCCTGCGCAAAAACCTCGGCAAGAAGAACTGCGAGCTGTCCGAGGCGGACATCCGAAGGATCTGCGACACCTTCCTTGCCTTCGAAGAGACGGAGCAGTCCAAGGTTTTCCCGAACGCCGCTTTCGGCTATTGGAAGGTGACGGTCGAGCGGCCACTGCGCCGCAAGGGCGTCGAGCCCGATCGCGCTTACACTCCGAAGGAGATCAAGGCGCTCAAGGAGACCGCCGAGCGCGCTGAGAACGCCCCGCCGGTCATCAAGAAGATCCACAAGCGTGGCACCAAACCCGATCCGCTGCGCGGCCTGTTCGCGAATCCGATGGTAGGGGCAGACCCTCGTGGCTGCCCTGTCGTCGAGTACGAGCCCGACACAGAGCTGCGCGACACCGAGCAGGTGCCGCTGCTGGAAGAAGGCGGGATCGAGACCTTCCTGCGCCGCGAAGTCCTGCCGCACGCGCCTGACGCCTGGTACGTGCCGGACAGCGTCAAGACCGGCTACGAGATCAGCTTCACCCGCCAATTCTACAAGCCGCAACCGCTGCGGACGCTCGAGGAGATCCGCGCCGACATCCTGGCGCTGGAGAGGGAGACCGAGGGGCTGCTCGGCGAGATCATCGGGGGAGGCGGGCGATGAGAGCGCTATTCGACCCGGAACGCCATCATCGGCGCTCGATTCGCCTGCGGGGATACGATTACACACAGGCGGGGGCGTAATTCGTGACCGTCGTCACCCAAGATCGTGCCTGCCTGTTTGGAGAGGCGCTGGAAGGCGAAATGCGGTTGAACGATGCCGGGCGGATGGTCGCCGCCGAATGGGATGTATTGTGTGCCCGGTCTATTAACATCGATCTGGACGCATTCGTCGTGATGCCTAATCACATCCACGGCGTCATCGTCATCACCGGAACCACCGGGAAAATCGGCACAGATGGTTCAAAGACGGCAACCGTAGGGGCGCCCCCTTGTGGGCGCCCAATCCAGGACGCGCGCCCAAGCAACCGGTGCCCAAACAGGGGCAACCACAAGGGTTGCCCCTACGTTGGGCAAGATCGTCGGGGCATTCAAGTCATTGACAACCGTTGCCTATACACGCGGGGTCACAACGCAGGGATGGTCACCGTTTCGCGGGCGATTGTGGCAGCGCAATTATTTCGAACACATCGTTCGCAACGAAGAATCCTTGCACCGCATCCGGCAATACATCGCGGACAACCCTGCCCGCTGGACGGACGACCCTGAAAACCCGCAGCGAATTGTAGGGGCGGTCCCTTGTGGCCGCCCTGATGCGGTGTTCATATTTTGCCGTCCCGGGGCGAACCCAGATTCCGGCGATGCCGGGCATTCCCATGACGAAGGGCACCCACAAGGGGTGCCCCTGCAAGGGGATGGATGCCCATGATCGACGGCCTAAAGCCCTATCCCGCCTACAAGGACTCCGGCGTGCCGTGCGTGGGAGAGGTGCCGGAGCATTGGGAGGTCGGCACCCTCCGCCGAAAGCTGCGTCCTTATGACGGAATCAAGATCGGTCCGTTCGGTAGCCAGCTGAAGCTCGAGCAGATGTCGGCATCTGGCTACAAGATATATGGCCAGGCGAACGTCATCGCCCGGGATTTCACACGCGGCACGAAGTTTGTGGACCAACAGAAGTTCGACGAGTTGTCTGTATGCGCAGTACGCGCGAATGACCTCGTCGTCACAATGATGGGGACGAGCGGTCGCTGCGCACGCGTGCCTGACACGGCCGCCACGGGCATCATGGATTCGCACTTGCTGCGGTTACGGACAGACGCCACTGTCGACGCCAGCTTCGCGGCGCTTGTCATTGACGAGTCGGTCTACGTCAAGGAGCAGATCTCCGTCGCGGGAAAGGGTTCCATCATGCACGGGCTCAACTCCGGCATGGTCAAGAACCTTATCCTAGCCGTCCCATCCGTCCCTGAACAAGCCGCCATCGTCCACTTCCTCGACCACGCGGACCGGCGCATCCGGCGCTACATCCGCGCCAAGCAGAAGCTGATCAAGCTGCTGGAGGAGCAGAAGCAGGCGATCATCCACCGCGCCGTAACGCGCGGCCTCGACCCCAACGTCCACCTCAAGCCCTCGGGCGTGGAGTGGCTGGGGGATGTGCCACAGCATTGGGAGGTAAAGCGGCTCAAGTGGGTGACACGACTTCAGCGCGGATACGATCTTCCTGCGGATCGGAGAATCTCCGGTCCGTTTCCAGTCGTTTCCTCGGGAGGGATAATCGACTCTCATTGTGAGGCGCGATCACGCGGACCAGGGGTTGTCATGGGCCGTTATGGTTCCACCGACGCCGTGTTCTTTCTCGATACGGATTTCTGGCCCCATAACACTGCTCTTTTTGTCACCGACTTCCACGGGAATCGCCCCCGTTGGTGCTATTTCATGCTTCGCACGATCTCGAAGGCTGACCATGCAGGAAAGTCGGCTGTGCCTGGAGTCGATCGGAAGGACCTCTTCGAGATTGTGGTGGCAAAACCTCCGGTGTCAGAAGAAGACGGAATTGTTGCGTGGATAGAGACCGTCTCAGCCAACCTCGACCGCGCTATTGCGGCGGCCCAACGCGAACTAAACAACCACCGGCTAAAAGCCGGTGGGTTTGAGTTACGGACTGAAAGTCCGGATACGCGTCGACTGAACGACGCGTCCACGGCTCCACCTCTCCCTTCAGGATTTGGTAGCGATACTTCGTTACCCAGACAAAGTGGCATTCAATCTTGACTACCGTATGGCTGCCGTCCATCGGATCCCCTTCTTCAATCAGACTATGCTACCATGCCCGCTCATGGCTGCAGATGAAATCTGCCCGCCTGAAAGGCGGGGGTTTGAACCCTTCATATTGAAATCAATCTCCTCCGCGAATACCGCACCCGCCTGATCGCCGATGTGGTCACCGGCAAGCTCGACGTGCGCGAGGCGGCGGCGCGGCTGCCCGACGAAGCCGAGGAGCCGGAGCCGCTCGACGAGGCGGATGCCCTTAGCGACCTCGAGGAGGATGCGGACGACGACCTTGCCGCCGAGCTTGCAGACGCCGACACAGCATGAACCGGAGAGAGAGAGAGGAGGACTGGACATGCCGCTGACCAATGCCGAGTTTGCTTCCATCGTTGAGGACGGCTCCAAGCGGATCGAAGGGAACATCGCCTGGTGCGAGGACGAGGATCATTCCCCGGCGCTGGAATTCCGGGCCGAGGTTCTGTCGGGAACGGGTTGGCCACTTTTCGTGCGAGGCAGTCACAATCGGCTGGCGGGTACCTTGACTTACGGGCTCATCCTCAAGACAGAGGGGCGTATCTACGCGCTTGACCTGGGCAAGGACCACCATAACCCCCAATGTATGCAGGTCGGCGAGAAGCACAAGCACCGGTGGACCGAGCAGTTTCGGGACAAGGAGGCCTATGTGCCGCACGACATCACCGCACCGGTCTCGGACCCCGTAGTGGTTTGGGAACAGTTCTGCGCAGAGGCTAAAATCGAGCACACGGGCAGTCTGGCGCAGCCGCTCGCAGTGCAGGAGGAGCTGTTTTCATGAACACACCAATAGCTTGCGAGGCACTGCAGGCGGATCTCGGAGAACTGTTCACCTGCACGGAGCGGGGCGCTTACCAGCGGATCCGCACACCCTATCTCTACCCGGATGGCGACAACATCGACCTGTTCTGCAAGCCCGAAGGCGACGTGATGACGGTAACGGATCTGGCCGAGACCACCCGCTGGCTTCGCATGCAATCGGTGTCGCCGCGGCGTTCCCCGAAGCAGCGCCAACTCATCGAGGACGTTTGCCTGACCCACGGTGTGGAGTTCTACCGCGGCATGCTTCAGGCCCGCTGTCGGCCGGGCGACTCCTTGGCGGCGGTGGTTACGCGGGTGGCCCAGACGGCGCTGCGGGTCTCCGATCTTTGGTTTACCTTCCGAACCCGGGCGGTCGAGTCCATTACCGATGAAGTGGCCGACTATTTGACGGAGCGCCAACTGCCCTTCGACCGCTCCGAGAAACTGGCGGGCCGCTCTGGGCGCACTTGGAGTGTGGATTTTCATGTCCGGGCTCCGGCGCGCAGTTCCCTGGTCTACGTCCTGAGCACGGGTAACCGCTCGGCCGCCCACTCCGTGGCCGAACACGTGCTTGCAGCCTGGTATGACCTGAACCACTTGGCGGCGCGGCCGGAGGCGTTGTGTTTCGTGTCACTGTTCGATGATACGGTGGACGTCTGGGCAGGTGAGGATTTCCGACTGGTGGAGGGGCTGTCCACAGTCACGCGCTGGTCACGTCCGGACGAGTTTGCGATCGTTCTCTTGGAGGCCGCGTAAGCTCCTGGGGCCTTCGTGAGTACGGACACCACCGAAAAAGGGCTAGAAAGCCTTATCGTCAAGGCCATGACTGGGCTGGCCAGCGACGGAGTGACGCCGGTCGATGCGGTCCGGAAGCCGGCCGTTTCGTACGGCGGGACCGGTTGGCTGCTCGGAGACCCCACCGACTACGACCGCGAGCACTGCGTGGATCTGTTCCAGCTCCGCGCCTTCCTGAGCGTGACACAGCCGAAAGTCGCAGAGGCACTGGATCTCGGCCAGGATAGCCCGACACGGCGCAAGTTCCTGGCGCGCCTGCAGGGCGAGATCTCCAAGCACGGCACGATCGACGTGCTGCGCCACGGGGTCAGGCACGGGCCGCACCACCTCGACCTCTTCTACGGTACCCCATCGCCGGGCAACGACCGGGCGCAGGCGCTGTACACGGCCAATCGCTTCAGCGTGACGCGCCAACTGCGCTATAGCCGCGACGAGACGCAGCTCAGCACGGCGCGGGCCGGCGGTATCTGATCCAGCACTCGGCGGGCAGCGGAAAATCCAACTCCATTGCCTGGCTCGCCCACCAGCTCATCGGGCTTACTAGACGGGCAACCACAAGGGTTGCCCCTACCGGCCTCGCATCCGATGCGTCCTCCGTAGGGACACCCCTTGTGGGTGCCCATGGTGACGGCGCGCCGGTGTTCGATTCCATCATCGTGGTCACCGATCGGAAGATCCTCGACCAGCAGATCCGCGACACCATCAAGCAATTCGCCCAGGTGGGCGCGACGGTGGGGCACGCCGAGCATTCGGGCGATCTGCGCAAGTACATCGCCGAGGGCAAGAAGATCATCATCTCCACGGTGCAGAAGTTCCCGTTCATCCTCGATGAGATCGGCAGCGAGCACCGCGGCCGCCGTTTCGCGATCGTCATCGACGAGGCGCATTCGAGCCAGGGCGGACGCACCTCGGCCGCGCTCTCCTTGGCGCTCTCGACCGCCGGGGTCGAGGAGGACGACGAGGCCACCGAAGACACGATCAACCGGCTAATGGAGGCCAAGAAGCTGCTACCCAACGCCAGCTACTTCGCCTTCACCGCCACCCCCAAGAACAAGACGCTCGAGATCTTCGGCGAGGCGCTGCCGCCGGATGCCGAGGGCAAGGTGCGGCACCGACCCTTCCACAGCTACACGATGAAACAGGCGATCCAGGAGGGCTTCATCCTGGACGTGCTCAAGCACTACACGCCGGTCGAGAGTTACTACAAGCTAATAAAAAAGGTCGAGAGCGACCCGGAGTTCGACACCAAGCGTGCCAAGAAGAAGCTGCGCCGCTATGTGGAGAGCCATGACCACGCCATCCGGCTCAAGGCCGAGATCATGGTGGATCACTTTCACGAGCAGGTGCTGGCGTTGAACAAGATCGGCGGGGAGGCGCGGGCGATGGTGGCGACCAGCGGCATCGAGCGTGCCATTCAATACTACCATGCGATCCGCGAGTATCTGGCCGCGCGCAAGAGCCCGTACCGGGCCATCGTGGCCTTCTCCGGCGAGCACGACTACGGCGGGACGAAGGTCACCGAGGCATCGCTCAACGGATACCCCTCGAGCCGGATCGCCGACGAGATCCGAAACGACCCGTACCGCTTCCTCATCTGCGCCGACAAGTTCCAGACCGGCTACGACGAGCCGCTCCTGCAAACGATGTACGTGGACAAGGTTCTTTCCAGCATCAAGGCCGTGCAGACACTCTCGCGGCTCAACCGTGCACACCCGCGGAAGCACGATGTGTTCGTGCTCGACTTCATGAACGACACGGACACGATCCAGACGGCATTCGCCGACTATTACCGCACCACGATCCTCGCCGAGGAGACCGACCCCAACAAGCTCCACGACCTGAAGGCGGCGCTCGACAGCTACCAAGTCTACGCCGCCGCCCAGATCGAGCAGCTCGTGGCGCTCTATCTCGGCGGGGCAGACCGTGACAAGCTCGACCCGATCCTCGATGCCTGCGTGGCGGTGTACAGGGCGCAGCTCGACGAGGACGGACAGGTGGACTTCAAGGGCAAGGCCAAGGCGTTCACGCGCGCCTATGGTTTTCTCGCTTCGATCCTCCCCTATACCAATGCCGAGTGGGAGAAGCTCTCGATCCTCCTGAACTTCCTCGTGCCCAAGCTGCCGGCGCCCGTCGAGGAGGACCTGTCGAAGGGGATCCTCGAAGTGATCGACATGGATAGCTACCGCATCGAAAAGCAGTCGGCGATGAAGATCCAATTACCGGACGAAGACGGCGAGATCGAGCCGGTCCCGACGACCGGCGGCGGGCCCAAGCCGGAGCCTGACTTGGACCGGCTGTCGAATATTCTCAAGACCTTCAACGACCAGTTCGGGAACATCGCATGGTCCGATGCCGATCGGGTCCACAAGCTCATCACCGAGGACATCCCGGCGCGGGTGGCGGCGGATACGGCTTTCCAGAACGCGAAGAAAAACTCCGACAAGCAGAACGCCCGCATCGAGCACGACAAGGCGTTGGCACGTGTCATGACGGCGGTCCTCAAGGACGACACGCAACTGTTCAAGGAGTTCAGCGACAACGAGTCGTTCAAACGATGGCTAACGGACACCGTGTTCGGGCTCACCTATGAGCCACCGGCAGCGGTAGACTGAACGGCAAGTCGTTAGCCGCCATTCCGAAGAAAACCCTCGCGATTGGGCAAACGAAACGCGGCGTCCAATTCGCCCAATGACCCTGCAAGTCCAGCGACGAACGCAGGGAGAAATAGCGTTCTGGATCGTGCGATTCGTTGCTGCCAGCGGTGGTGTCCGTGCTGCCCGGTTTGGGACAGCGCAGGAACCGGAATGTATGTTTAAATACATGGGGATTCCGAGCACCGCCGGAACGCGAGATCCCGAGCGCAGTAGATACTTGCCTCGTCAATGTCGAACAACACCGCTCAAGCAAGTCCTGATTCACATGCAAAGTCAATAAGCTGCAAGCGCCAGGCTACTCCCTCCCCTGCGCAGCGGGGGAGGGTCAGGGTGGGGGCCAGGCGCGTCAGGTGGAGACGAGTCTTGGTCAGCGGCTGAAAGGCTTGGCCCCCACCCTACCCTCCCCCGTCCGCAGAAAGCGCGGACAGGGGAGGGAGCCTCCGCATTCCCTCCCCTGCGTAGCGGCGGACGGTCAGGGTAGGGGTCGAGCGGCGCGGTTCGGATAGGCTCGACCCCCATCCTACCCCCCCTTACGAGGGGGAAGGGACGATAAATTTCAAATGTCTTTGGCTAGGTTTTTTCACAAACTCTCAGCCGGCCGGCGCACCGCGATGTGTCCGGTAGGTCTCGACGACCCAGGCGAAGAACGGCGCGTCCTCTTGCTCGGCGCGAAACCGGGCGACGGCGGCCGGGAGGAAATCCGCTACGGTGGGCACGGCGAGCTCGGGCAGACACAGGGGAGCGAGCAGGGCCGAGGCCGTCAGATCGGCGCGCGAAAAGGCACCGCCGACCAGATAACGCTGTCTGCGTAGGGCCCCGTTCAGGCGCTCCAGGGCCGCGCGCAGCCGCGTTTCGGAGCACGCGGCGTTGTCGGCGTCGATGTGCATCATCTTTCGCATGGCGTGACGCACCGCCGGGAAGATGAGCCCGTAGAGGGGCCGTCCATACCAGGGTGCCCCCTGCAACAGGAAGCGCGTCGCGAGCGCGCGCTCCGGCAGGATGTGATAATAAAACCAGCATCGGATCGAGACGCCGATCTCGGCATCGAGATAACGCTCCCATTCCGCGGCCAGGGACGCGGACAGCGTATCGACGGGTGTCAGGCGGCGCTCGGGCCAGCATCGATCGAGATAGTCGATGATCGCATCCGAGCCCTGGATCACCTTGGCCTCTTCGACCAGGCCGCCGTCTCCGTCTACCAGTATGGGTACGTGGCTTTGGGCCGCGAGGCGCTCCGCGGTGCGTCGGTGCGGTCCAGGGACGAGGTTCCGCGTCTCATAGGCGAGACCCTTGTAATCGAGCGCCCAGCGGGCCTTCTCGCAGTAATGGGAGCACTGGAACTGGTAGAGCGTGAGCATGACCCTTCCCCGCGCGGGCGAGCAAGCGCCGATGCGCGTCGTTTCCGGTATTATCCCACCATGTCCGCCGAGCGAGCCACGGCGATCACAAAGCCGTCCCTCTCTGTCTCGAGGCTCGAATGCCGGCGCGGCGAGCGACTGCTCTTCTCGAACCTCGATATCGATCTCGCGGCCGGTGAGGTGTTGCAGATCTCGGGGCCGAACGGGTCCGGCAAGACCACGCTCCTGCGGGCCATCGCGGGTTTGACGCCGCCCACGGCGGGCGAGGTGCGCTGGTGCGGGCGGCGTATCGACGAGGAGAGAGTTGAGTTCCTGCGCGATCTCGCCTATCTCGGCCATGCCGACGGCGTCAAGGCGGAGCTGACGGTATGGGAGGACCTGGAGGTGGCACAGGCCCTGCGCGGCGGGGGTCTGGCGGTGGCCGATGCGCTCGATCGCCTCGGCCTCACGGAGCTCCGCGATACGCTCGGCCGGTATCTGTCCGCGGGCCAGCGCCGGCGGCTGGCGGTGGTTCGGATCCTCGCGAGCGGCGCCCGGCTGTGGCTCCTCGATGAGCCCTTCACCCATCTCGACGAGGCCGCGATCACGACCGTGGGACGTCTCCTGGAACAACAGGCCGAGCGCGGCGGGCTCGCCATCGTCACGAGCCACCATCCCCTGCCCATCGATCATGCACGCGTGTTGCGCCTCGCCGGATGAGCCGCCGCGGGGGCCTTTGGCGCGCGTGTCTTGCACTCGTCAGGCGCGACCTCCTGTGTGTCTCGCGCCATCGCACGGAGGCCGCCAACCCGCTCTTGTTCTTCGCCATGGTCGCGACCCTCTTCCCGATCGCGCTCGGACCCGATCCCAAGGCCCTTGCGGCCATCGGCCCCGGCGCCATCTGGGCCTCGGCGCTGCTCTCCACCCTGCTGTCGCTGGAGGGCATGTTCCGGCCGGATCTGGAGGACGGCAGCATCGAGCAACTCCTGCTCTGCCCGCACCCCCTGCCGGTCCTGGTCATCGCCAAGGTGTGCGCGCACTGGCTCGCGACCGGGTTGCCGCTTCTCCTCTTGGCGCCGCTGCTCGCCCTGCAATTCGGCCTGACAATGGAATCGACCTCGACCTTGCTCCTCTCCCTCGTGCTCGGCACGCCGGCATTGAGCCTGCTCGGCGCAGTGGGGGTGGCGCTCACGGTCGGGCTGCGCGGCGCGGGGCTCCTGCTCGCGCTCCTGCTCCTGCCGCTCTACCTGCCCATCCTGATCTTCGCGACGGGCGCCGGCGGCGCAGTAGAGCGCGGCCTGGCACCGGGCGCCCATTTGAACATGCTCACGGCGCTCCTCGTCCTCGCCCTCACGCTCGCGCCCATCGCCGCCGCCGCGGCCCTGCGCGTGCGCGGATAGGCTAATAGATCTACTCATGGTCCACCTCGCGAGCCCCAGAGAGTTCTACGCCTTCTCCCTGCGCTGGTCGCGGCGCATCGGTTTCCTTACGGCGATCCTCATGCTCGTCGGGCTCTATCTCGGGCTCTTCGTCGCACCGCCCGATTACCAGCAGGGCGACAGCTACCGGATCATGTTCGTACACGTCCCGAGCGCCTGGATGTCGCTATTCGTCTATTCGATATTGGCCGGTGCCGGGGCCGTGGCCCTCATCTGGCGGGTCAAGGTGGCCGAGGTCGTGGCCGCGGCCAGCGCCCCGATCGGCGCGGCCTTCACCGCGCTCGCCCTCGCGACCGGGTCGATCTGGGGCAAACCCATGTGGGGGACCTTCTGGGTATGGGACGCGCGCCTCACCTCGGAGCTCGTGCTCTTGTTCTTGTATCTCGGCTACATGGCCCTCGACGCCGCCATCGAGGACCGCCGCACCGCGAGCCGCGCGGCCGCCATCCTGGCGCTGGTCGGGGTCGTGGATCTCCCCATCATCCATTACTCGGTCGAGTGGTGGAACACGCTCCACCAGGGCCCGACCGTCACCAAGCTCGGCGCCCCATCCATCCATCCCTCCATGCTCGCTCCTCTCCTCGTCATGGCCCTCGCCTTCACGGGCTATTACCTCTGCCTCATGCTGGTACGCGCGCGCTGTGAGCTCCTCGTGCGCGAACGCGGCAGCGCCTGGGTGCAGGAGATCGCGGCCGCCGACGGGGCGCCGCGCCCCTGATCCGCATCTATCACCGGCTCTACCCTCCATGCCCGAGGTGAGCTGCGGCGCTCATCAGCGCAAGCACCGCCTCGATCCCCGGCGCGGCTGTTCCATCCTCAGGCGCCAAGAACGGCGCCAATCCCTGGCCCTGGCTTTCGACGGATGTTCCTTCACGTTGGCGCGGGTCATCGCGGTAACCGTATGTTTAGGAAAGCTTTCTACGCTCTGGGAGTTTCGTTTTAGTGGTTACGGCTATGCCCAGGTAGGGAAGTTTGCTCGGTAGTG
>JBOIDR010000048.1:0-28368 GCA_050740695.1 Gammaproteobacteria bacterium | reverse complement strand
GCCTCAACAACCACCTCCACGCATCACCGCAAAAATAGCTGCTCAAATGTAGTACAGACCTTTGTGAGCAACCCATTGAATAATAAAGGAGTTCATGCCTCTACATACCTCGGTTGCGAAAGTTGGGTTAGGTTGCTCTCGAAGGCAACCGGTAACGTACTTGTGTAGCACGCTTGCAATGAGGGTCTGGTAAGGCATGCCTTCTTCGAGTGCTTTGACCTGAATATCTCGAAGGTCCCCCGCGGACAGACGAATGTTCACACGTCGATCTTTGATTGCGGTTGCCCGCGCTGCGGCACGAAGCTTGGCGAGCTCGGTCTTCGTCGCGATGGACTTGAGGCGACCTTTTTCATAGGCCTCAAGAACCTCGAGTTCGTATTCGTCAACCTTAGACATCGGCTTTACCTTTGCTCAGAAAGTCGCGCGTCGCCTTACGGCTTGGGATGACAGTCTTGAGGAAGTAGTGGTCTTCCTCCTCGATAAATGGAACCAAGTACGCATACCCATCACAGGCTGGCCATCGCCTGCCTGCGCGCCCATGGCCTGGCGGTGTCCAACCTGCTGGAGGGGTGATGAGCCACACGAAGAGGATGCGTCCTGCGTTCAGCGCGATGGTTGCAAAACCGCGTTGAACGTCGTATCCTTCGTTCAACTAGGCGACACGATTATGGATCCTAAGCTGACCGCGGAAGAGTTGAGTTGGTTGAAAAACCTGGATACCGACAGCCCAATCAAGCCTGGGGTGCCGGAGTCCATCGCCGCGCGGCTGGTCGAGCAAGGGCTTGCCATTAAGCTGGTCGAAGGTGGTTTACAATTGACGAAGCTTGGACGCGAGCAATTAGCGGACAGCGGCGGTACCAAGGAATCGTAGCTATGTAATTAATAAGTAAGGGAGGCATCGCCCACCACAACCGGCGCATAACTATTAGCGGAACGTTCGAGATAAACATACGAACATACGGGCTTTGGGCGGGCCATGCCGGTTTTACCTAGCCTTTACCTAGTCTAGCGTCCCAGTTCCGCAAGCGTGGCGCGCGCCGCCTGGCTCAGGAAGACGGTATCCATGCCGACGGTGATGAGCGTGAATCCCTCCAAGACGTAAGGCCGGACCGCGGCGGCACTCAAGCCGAAGATCCCGAGTCGCACCCCGGCCGCGAGACATTCCCTGCGCACCGTATCGATTGCCCCGCGCACCTCGGGGTCCGTGATCTGCCCGGGCTTGCCCATGCTGGCCGACAAATCGTAAGGTCCGATCAGGACCGCGTCGACCCCCGGTACCCGCGCGATGTCGGCGATGTCGCGCACCGCTTCGATGTGCTCGGCCTGCACGATCACCGCAAGGCCGTCGTTCGCTTCTGCAACGTAGTCCGAAAACCCGAGGCCATAGCGGTGGGCACGCGCGATGCCGACGCCGCGCGTCCCCCAGGGCGGATACTTGCAGTGAAGCACCACCCGGAGCGCCTGCTCCGCGGAGTTGACCTGGGGGATGATGACGCCGGCCGCACCGATGTCCAAGGCCTTCTTGATCCAGACCTCCTCCCCGGCGGGGACACGCACCAGCGACGCGCAACGAGCCCCGACCGCCTGCAAGAGCCGCAATGCGCCGGCGCTCTCGAACGGCCCGTGTTCGGCGTCGATGAACAGCCAGTCGAAACCGACCTCGGCCAGCAATTCGGCGACCTCGGGCGATGGCAGGCTGATGAGCGTGCCGATCAATCGATCGCCGGCCAAGAGCCGCGCGCGAAACCCCGTGTGCACCGTGAATCGTCCTCGCTTCGTCGGGAACCCACTATAGTGCAGCCCTGCCCCGGCTACAGGGCCGGCGCGGTCGTAAGTTTATAGCTTGTCCCTTGTTCTTTTTCCCTGGGGGCAGGGTGGATCCGGGCTTGATCTGCTCCATCTTGACCCGCGCCCGTCGACCTTCTCGATGATAAGGTCCAGGCCGATCAGGCTACCCGGGGACCCCTTCAGAACTCGGGCGCACCCATTCTTCGGGCCTCCCTTTCTTGACCCGGGACTCGCTCAAAACTCGAGGTGCTTGGGCGTGCGCGGGAACGGGATCACGTCGCGGATGTTGGTCATCCCTGTCACGAGCATCAGGAACCGCTCGAAGCCGAGTCCGAAACCGCTGTGAGGCACGCTACCGAAACGGCGCGAGTCCAGATACCACCAATAGTGTCCCTCGTCGAAGCCCATCTCGTTGATGCGCGACCGAAGCACATCCAAGCGCTCTTCACGCTGGCTGCCGCCGATGATTTCCCCGATCCTCGGCACTAGCACGTCCATCGCAGCGACCGTACGTCCGTCGTCGTTGCGCCGCATGTAGAACGCCTTGATGTCCTTAGGATAATCATGGACGATGATCGGTTTCTTGAAATGGCGCTCGGTGAGGTAGCGCTCGTGCTCAGTTTGCAAATCGGCGCCCCATGCCGGCTCGAATTCGAAGGATTCGCCCGAGCGCCGCAGGATCTCGATGGCATCGCCGTAAGGCAAGCGCTCGAACGCGTTTCCGGCGACATTCTCCAGTGTCGGAAGCAGCGATGGGTCCACAAAACGCGCGAAGAGCCCCAGATCCTCGCGGCAGTGATCCAAGACGTAGGTGACCAAATGGCGGATGAACTCCTCGCCGAGGTCCATATTGGCGTCCAGATCATGGAAAGCCATCTCCGGCTCAATCATCCAGAATTCGGCCATGTGGCGGGCGGTGTTGGAATTCTCGGCGCGGAAGGTTGGGCCGAAGGTGTAGATCTCACCCAGTCCGAGCGCGAACATCTCGCCCGAGAGCTGACCGGAGACCGTCAGCTTCGCTTCCTTCCCAAAGAAATCCTCGCTGAAATCGACCCGTCCGTCCCGCCTGGGGATATTGTTGAGATCGAGCGTGGTGACGCTGAACATCTCCCCGGCGCCCTCGCAGTCCGAGGCGGTCAGGATCGGGGTATGGATGTAGTAGAAACCGCGGTCTTGGAAGAATTGGTGGATGGCATGGGCGAGCCGCGAGCGCACGCGGAACAATGCGCCGTATTTATTGGTACGGGGCCTGAGGTGCGCGATGGTGCGCAAGAACTCGTCGGAATGCCGCTTCTTCTGCAGCGGGTAATCCTCTGGACAGGTCCCGATGATCGCGATGCTATCGGCCTGGACTTCCCAGCGCTGCCCGCTCCCGGGCGAGGCGACGAGCCTGCCTTCGACCGCAATGGCCGCGCCGGTGCCGAGCTCCTTGACCTCGGCATAGTTACCGAGCCCGGCCTCCGCGATGATTTGGATGTTTCCGAGGCACGACCCATCGTTAAGCTCAAGGAACGAGAGTCCCTTGGCGTCCCGGCGCGTCCTGACCCAGCCCTTGACGAGCACCCGCTCGCGCGGGGCTTGGGCGCTTAGAAGCGCCATCACTTTTTCGTGTTTCTGCATGGTAGCCTCTTTCGCAGATCTCCGGTGTCCCTTACGTCGTAATTATAAGTAGGGTCGCACCCCGCTGCCACTACTATTTTCTCCCATGATCCTCGTAGGAAGTCTCGCAGGGATCGTAGTGGGGTCAGCCAGATCGAGTTCGATCTCCTGCACCGGGCTCTGCACCACGTGCTGGAGCATTCGGACATCTCCTTCACGGCAAGCCTATTACTGGAATCTGACTACCGGTCACCTCGGATCCTCTCTTGCCCGGGATCATCGACGGCGGATGGGAGCTACGGACGCGACGGATGATCGTGGCCAGTATCTCGCCCAGGATCACCCGTCATTCAGCAGGGCTTCAAACACGCGCTCGTAGATCGCGCTGAGCACCTCGAGATCGCGCACGGCGACGTGCTCGTCGATCTGGTGGATGGTGCGGTTGATGGGGCCGAGCTCGACCACCTCGACGCCGTGCGGGGTGATGAAGCGTCCGTCGGAGGTCCCGCCGCTGGTCGAGCGCCTGGGGGAGGTACCCTGCACGGCCGCCACGGCCGCCTCCACGGCCGCGACCAGGCGGCCGGGCGGTGAGAGAAAGGGCTCGGCCGCGAGCCGCCAGTCGCAATCGAAGGATAGCCCGTGGCCGGCGAGGAGGCCCGTGATCGCGTGCTTCAGACCCGGTTGATTCGAGGCAGTCGAGTAGCGCAGGTTGAACCGGACCGTGAGCTCGCCCGGCACGACGTTATCGGCACCGACCCCGGCCCGCACCTCGGTGATCTGCAGGCTGGTGGGCGGAAAAGCGGCATCGCCTTGGTCCCAGCGCGTGGTAGAGAGCGCATGCAAGGCCGGCAGGGCCAGGTGGATGGGGTTGGCCACGCGCTCCGGGTACGCGACGTGGCCCTGGGTCCCGGCTACCCGAAGCGTGGCGCTCAACGACCCACGCCGCCCCACCTTGATGGCATCGCCCAGCCACTCCTCGCTGGTGGGCTCCCCGATGAGGCACCAGTCGATGCGCTCGCCGCGGGCACCGAGAACCTCGATCACCCGCCGCGTGCCGTCGATGGCCGGGCCTTCCTCATCGCTCGTCAAGAGAAACGCCAGCGAAGCGCGCGGCTCGGGGTGGGCGGCGAGAAACCGCTCCGCCGCCATGACCATGGCCGCGAGCCCGCCCTTCATATCCGCCGCCCCGCGGCCATAGAGGCGCCCGTCACGGATCTCGGGCGTGAACGGATCGCTGTGCCAGGCGGACAAGGGACCCGGGGGCACGACATCGGTGTGGCCCGCGAGCACCAGGAGCGGGCCTTCGGTCCCGCGCCGCGCCCACAGGTTGTCGACGATACCGAAGCGCAGATGCTCGGCGGAGAATCCCAGGTCCGCGAGCCGCTCCGCGATGAGTAGCTGACAGCCGGCGTCGTCGGGACAGATCGAACGCCGCGCGATCAGGTCCTCTGCCAGCGCCAGGGTCGCGCCGGGATCACTCCGGGTGCGGGTCGGGGACATCGGTCTCTACGAGGCGGCGCACCGCGATATCGATGAACTTCCGCTCCACCTCGCAGCCGGTGAAACGCCGGCCGAGCAGCAAGGCCGCGACCCCCGTCGCTCCGGTCCCGGCGAAGGGATCGAAGACGGTATCGTTGGGCAGGGTGCTGGCGAGGAGGCAACGCGCGATCAATTCCACGGGCTTCTGCGTGGGATGCCTGCCGTGGGTCTTCTCCGACTTGCCGGCGGCCACGATACGCCACACGTTCTTCATCTGGCGGCCCCCATTCAGCTCGCGCATGGCTTGGTAGTTGAACGTGTAGCGGAGCCGCGGGTGGCCCTTGGGCACCTTGGTCGCCCACAGCACCATCTCGGTGGCATGGGTGAAGAAGCGGCAGGCCAGGTTGGGCGGTGGGTTGGGCTTCTCCCACACGATATCGTTCAACACCCGGTAGCCCTCCTCCAACATCGCCATGCCGACGCTGAGATAGACGTGCAAGGTGCCGCTGACCCAGATCGTGCCCGTGGGTTTGAGCACGCGATGACACGCGCGCAACCACTCGCGATGGAACTCATGATCGGCGGCGAGGCCGCGGCTCCGGTCCCACTCGCCCTTGTTGACCGACACGCGGCGCCCGGCCACGCAAGTAGTACCGTCGTTCGATAAGAGATAGGGCGGATCGGTCCAGATGCAGTCGATAGAGCCCTCGGGCAACTGCGCCATGATCTCGGCGCGATCGGCGTGATAGAGGCAGGAGCCTCGGTCCCGGGAGCGCCAGGCGATGCCGTCGTCGTAAAGTGAGCCCACCCGATCCGGCGCCGCCGACATCAATCTTCATCGGGCGCGAGCGCCCGGAGGCTCAAGGCATGGACCTCGCCGCCCATGAGATCGCCGAGCGCCTGGTAGACGGCACGATGCCGCTCGATGGCGCCGAGCCCGGCAAATCGGGCGGACACGATACGCACCCGGTAATGGCCGCCGCCCGCGGCCCCGGCATGGCCGGCGTGCAGGTGACTGTCGTCGATGATCTCGAGGTCCGAGGGCGCCAGGACCTCCGTGAGGCGCACGCGGATCCTCGTGACCCGGTCTTCGCTCCCCATCCAGACCCCCATCTTCTATGGAAGGACCTTCTTGAAGGGCTTGACCGTGACGGACTCGTAGACCCCCGCGGCGAGGTAGGGATCGGAGTCGGCCCAGGCACGGGCCTCTTCGAGCGACTCGAACTCGGCGACGATGAGGCTGCCGGTGAACCCAGCCGGTCCGGGGTCGGGGCCGTCGATCGCCGGGTGTGGGCCGGCCAGGAGCAGGCGGCCCTGGTCTAGGAGCGCTTGCAGACGGGCGACGTGGGCCGGGCGCGTCTCAGCGCGCAACGCCAGGCTGTCATCGACGTCTACGCACAGGATCGCGTAGAGCATCAGCCCTGCTCCATGTTAACCACTGTCTGGGCCCTCTACCTGGCCGGCGTGTCGCATCAGATACAGCACCTGGCCCAGCACGAACACGAGCGTGAGGCCCACGAGCCCGAAGAGCTTGAAATTGACCCACACCTCCGTCTCGAAGTTGAAGGCCACATACAGATTGGCCGCGCCCATGGCCGCGAAGAACGCCACCCAGCCGCGGTTCAGGCGCACCCATACTGCATCCGGCAGGCTCACGCTGCGCTCCATCATGCGCCGCACCAGGTTCTTGGCCCCGATATAGTCGCTGCCCAGAAATACCAACGCGAACACCCAGTTGACGGCCGTCGGTTTCCATTTGATGAAGCGCTCGTCCTGAAAGGCCAGGGTCAAGCCCCCGAGGACCACGATGAGGCAGAGGGTCACGAGGGCGAGACGCTCGACCCGACGGTCTTTCCAGTAGGTGAAGCCGACCTGGATGACGGTCGCGACGATGGCCGCCCCCGTCGCCAGCATGACCCCCTGGTGCGGGTCGTCCGCCAGCTTGAAGACCACGAAGAACACCAGGATGGGGAAGAAGTCGAGCAGGACCTTCATCTGCGGGGGCGCTCCAGGGCGGTGCGAAAGTGGGGAGCGATCATAGCGGAATCCCCGGGACTATTCAGCGAGCCGGGGGCGTGGAAGAATGGCGAGCGGCAGCACCTGAGTGCGATGCCCGCGGTGCGATGGAGGGCGGATCGAGCGGTGGGGCGCACACCGGTTTAGAATAGCGCGCAACCCGCGCCCTTCCCCCAAGTCTCTTAATCCCCAAACCGCGAACCCATGGCCGAAATGTCATTCATCCAGACCCTCGTGGTCTGGACGCCGCCGGTGCTCTTGGCCGTCACCCTGCACGAGGTCGCGCACGGATGGGTGGCGCGCGTGCTCGGCGACCACACTGCGGAGACGCTCGGACGGTTGTCCTTCAACCCCTTGAAGCACGTGGACCCGGTCGGTACCGTCTTGGTGCCGGGCCTCCTGTATGCCCTGGCCGGTATCGTGTTCGGCTGGGCCAAGCCCGTGCCCGTGAACTGGGACAACCTGCGCAACCCGCGCCGCGACATGGCGCTGGTCGCGCTCGCAGGCCCCCTGGCGAATATCGTCATGCTGCTCGCTTGGGCCGCCGTGGCCAAGTTCGGCCTGTCGTACGGTCAGGAGTACTTTATGGCGACCGGGCTCGCGGGGATCATGATCAACGCCGTGCTCATCGCATTGAACCTCCTGCCGGTACCCCCGCTGGACGGCAGCCGTGTGGTGTCGGCGCTGTTGCCCCACGATATGGCCTTGCAATACGCTCGGATCGAGCCGTATGGGCTCATCATCCTCCTGGTCCTCATCGCCTCGGGCGCGCTGAGTCGGCTGATGGGGCCGACCATGGACGTCATCGAGTGGGTGATGCAGGCCCTCCTCGGTGGCTGAGAGTTTGTGAAAAAACCTACTGCGCTCGGGATCTCGCATTCCGGCGGTGCTCGGAATCCTCATGTATTTCAATATACACTCCGGTTGCTCGTCCCATCCATGGGCCTCACCCCTTCGGGGCTTACGCTCCGTTTCGCTCCCGGCGAAACGGTCCTGCGCTCCGGCGGGAAGCCAAGGCCAGGGAATGGCCCTGCTTGGCGCGCCGAGGATGCAGCGCGACCTCCCTTCGCTCGCGACGGTTTTTTCACAAACTCTGCGCCCCGCGGGTGGATCCGATCCCGGCGATGAGCGCGACCTACGACCGTCGCATCCTCTCGGGAATGCGTCCCACCGGGATGTTGCACCTCGGGCACTATCACGGCGTGCTCAAGAACTGGTTGACGCTCCAGCACGAGTACGACTGCTTCTTCTTCGTCGCCGACTGGCACGCGCTCACGACGGAGTACGGCGCGCCCGAGATCATCGCCGACTCGGCTTACGAGATGGTCGTGGACTGGCTGGCGGTCGGCATCAATCCGGGCGAGGCGACGCTGTTCGTCCAATCGCGCATCCCCGAGCACGCCGAGCTGTGTCTGCTCCTGTCCATGATGACGCCGCTCGGCTGGCTGGAGCGGGTCCCGACCTACAAGGATCAGCAGGAGAAACTGGCCGAGAAGGACCTCTCGACCTACGGTTTCCTCGGTTATCCGCTCCTGCAGGCCGCGGATATCCTGATCTACAAGGCCGGGCAGGTGCCGGTCGGGGACGACCAGGTGCCGCATGTCGAGCTGGCGCGCGAGGTGGCACGCCGCTTCAACCACCTCTACGGCCGTGAGCCGGGGTTTCAGGACAAGGCCGAGGCCGCGGCCCGCAAGATGGGCAAGAAGGCCGCGAAGCTGTACTTCGACCTGCGCAAACGCTATCAGGAACAGGGCGACGCCGAGGCCCTGGCGACGGCGCGCGCCTTCCTGGAATCGCAGCACAACATCGCGCTGAGTGACCGCGAGCGGCTCTTGGGTTATCTAGAGGGCTCGGGCAGGACCATCCTGCCCGAACCCGAAGCGCTGCTCGCCCCGGAGGCGCGCATGCCGGGGCTGGACGGCGAGAAGATGTCCAAGTCCTACGGCAACACCATCGGCCTGCGCGAAGCACCCGAGTCCATCACCCAGAAACTCAGGACCATGCCCACCGATCCGGCGCGCGTGCGCCGCCAGGACCCCGGCGAGCCCGAGAAGTGCCCGGTTTGGAAGTTTCACCAGGTGTACTCCAGCGCCGAGGTGCAGAGCTGGGTCCAGGTAGGCTGCCGGGGCGCCGGGATCGGCTGCCTGGACTGCAAGCAGCCCGTCATCGACGCGGTGCTCGCGGAGCTGGCCCCGATCCGGGAGCGCGCCTTCGATCTGGAGCGCGACACCGACGCCGTGCGCGCTATCATCGCCGAGGGTTGCGAAGCCGCTCGCGATGTGGCGCGCGAGACCATGGACGAGGTACGGGAGGCCATGGGCCTCGTCTACCGTTGATCCCGCCGCGGCTCTGGTGTGATGCATTCGACGACCCCGCCGGACCCGATGGTCTTCCATGCGGTCCCAGACACGACGTCAGGTACTAGCTCTGAGACGAGCGCTCCCATCGCCATGTTCCGCGGGCGACCGATCGCCGAGCTCCCGCACGATCTGTACATCCCGCCGGATGCGCTGGAGGTGATCCTGGAGGCCTTCGAGGGCCCCCTGGACCTGCTCCTGTACCTCATCCGGCGCCACAACCTCGACATCCTCGACATCCCCATCGCAGAGGTCACGGAGCAGTACATGGCCTATATCGATCTGATGCAGGGTCTCCGGCTGGATCTGGCGGCCGAGTATCTGGCGATGGCCGCGGTGCTGGCCGAGATCAAGTCGCGCATGCTGTTGCCGCGGCCCGCGGCCGCCGCCGCGGAGCCCGAGGCCGATCCGCGCGCCGAGCTGATCCGGCGGCTCCAGGAGTACGAGCGCTACAAGGACGCCGCGGCCGGGATCGATGCCCTGCCGAGGCTCGAGCGCGAGGTCCATCCGGTGGTGGTGGCATTCCCCGCACGGCAGGTGCGGCGGCCCGAGCCCGTGGTCGGGTTGGCGTCCCTGGGACGGGCCTATGTCGAGGTTCTCCTCGCGGCCGAGCGATATGCCCATCACCACATCGCCCGCGAACCGCTCTCGGTACGCGAGCGTATGGTGCTGGTGCTCGGCCGGCTCGCCGAGGCCCCCTACACCGCGTTCACCCAACTCTTCACCGTCGAGGAGGGGCGCCGGGGCGTGGTGGTGGCTTTCCTCGCCATCCTGGAGCTGTTGCGGGAATCGCTCATCGAGATCGTGCAAAGCGAGCCCCAGGGTCCGATCTACGTAAAAGCGGCGGCATGAGCCCGGAAGAGATCAAGCCGATCGTCGAGGCGGCCCTCATGGTGGCGGGAGAGCCGCTGAGCGTGGATCGCCTAGCGGCCCTCTTCGGGGGGGAGGACGGGAGCCGCATCGAGGTCGAGCAGGCGCTCGCGGCGCTCCGCGAGGACTATGCCGGGCGCGGCATCGAGCTCAAAGAGGTCGCCCATGGCTTCCGGTTTCAGGCGCGGCCGGATTTGGCCCCGTGGCTCAACCGGCTATGGGAGGAGAAGCCGCCGCGTTACTCGCGCGCGCTTCTCGAGACCCTCGCGATCATCGCCTATCGCCAGCCGGTCACGCGCGGAGACATCGAGGATCTGCGCGGTGTCGCGCTCAGCACCGGGATGCTGAAGACCCTGCTGGAGCGGGAGTGGATCCGGGTCGTGGGGCACCGCGAGGTGCCGGGGCGGCCGGCCGTGTACGCCACCACCCCGAAGTTCCTAGATTACTTCAACCTCAAGACCCTGTCCGAGCTACCGCCCCTCCCCGAGATGCGGCCGCTCGATGCCCCGGAAGAAGCCCCGTCCAGGCCGGCCGCTGCCCAGGGGGAGCTACCTCTTGAAGAGGGGACGCTCGAAGGGGCGGCGCTCGGCGAGGTGGCGGAGGGATGACCTTCCTCCGGGACGACAAGCGCCGGGCAGCAGTGGATCAGCCCGGGGGGCCGCCCATGACGATCGCCCGTAGGGGCGGCCCCCCGTGGCCGCCCCAGACGCAGCAGTGGATCACCCCGCGCCACCTATGATGATCGCCTTCGAGCCTATTCCTCTCGAACCCGCACGTCGAGAACGAATCCAGAAGGTCCTGGCGCGCGCCGGGCTCGGCTCGCGCCGCGCTATCGAGGGCTGGATCACGGCCGGCCGGGTCTTCATCAACGAGCGCATGGCGCGGCTCGGCGACCGCGTCGTGTCCGGCGATCGCGTCCAGCTGGATGGCAAGCGCCTATCGGCGAAAGCGCTCTACGGCGCGGAGCGGACTCGGGTGTGGGGGTATTACAAGCCTGCCGGGGTGATGTGTACGCGCCGGGACGAGTCGGGCCGGCCCACCGTCTTCGACGCGCTGCCCGCGGCGCTCTCGGGGCGCTGGGTACACGTCGGGCGACTGGATTTCAATACCAGCGGGCTGCTCCTCTGGACCAACGATGGTGCCCTGGCGCATCGCCTGATGCATCCCGGGACCGGCATCGAGCGCGAGTACGCCGTGCGCGTTCTCGGCGCGGTGGATGACCGGATCCTCGATCGCCTGCGCGCGGGGGTGCGGCTCGACGACGGGCCGGCGCGCTTCGAATCCATCGTCGCCATGGGCGGTGCAGGCGCCAACCACTGGTTCAGCGTGATCCTGAAGGAAGGCCGGAACCGATTGGTCAAGCGTCTGTGGGAATCGCAGGGCGTAACCGTGAGCCGGCTCCTGCGGCTGCGCTTCGGCCCCATCGCCCTGCCGCGCGAACGACGCATCGGCGAATGGTGGGAGCTGCGCAAGAAAGAGGTCCAGGCCCTCCAGAGCCTATGCGGCTATCCCGTAGGGGCGGGCCCCCGTGCCCGCCCCAAGCTCGCCAGCGCGACCCCCCGCGTCCGCCCCGCCAACCCCGCAGGCGCGGCCCCCCGTGGCCGCCCTCGCAAGCCGCCCGGCGCGATGATCCCCCGCGTCCGCCGCGCCAACCCCGTAGGGGCGGCCCCCCGTGGCCGCCCTCCCCCTCCAGTAACGCAGACGGAGCCACCGCCCGGTTCGCGCAAACCCCGCCGCCCTCGGGCGCGAAGACCCCCGGAACCCCCTTCCGCAGCGTGATGAACGGGCGGAACCTTGCGCGCCGTCTTCGCCGCCTGTTCGCTCATTACGGCCCCCAGGGATGGTGGCCGGCCGAGACGCCCTCGAGGTCATGGGGTGGGCGCGGTGCTCACCCAGAACACCGCCTGGTCGAATGTCGAACGGGCCATCGCCGGCCTCCGGGCAAGAGGAGCGCTAGATCCCGAGCGCATCCCTCGCCCTCCCCTCCCCCGATCTGGCCGAAACCATCCGGGTTATTTCCGGGTCAAGGCCGAACGGCTGCGGGATCTCTGCCGGTGGGATCTGGAGCGCGGACGCTATGGCGAGACTAGAGGCGCGCGACACCGAGACGATCCGCGCCGATCCGCTTGCGGTTCACGGGATCGGCCCTGAAACCGCGGATGATACCCTGCTCTACGCCCTCGACCGGCCGGTGTTCGTGATCGACGCCTACACCCGGCGCCTGTTCGCGCGCCTCGGATGGATCGAGGGCCATGAAGACTACGAGGCACTGCGGGCGAGGATCGAATCTTTCCTGGGCCCCGACGTCCCGCTCTACCCACGCCCTCATCGTGCATCACGCCAAGGGGATCTGCCGCACCGGCCCCGATTGCGAGCGTTGCTGCCTCGCAGGGCGCTGCGCTTGGCCCACCGCCGATCGATACCGGGTGGCCGCGTGTTGAAAGGCGGGGCGCCCGACCTGCTATACTTGCAAGCCCTGCCGCCTCAGGCAGGAGCCGGGGCGCCGACCGGCGCCGATAATTTCAACCATAAAAAGGCGAGCAACGAGCACAAGAAGGGCGGGCCGTGGACATAAAAGCACTAGCAAACCAATACAGCAGCAAGACCCCCGAGGACATCCTGCGCCTCGCGCTCGAGTCCTTCGACAACGTCGCGATCTCTTTCAGCGGGGCCGAGGACGTGGTGCTCGTGGACTTGGCGAGTCGCATCCGGTCGGATGTGCGGGTATTCTCCCTGGACACCGGGCGCCTGCACCCCGAGACCTATCGGTTCCTGGATCGCGTCCGGGAGCGCTACCCGATCCGCTTCGAGGCCCTGTCCCCGGACGCCATGGCCGTCGAGCGCCTGGTCCGCGAGAAGGGCCTGTTCAGCTTCTACCAGGACGGGCACCAGGAGTGCTGCGGGATCCGCAAGGTTGGACCGCTGCGCCGCCGGCTCCAGTCGCTCGATGCCTGGGTCACCGGGCAGCGCAAGGATCAAAGCCTCGCGACGCGCGCCACCATCGCGGTGGTCGAGCGCGATGCGGCGTTCTCGACGCCCGAGCATGCCCTGGTCAAGTTCAACCCGCTCGCGAACTGGACCGCCGCCGAGGTCTGGGACTACATCCGCACGAACGACGTACCCTACAACGAGCTCCACGAGCGCGGCTTCGTGAGCATCGGCTGCGAGCCATGCACGCGCGCCGTCATGCCCTATCAGCAGGAGCGCGAAGGCCGGTGGTGGTGGGAAGACGCCGCCGACAAGGAGTGCGGCCTCCACAAGACGAACGTGGCCGCCGGCCGCCGCTAAGAGCTTGCGCATCACGCTGGTCAAGAAGATCAAGGCCGACGGCAGCCCGTGCCGCAAGTGTGCCGAGGTCGTCGATCGGCTGGAGCGATCTCAGCTCCTCTGCCGCATCGACCGCGTGGTGGTCGCCGATGAGCGCGACCCCGACAGCGATGGCATGCAGCTCGCCGGCAGGTACAACGTAGACTGGGCCCCGTTCTTCATCGTCGAGGACGATGCTGGCGGCGAACGCATCTATACCTCGTTCTTCCGTTTCCTCAAAGAGGTCCTGGGTCAGGATCCGCGGCAGGAAGAGGAGACCACCGAGATGATGCGGCAGAACCCGGATTTGGATTTTCTCTAGCGCCGTTGCATGCTCGATAGTTGCCGGCTGCTCCCGTGAGAGCCCACCCAAGGGCTTCATGCGGATCCGGCACTATGGCCTCCTCGCCAATCGACATCGTGCCGAGCATCTGGACGCCTGTCGGGCCGCCCTCAATGCCCCTACTCCGGCGCCTGCCGAACCCGAAACTGTCGAGGCCTTCCTCTCTCGCGTGCTCGGGACCGACGCAAACCGCTGCCCGCACTGCGCTCAAGGAAGGCTGTGCCCCGTCAAACGCCTTCCGCCTCTCCCTCGGGCTACCGGCCCTCCGTTCTTGCGATGGGCCGCCTGACCCGAACGGGCAGGAGCCCGGCTTTTATGAGGTACAGGTGAACCGCCACGCATCCCCGCTCCGGCGACCTCGACCGACGCCGCCGCAAGTCACCTCACGCCCTCGCCTCCCATTGACCCGTCCCCGCTTCAGAACCATACTCTCCGAGGAGCCCAACTCCGGGATCGACATGGGGAAACCGAGTCATGATCGACGCCACGAGCCTACCGGAACCGCCTCGCACCCCCACCCGGCGCCTTACAATCCCCAAGGCGCATAGCCTTCGATCCAGCGGTTCAGTTCAACCGAACTTATCCGCCATGCTGCCGCACAGCGGATAAGATACTATCCGTTAGCCCTGGAAAGATATCGTTCACTATGCCCACCCGATCAGACGTAAGACTTTGTATCAAGACAGCCACCGAGCTGAAAGGTCTTCTGTGGGTTAGTTTCTTGCCCGAAGAGTGCATCTCGATCGGTTTTCCGGATAAGACGTTTGTTGTGCCCATGCTCAATTCCCGGAGTGAAGGCGTCGAAGCGGCGCGTTCGCAGATTCTCGATCTTGCGGAGATTCACGGGAAGCAGTCAGTTAAGAATCCACACTTCACGTTGCATCCGCCGGGTCATTTCCATCTAAAAAGCGAGAATCGCACGGTGCTGTGTGAAGCTCTGGTGTGGACTGAACCAGAACCTGGACATGAGGTTTCCCCATGGTTGAGGTTTACTTCCAACCCTATCGCGACGCTTCCCTCATTTCGGCGCCCGGCGCATGGTCGAAAAGTACAGATCTATACACTTATTGCCCCAAAAGAAGACAGCTCGGCCGCCGTGCACATCGATTTCGTTCGCGAACCCGGGCCAACGCACGTCGGAGAGCAGAAGGTGGCTCACTACTTCACATGGGGTCAGGCCGTACTCCGAGTCTTGTCGTTCTGTGTTCCCTCCCAACCGGCATCGCTGGGCTATGAGATCACCCGCTAACCCGCCGCTCAACCGGACGCGCGAAGACAACGCGCGCGGCGGTTAACAGCACGTTAGGTGTTGCCAGAGGTAACCTATGGACGTCCTGCAAGTAATACTTACGGTAGTTGCTGGTAGTCTTCTGATAGGGGTGGTTATATTTCTAACTTGGGTACTGTTATTTTTCTTGCGGATGCTGTTGCCCTTAGCTCTTGGTATCGCGGCAGGTATTTGGCTTTGGAAAAGTGGGCATGACAACTGGGGTATCGCTGTTGGAATCATTGGGATTGTTCTTAACAATAGCGTCCTATGGTCGGAAAGTCCCATTGCCAAGCTGATCGACTGGCTCATCGACTTTCCAATAAATATTGGCTTACCGAAAGGTGGGGCGGATTCTTATTCTTCTTGGAAAGACAACAAGAACGCTATATACGATAAAAACGGCAATGTGACAGGATATGTTGATAAGGAATGACGTGCAGAGATCTATCAATGACACATATCCAGAAATTGGTTGATGCGCACAAACTTGCCGTGCCCGACTTCCTCGGTGGTTACTCGAAGAAACTTCGCGATCTACAATCGTCTGGAATAAGAAGGGTCAGACTCTGATGAAAGAATGTGTAGTAGTTAAGGAGGACTATGCGGAAGTTGAAGCCAGACACCAATAAAGACAGTTGTCCTACCGCTCCTAGGGGGACGCCGCAAAAAACCGCCGCAGCCCAGACGCGCAATCAACGAGGCGCGCAAGCGCTTCTCCATAAGGTAAAGATGATGAACCTTACCACGCGAAGCTTAATACGTTTATTCATCGGGGTAGTGCCACCGTGGGGATTGGCGGCTGATTCAAAATCGATAAACACGGCTATCGATTGGTTGAAGACCGCATGCGTTTCTGGCGAACACTTAGAGATAAAAGCCGAGGGAGACGGTGGGATATCCTTTCTGAAGAAAGGTGTTCAAGGCAAGTTATATTTTTCGAAAAAGGACGCACGGGGTGTAGTAGACAGTTTACAAGGCGAGTTCCAGCGAGATAACTTGCAAGAACAAAGAGAATGCATGCAACCGTACATTGATCGAATTCTCGACGCAATATTGGGTGCCCAAGGCGCTACAAGCTCCAACAACCGCCAGCTGCCAAAGGGCTTTTCCATTGACGACGAAGGTTTCGTTCTACGAGCTGATGGCAAGCGGATATGCCAGACTATCAAGCACGACGCTCCGCCGCCTGTTGTAATCGGAAACACGGTTTCGATGAGGGGCGGTCGCATGGAAACCGTTTGTAAGTTATACGATGGAACGTGGTCACGAGAATAGTGCTCTGCCCAACATCGGGTCGACCCGACCGATCGCCGCTACCCGGTTCACCGCCGCTGAGCAACGCGTGAGGCTGCGACAAATTTACGTATAGAAAGAACCTAAATGCGTTTAACCATTTTACCTCTTCTGTTACTGTTAGCGATGGCGAAGATTGCAATTGCAGCAGATTCGACATCTGTTCGCATGGCAGCTGACTGGTTAAAAACTGCTTGTGCATCTGGGAACGCCTTAGAAATAAGAGCTGAGGGAGACGGACCTATATCGTTGCTCAAACAAGGTATTCACGGTAAGTTGTACTTTTCAGAAAAAGATGCACGAGGTGTGGTTGAAAGTTTACAGGGGGAGTTACAACGCGATAACTTACGAGAGCAGCGAGAATGCATGCGGCCTTATATAGCTAGGATTCTCGACGCAATATTGGGTAATGATTCCGCAACAAGCTCAGTCACGCGACCATCTCACGACGTTGCGAAGTCCAACGCTTCAGACAAGATGTCGCATGAAGGTGAAAATCTACTCTTGCATCTGTTTAAAGCTGAAAAAGCAGAAAGATCAGATATAGCTATAAGCGCCGCCTTGGGGATTCAACGAGGGATGGCGCACTATTTGGTTCAAAAACTTGAGGAGAGCGGGCTAGCGCGATTCTCAGAATACTCTTCTAGTGCTAACTCGTTTATAGGTTATCCAGTCGGAGCAAATGAGATCTATTATTATGACTTAACAGATCAAGGGCGTGCAACCGATGCGGCGGCCGTGTTTGCCTTGTTGCACGCGGGCGGCCTCGAGCTCAAGCAGCGCGTGGCCGCGACGCTTGAAATCGAGTCCGGCAGCAACGATCCCATGGCGATTTTCCTGGTGGTGGTGCTCGTGGAATTGCTCGCAGCGGGCCACGCCGATCTGTCGTGGACCGTGGGACTGGAGTTCGCGAAGCAAATGGCTCTCGGTGCGTTCATCGGGGTAATCGCAGGCCGGCTGTTGGTGTGGTTGATCAACCGGCTGACGCTCGAAACAGGCCTCTACCCGCTGCTGGCGATGGCCGGTGGAGTGATGACGTACGGCGGCACGACGCTACTGGGCGGCAGCGGTTTCCTCGCGATCTACCTCGCCGGACTTATCCTCGGCAATGCCCAGCTCCAAGCCAGCCAGAACATCTATCGCGTGCATGATGGGCTCGCCTGGCTGAGCCAGATCGTCATGTTCCTGCTGCTCGGGCTGCTCGCGACCCCGTCCGCCATCGTCCCCGTGGCGCTGCCGGCGCTATGGGTCGCCCTGGTTCTCATGGTCGTTGCGCGGCCGGTCGCCGTGTGGCTGAGCTTGCTGCCGTTCCGGTTTCCGGCGCGCGAACAGCTCTTTATCAGCTGGGTGGGGTTGCGAGGCGCGGTGCCCATCATTCTCGCCGTCTATCCGCTGGTTGCCGGGCTCGAAGGCGGGCAGGTCTATTTCAACACGGCTTTCTTCGTCGTGTTGATGTCGTTGGTGTTGCAGGGTTGGACGATGGCGCCGCTCGCCCGGATGCTGAAACTCGAGGTTCCGCCGAAGCCGATGCCGTTCCAGCAGATCGACCTCGATATATCCGGGCAGTTCAACCACGACCTGCTGGGCTACCAGCTCGAGCAGAGCAGCTTCGCAGCGGGAAGGACCCTCTCCCAGCTGCCGCTCCCGGAGCAGACCGAAGTTGCCGCCGTGATCCGCGGCACGCAGGTGGTTCCGGTCGACAGGCACATGCCGCTCGTGGCGGGCGATCACGTATACGTGCTGGCGACGCCGGAATGCGTGGACCTGCTCAACAAGATATTCGCGCTGCCGCATGCGCCGACGCACCTGGAAGAGCGCCGGTTCTTCGGCGACTTCGTGCTGAACGGCGACGCCCCGTTGCAGGACCTCGCGGCGCTTTATGGGTTGGATGTCGGGAACGTTTCGGGTGCCATGACGCTCGGACAGTACCTCACCCGGAGATTTGGCGGGCGGCCGGTCATCGGCGACCGCATCAAGCTCGGAGGAGTCGAGCTGGTGGTGCGGGAGATTGCCGACGGAGCGATTACTCGGATCGGCCTGAAGCTGCACGACTGAGCTGGGGCTCAGAACAGGGCAGGAAATGGGTGGCTGCCGCTGCGGCGTTGTGCCGCTCTGTTCTATATCGACCTGCTGGCACACGGTCAGTCGGAGTCGAAACCCCCTTTTCCCCCGCACGGTGAACGCCGTAGTATCGCGGATCGAGTGGAAAGCCATGATCCAAGACGATCACGAACTGGCAGTAACCCGGGAACGCGTCGCCAAGCTGGAGAGGTTGCTCGAAGCACTGCGCAAGACGACGAGGCCAGAGGAGTGGCCTACCTTGAGCTCAGGCTATCGACTGGAGATCGAGCGCATGCAGGGAGAGATCCTCGATTACTTGGTGCAAGGCGCGCCACAGACACCGGCGCGATCTGCCGGGTGCGCTGAACATCGATAGAATCGGATGAACCGCCACGTCAACGCGATAGCCGGACGCCTGAGCCTGCGCCCGCCCCAGTGCCTGAGGGTGAGGTGAAGTCCGGTTTCAAGCCATTCACCCTGACGCTCGACACACTGAAGTACGGGGGCGGTTTCCGACGAGCTTTGGATTCAGCACCTGCTGACCAACCAGCTTGAAGTGCTTGCGCTCGGCCGCGGTGGCATCGAGGAGGCGCGGCTCGAAGACTACGTGGTGAGCGGTTTGGTGGACTTCGACGATATCTCCTACGACGGCTCTACAACCTGGCATCTCAGACCGTCCGGCATTTCCTGAGCTATCTCTCTGAGGACGAGACACGCAAGGTGCTGCGCTACTACCAACGCGACATCGCGCGCTTCATTCACGTCCAGATGCAGAAGCACTACTGGGAAGAAGCGGTCGGCTACGAGGTCAAGGTCAGCAAGGGCTTCACGGAGCTGAAGACTAGCGCATACTCCTACTCGGTCCAAGAGCCTGCCGCGGATTACAGGGTCGCACCGGCGGAGAAGAGCAACATGGCGAAGTATCTGTTTGGCGGCTTCAAGCGTTGCCTCTATCCCATACAAAAGTTCGACTCGGACGCGGAGCGGAAGCTCGCGGTAATTCTGGAGCGCGATGCTATCAAGTGGTTCAAGCCGGCCAAGGGGCAGTTCCAGATCTTCTACCGGCAGGGGGCGGATCATCTTGAATATCAGCCGGACTTCGTCGCGGAGACGCCGGAGGCGATCTATATGCTTGAGCCCAAGATGCGTAAGGAGATGGAAGACCCGGTCGTCCTCGCCAAGAAGGATTCGGCCATGAGGTGGTGTAGGGATGCTTCGGACCATGGGGCGACCCATGGCGGCAAAGCTTGGCGCTACGCGCTGATCCCGCACGACGCTATAGCCGAGAACATGACGCTCGCCGGATTGGTCAAACAGTACGGCGACTGAGCGTCATTGGCCCGCCGGGTGCGGTTGGGTCGCGGAGGCTCCGGCCGCCCGATGGTGCCGACGAGGTCTCAGCCCTTTTACCGGCGCGGTGAACGCCGTAGTATCGCGAATGGGATACGCGCCTGGATGATATCCATGCGGCGCCGCGAGGACGACCCGATCCCTCATACGATGCCACGGTCCGATGCCGGGCACGGCGATTCCCCGCAAATCCACCTTGCAATCCCCCGCGCACTCACGATGACCCGCCGATGCCGAGGCTACTGAAGCTCACACTGCTCGCGTTCGCACTTGCCGCCCTCGCCGTCGGCGGACGGGCTTACCTCGGACGCGAGACCGTTAAGGGTGGCAACGGCGCGGGTCCGGCGCCCGCCGCCGCGGCGATGGCCCCTCGGGGCATCGCTGTGACCACGGTTCCGGTGCGGATCGGCATCGCCCGCGTTATGGTGGACGCGGTGGGGAGCCTCCTGGCCGACGAGGCCGTGGTGCTGCGCCCGGAGATCGACGGCCGCATCCAGTCGCTGGCCTTCACCGAGGGACAGGCCGTGGCACGCGGGGACGCCCTCATCGCCTTGGATCCTGCCGAATATGAAGCCGATGTCGCGCAGAAGGAGGCGACCGTGGACCTCTGGCAACTCAAATTCGGCCGCGCTCGGGATCTCATGGGCCGAAAGGTCATGAGCAAGCAGGACTACGACGAGGCCGAGGCCTCGTTGAAGGTAGCCAAGGCCGCCTTGGTGCTCGCGCGTGCGCGGCTCGCCAAGACCACATTGCGCGCACCCTTCGCCGGGATCCTCGGCCTCCGGCGTGTGAGTCCCGGCGATTACGTCGAGGCGGGACAAGAGCTGGTAAACCTGGAGGCGATCGACCCCATCAAGGTGGACCTCCAAGTGCCCGAACGCCACGCCGGTGCCATCCGTGCCGGTCAGGCCATCGCCGTGCGGGTGGATGCCTTCCCCGACCGGGAGTACACGGGCATCGTCTATGCCGTGGACCCGGGGCTCGATCCCGCGACGAGGAGCGTCAAACTGCGCGCGCGTCTCCCGAACCCCAAGCGCGAGTTGCGGCCCGGCATGTTCGCCCGCGGCTCGGTGGTGCTGTCCGAACGCGCGGACGCCCTGTGGGTGCCCGAAGAGGCCCTGGTGCCGCTCGGCGAGCGCGTATACGTCTATCGCGCCGTGGGCGGCAAGGCCGCGCTGGCCGAGGTCCAGGTGGGACTGCGCACGCCTGGCGAGGTCGAGATAAAGGCGGGGGTGACGAAAGGCGACAAAGTGGTCACCGAGGGCCAGACGAAGCTACGCGACGGCGCCGCCATCATCGCCGTGGCGGGTGCCTCGGACAAAGGGTAGCGCCCATGCTCCTCTCGGATCTCTCCATCCAGCGCCCGGTGCTCGCGACCGTCATGAGCCTCATGGTGGTGCTCCTGGGGATCCTAGCCTACGAGCGCCTGCCGGTGCGGGAATACCCGAACATCGATACCCCGGTGGTGTCGGTGCGTACGGCCTATCGGGGCGCCTCCAGCGAGGTCATCGAGAGTCAGGTGACGACTCCCTTGGAGGACGCGCTCTCCGGCATCGAGGGCGTCGAGACGCTGAAATCGGTAAGCCGCGAGGAGGTGAGCCAGATCACGCTCTCCTTCGAGCTGGAACGCGACCCCGATGCGGCCGCGGCGGACGTGCGCGATCGCGTTGCACGCACCCGTGGCGTCCTCCCAGAGGAGGTCGACGAGTCGGTGATCTCCAAGGTCGAGGCCGACGCCCAGGCCATCATGTGGCTGGCCTTGGCGAGCGACCGGCACAGCGCGCTCGAGATCACCGATTACGCGGATCGCTATGTGAAGGACCGGCTGCAATCGCTGCCCGGGATCGCGAGCATCATCATAGGGGGCCAGCGCCGCTACGCGATGCGCATCTGGCTCGAACGCGCCCGGCTGGCCGCTTTCGGGCTCACCCCCCAAGACGTCGAGGAGGCGCTCCGGTCGCGCAACCTCGAGGTGCCGAGCGGGCGTATCGAGGGCCGCGAGCGCGAGTTCACCGTGGTGACCGAGACCGATCTCAGGACCGCCGAAGAGTTCAACGCGCTCATCATCCGCCAGTCGAACGACTACTCCGTGCGGCTGCGCGACATCGGCCGTGCCGAGCTCGGTGCCGAGGACGAGCGCAACGCGGTGCGCGTGAACGGCAGGCCGGCCGTGGGTCTCGGCGTGGTGAAGCAATCGACTGCCAATACCCTCGAGGTCGCCCAGGCAGTCAAGGCCGAGCTCGCGCACATCACCGCGGGTCTGCCCGAGGGCATGCGGCTCGGGATCGCCTTCGACAGCTCGCTTTTCATCGAGCGCTCCATCGAGGAGGTGTTCAAGACGCTATGGCAGGCCTTGCTTCTGGTCCTCTGCGTCACCTTTCTCTTCTTGCGCTCGGTGCGCGCGACCGTGATCCCGCTCGTCACCATCCCGGTCTCGCTCGTGGGGGCTTTCATCTTCGTCTACGCCCTGGGCTTTTCGGTCAACGTGCTTACGCTCCTGGCCCTGGTGTTGGCGATCGGGCTGGTGGTGGACGACGCCATCGTGATGCTCGAAAACATCCACCGGCGCATCGAGGCCGGCATGGATCCGCACCGCGCCGCGTTCGAGGGGAGCCGCGAGATCGCCTTCGCCGTGGTCGCGATGACCTTGACGCTCGCCACCGTGTTCGCGCCGCTCGCCTACATGAGCGGCAACACGGGCAGACTGTTCCGCGAGTTCGCCCTCGCGGTGTCCGCGGCCGTCTTGGTCTCCGGTTTTGTCGCGCTCAGCTTGAGCCCAATGATGTGCTCGCGCATGCTTGCACAAGAGGCCGCACACGGCCGCTGGTATCAGCTCTCGGAGCGCGTCTTGGAGCGCATCAATGCCGCCTACCGGCGCCTGCTCTCCGCGACGCTCGCGGCCCGACCGCTGGTGGTCGTGGTTGGCGTCTTGGTCGGCGTGGCGAGCGGGCTCATGGTGATCCAGACCCCGTCGGAGCTCGCGCCCGTCGAGGACCGCGGCACGATCATCGGGATCGTCTCGGGCCCGGAGGGCGCCACCATGGCCTATACCGATCGCTATGCACGGCGGATCGAGACCCTGCTCGCCGAGGTCCCGGAGATCGCGGGCTATTTCATGGTGGTGGCCCCCGGGCTCGATCGCCCGAGCCCGGTTAACTTCGCGATGGCCTTCGTGAGCTTGAAGCCCTGGGAGGAACGCACCCGGAAGCAGCAGGCGATCGCGGCCGATCTCAGCCCCAAGCTCATGTACCTGCCCGGGGTCCTGGCATTCCCGATCAACCCGGCACCGCTCGGTCAGAGCTTTCGCCTCACCCCGATCCAGTTCGTCGTCCAGGGCAAGTCTTATGACGAATTGCAAGAGCTCATGGAGAAGTTGATGGCCGAGGCATCGGCCTATCCGGGGATCGTGAATCTCGATTCGGATCTGAAACTCAACAAGCCCGAGCTCAGGGTCACCGTCGACCGCGACAAGGCCGCCGATGTAGGGGTCGAAATCGCGGCTATCGGGACGACCCTGGAGACCTTGCTCGGAGGGCGGCAGGTCACGCGCTTCCAGCGTGAGGGAGAACAGTACGACGTCGTGGTCCAGATCGCGGAGGATGAGCGCCGCGTGCCGGCGGATCTCGGATCGATCTATGTGCGTGGTCGGGACGGCGGGCTCGTACAGCTCGATAATCTGGTGACCGTGCAGGAAACGGTCGCGGCCAAGGAGCTGAATCACTTCAACCGCCTGCGAGCGGCCATCCTGCAGGGGAATGTGGCGCCGGGCTATACCCTGGGTGATGCCTTGGGGTTTCTGGAAAAGACAGCAAGCGAGGTCCTCCCGCCCACGGCACGCACCGATCTCGACGGCCAATCCCGGGAGTTTCGCGAGTCGAGCGCGGCACTTTATCTCACCTTCGGGCTCGCGCTGGTGTTCATCTATCTCGTGCTCGCCGCGCAGTTCGAGAGCTTCATCGATCCGTTCGTGATCCTGCTCACCGTGCCGCTCGGTGTGGCGGGCGCGCTCGGCGCGCTCAAGCTGTCGGGGGGCACCTTGAATGTCTATAGCGAGATCGGGCTCGTCATGCTCATCGGGCTCATCACCAAGAACGGGATCCTGATCGTGGAGTTCGCGAACCGGCTGCGCTCGCGCGGCCTGGATGCGATGGCGGCGGTGCAAGAGGCCGCGGCCCTGCGCCTCCGACCCATCCTGATGACCACCTCGGCGATGATCCTGGGCGCCTTGCCGCTCGCGCTCGCCGGCGGCCCCGGCGCCGAGAGCCGCGCGCCCATCGGCTGGGTGATCGTCGGCGGGCTGTCGTTCGGCACCCTGCTGACGCTCTTCGTGATCCCGACGGCCTACACGCTCTTGGCCCGCCGGGAGCACGCTGCCGGAGCCGAGGCCTACGAGCCATCTCCTGCGCCGGAGCCAGCGGCCCTTGCGGAATTCCGCTCACCACAATCGCGGCGGGAATGGGCCCAGAGACGCTGACCCTGGTGGTGCCGGGGCTTTTCGGCTCGGGACATGCGCAAGAGAAACTCCCGGCCCTGGAACGCCTCGTCGCGCGTGCCGATCCCTGCGCCGGACCCGTCGTTCCACACGAGGGCTATGAGGCGGCGCTGTGCGGCCTTTTCGGCATCCGAGCGGCACCGGGACGGGATCTGCCCATCGCCGCCCTAACCCATCTCATCGATTTCGATGCGGGTCACGACGGTAGCTGGATGCGCGCCGATCCCGTCTATCTGCGCCCCGATCTCGGGCGATTGCGGCTCCTCGAGGGGGAACAATTGCGCCTCACCCGGGACGAGGCCCTGGGACTTTCGGCCGAGATCACTGGCGTCTTGGGCGAGCATGGATTTGCGCTCCACATCGGGCGGGACAGCCGGCGCTGGTATCTCCGGCTCCCGAACGTCCCCGACATCGTCACCCGGTCCCCTCTGGCGGCGTTGGGGGACCACATCGATCCCTATCTCCCGAGCGGGCCGGAACGGCGTTTCTGGCATCGGCTCGCGAACGATGTGCAGATGGTCCTCCACGGCGCCGCGATCAACGCCGCACGCGAGGGCCGTGGCGAGCCGCCCATCAATAGCCTGTGGTTCTGGGGCGCCGGCACGATGCCGGCGAGGACCCCCGTACCTTGGGCTCGGGTGCTTGCCGACGATGCGCTGGGCCTCGGGCTCGCCCGGCACGGCGAGATCGCGCACGGGCCTGTGCCGGGACGCGCTTCCGACCTCTGGACACGAGGGGAAATCGAGGGAGAGGTCCTCGTGGTGCTCCGGCCGGACGCGCGGGCGGGAGGAGAACAGGCACCCGGCCCGTCCGATCCCCTGCACCGAATCGAAGAGCAGTGGTTCGGCCCAATCCTCGCGATGCTCCAGCGCCGGCGGCTCGCACGCTTGACCGTCTATACGGATGCCCGCTGCTTCACGATCACCCGGGCCGGGGCCTGGCGGGTGTGGCGCCGCGCCGGGCCCTTGCCGTCCTCGTAGGATGTCTGGTCGTGGCGGTTCGATCTGAAAGGACGCCGTTCAACGTATAAAAAATCACACCCTCGACGTGACAAATTCACATGACAAAGTGTGGCCGACGCTTTACCGTTGCGAAGGGTAGGCGGCCGTGTCGCGAGACGAGGGTCGGTAGTGCTCGATGGCTTCAGCTACATAGCCCGATGATGCGTCGCACACGCCCTGCAGCGCGCGGGTTCACCTCGATGGAATACCCTACAAATCGTGCAACGCCGTAGCGCGGCTCGTCAGGGCGATCCGCGCCGCCGCCGGGTTGAGCGCGGAACGACGGCTTGATGGGGCGATATCCGGGAGAGAGATCGATGATGATTCGAGGGTTGGCGACGCCGGCCTCCCCCTTTGGGGGATCGAGGCGGATTCGTTCGAACGAGGCTGAAAAATCCCCCCTGCCTCTTCTTTTTCAAAGGGGGGCACCTACGCCACGTCCCCCCTTACCAAGGGGGGACCACAGGGGGGTTACCGTCGCCGCGCTGCTGCTCGTCTGCACCATCCTCTCCGCCTGCACCGCCCCTGTCGGCGTGACGCGGATGGATGCCCAACACGTCAACCGCTCTCTGACCAGTAGTGTCGTGTCGAGCGGCGATCTCAGCGGCCCGACGCAGATCGCTCTGCGGCGCCACGATCTCACCGAGAGATTCGACGACGACCCGGAGGCAGCGATGCGCGCGCTGCACGACGAGGTAGCAACCGGCGAGCTCGATCCGGGCGAGGCCTACGCCCTGGCCGAACTGTCCTACTACCATGCCGAAGCGACCGAGCGGCGTCTTTACTATTTCGCCGCCGCCGCTTACGCCTACGCGTTCCTTTTCCCCGAACGCGAAGAGGATCAGGTCGACCGCATCGATCCGCGCGTACGCGTCGCCTGCGACATCTACAACATGGCCATCGCCCATGCCTTCCCATCGGAGGACGGTGATCACGTGGAACTGCGCGGCGGGCGCTTCCCGCTGCCGTTCGGCACGTTGACCGTAGCCTTCGATCCCGCCGAGCTGATCTGGGGCAAGCGCAAGCTGGTCGATCTCATACCTTCGGCCGAGCTCGCCGTACGCGGACTGCAGAACCGCTACCGCCGCGGCGGCGTCGGCGCGCCGCTGGCGGCGCGCACCGAACCGATCGATCCGAGTCAACCGCTCGCCGACTTCATCGCGCACAACGTGCGCGTTCCGGCAACCGCCGTCCTGCGCTTCGAACCGCCGCTGCTGCGGGGCCCCGAGCTGAACGCAACGCTCGATCTGTACACCGAAATCGAGACCGACACCGTGACCCTGGGTGGACAGGTGGTGCCGCTCGAATCGGAACCCAGCGCGGCGCTGGCAACGGCACTGGCCGAATCGCACTTCTGGGAGCTGGAGCTGAAAGGCCTGCTCGGCAAGATGCTGAACGTCTCGCGCGACAGCCGGCTGTACGCGCGGTCACCGCATCGGCCCGGACGGATCCCCGTCGTCTTTGTCCACGGCACCGGCTCGAGCCCGGCGCGCTGGGCCGACATGGTCAACGACCTCGACTCCGACACGGAGATCGGCAAGCGCTTCGAGTTCTGGTTTTTCGCCTACGACTCCGGCAACCCCATCGCCTATTCGGCGATGATCCTGCGCCGATCGCTGCAGGACGCGGTGAAGAACCTTGACCCGAGCGGAACCGACAAGTGTCTGCGCGACATGGTCGTCATCGGGCACAGCCAGGGAGGGTTGTTGACAAAGATGACCGCCATCGATTCCGGCGACAAGTTCTGGGAGAGCATCAGCTCCAAACCGTTCGATCAGGTGAATCTCGCCGACGCGAGCCGCCATATCGTGCGCGAAGCGCTGTTCATCGAGCCCCTCCCCTTCGTCAAGCGTGTCATCTTCGTCGCCACGCCACACCGCGGCAGCTACCTCGCTGGGCCGCAGATCATTCTCCGCCTGGCGGAACGGCTCATCACGCTGCCGGGGGACATCCTCGAGCTCGGCGCCGAGCTGGTTCGGGTGAACGACGCGAGCGACTCGTACCTCACGCTCGAACGCATTCCGACCAGCATCGACAACATGTCGCCGAACAACCCGTTCATCGAAACGATCTCGACCATCCCGATCGATCCCGGCATCAAGGCGCACTCGATCATCCCGCGGGAAACCGACGGTCCGATCGAGGACGGCAACGACGGCGTCGTCGAGTACAAGAGTGCACATATCGAGGGCGTCGAGTCCGAGCTGGTGGTCCACTCGAATCACTCATGTCAGGCCAATCCGCATACGGTAGGAGAGGTCTGGCGGATTCTGCGCCTGCATGCCGAGGACGCGCCTTGCAGTGCCGGTGCCCTGTGACCCGGCGCACGACTCAACTGCCCTATCGGGATGCACGCACCCGCCTTGGCTCGCGACCTCCCGCAAGCCGGCTCAACAGATCTCGGGCCGCAACGTGCTCGCTCGCACCGATGCGCGTAAACAAGCACATTGGTGTACGCCTCAATCTTCCGACGTGAGTCTGAGCCCGCGCGGAACCAGGGCGCGCTCGGCGACATCGAAGAGCCCCTGCACGAGGAGCGCGAGCACGGCCGCCGGCACCGCGCCCTCGAGCACGAGCCCCACGTCGTCGAGGCGGATGCCGGTGAGGATGGGCTGCCCCAGACCGCCAGCGCCGATGAGCGCCCCGAGGGTGGCGGTCCCGACGTTGATCACCGCCGCGCTCTTGATGCCGGCCAGAATCGAGCCTCCCGCCATGGGCAGCTCCACGAGCCGCAGGATCGCCATCGGCGGGTACGCGAGAAGAACAGCGCGACGCGCAATCCCAGGGCCGTGGGTTCGTAACGATGGCTGTGGGGAATGCGCTCGATGAGTCCATGCAGCCGCAAGCGACGCAGATCATAGCTCATCCTGCCCTTGCGCTCGCCCTTCCGGAACCGCACCACCGGAACCCCTCTCGCTCCGAGAAGCGCCCCATCTCGGCCACGAACCCCTTACTGATGCGATCCATCAACGCACTGGACGCAAAGGGATATCCACGATGGAACCGAAAGAAACTTGGGGACCGATCATAACCACAGTACCTAGCTTTACACAGGCGTGCGAAACCGCCCTTCCTGTTTTCAGGAAGGGATCGCTTTTCGATTGATAAAGGCGTTGAGCCTTTGGGTTTAATGAAGCGTGGCC
>JBOIDR010000047.1:0-28653 GCA_050740695.1 Gammaproteobacteria bacterium | reverse complement strand
AACTAAATAGATACCTTCAAAACAACAATGAACAACACCGCCCCATCCGACATTCCTGTATATCCGTACTACGAGTGTTCAACTAACGCTGGAACTTGGGTGTTCAATTAACGGTGGAACTTTGCCGTTGAAACGTCATCGAGAATCTAAAAGGTTCAACTCTAAAAGAGGAACTGTTAATGCTCACTAGTGCTCTCACCAACGAGGAAATACCCGAGAAGATCCCTGGTATACTCAAAGACGCGGCGAGGGAGAGTTCGTATTTACAGTTAGCAAAAGATGTCGGCCTATCAGAAGCTGAGCTAAAAGAGATCGCCGATGGAAAGCGACAAGCCTCTTCTAATGAGGGGCGTAAGATTATCAGTATCTGCAATAAACACGGCTTATTCAGAATACTCCCATTGCACGGGATCCCACCTGTAACCTTCAACCTTCTTGCCCCTTTTGACTTGTTGCAACCACCCATTGGTTCTGACTTTCCTCCACCGGCCGTCCCTTTGAGAAGGGAACTAACGCGAATCGTTAATTATACAGTTGACTTTCCATTAGGATTGTCAGCGTCGATGCTCACAGCAAACGCAAAGTGCATCGAGTTTTATGCACGCCGCGGTATCGACGTTTTAACATACAAGACAGTGCGTACACGGGAAGAACAAGGGCACACGTTTCCTAATTGGGTTTTTATAGAAGACCCACAGAACGTGAGCGTGGTTGATCCTTCTAGTCCTCTCTTGATGAGAGGCTACCCCGGATATTGGCCTAAAGAGCCACAACAGATGTTAACGATCTCGATGGCAAATTCGTTTGGGATTCCCTCGTTACCGCCAGAAGAATGGCAGAAGGATATCAATCAAGCGCGTCAAGCAATCAAGGATGGGCACCAAGTGTTAATTGTGAGCATTGTGTCTTCGGTGAAAAAGGGCAATATAAATAACGTGGTCACGGACCTCATTAATGCTGCCAGTATGGCAAAAGAGGCAGGCGCTCACATTATAGAAGCGAATTACTCGTGCCCCAATGTTCTCCATGAACATCATGATATATATCAAGACCCAGAGATTTCAGCGTATATTTCAGAAGCGTTATGGAAAGAACTGCGTGGGACGCCGCTTTTTGTCAAGATAGGATATCTTCCGAAGCCAAAGCTGCAAGAGTTTCTGGAATACAACGCGAAATTTATAAACGGTATTGTTGCGATTAACACCATTTCTGCTGAAATTGTAGATTCCAATGGAAACCAGACATTTCCTGGCCCTGGCCGCGAAACCGCGGGAGTATCAGGGTGGGCTATAAAGAAAAAAGCACAGGAAGTAGCCACAAATCTTGTTGTTCTGCGCGACCAGCTTAAGCTTGGCGAAGACTTCGTTATTCTAGGACTTGGTGGGGTACTCACAAAGGAAGATTATGAAGAGCGTAAAGCTACAGGTGTTACTGTTGTTGAAAGTTGCACCGGCGCATTTCTGAATCCACATTTAGGATTGGAGATTCGACGACTTGACAGTGATCGGGATATGAGTACAGTGGAAGTAGGCCGTTCCTCCTCCGCAGCACGCGAAAGACAGGAAGGTATCGCAGCGGAGTCCTCAACAAGTAGTTCTGGAGGCGTTCATTCACCTCTGGATGAGAGGGTGGATGAACACTCCTCAGAACGAGGAGCAGAGAGTATGTCCACTGATCATTACAAAGAGTTAGAGCCAAGGACAATAGGTGAGATCGTGAGGCTAGAAAAGTATGGCCTTGGTTTCGTCAAGGTCGAAAGCACGGGTGAGCAGTATCCGTTTCGATTTGACCAAATTGTCGATTTCAAAGGCGAGCCGTTAAAGGACATGCGGGTACGCGTAGGCTCGAGGGTATCTATCGCGTTGCAGGGTGGACAGGTATGTGAGATCCGCCCAAGGTAGAAATAGCACCAGCCCATTTACACGCCATAACTTGAGGCGAGACTGGTCCATGCACTGTCACAATAGGAGTTGGCGTGAGCCAGTCTGTTCTTGATCCGAGAACTACCTATTCAATAGGGTCGTGGCGTCCGCCCGAGAGCCTGCCGCTGTCACTACGGGCTTTCGGACGATTCCCGAACGTCGATGAATGGCTACCCGGAGACCTGGTTTTACTCAGCGCGCTCGATCGCGGACGCATCTCGCAATACATCGTCAATTGCCAGGTCCAAGGCGGTTTCGCCGAGGTCGATGCGCGATGGCACCATGCACAATCTACATAGGGAACTATGAGGTCTTGCGAGGCTACTGTCGGGAGAGTTAAAGTGAGCTCCCTCTACGACCAATACGTGCGCACGCACTTGATGCGGGTACGCCGAGCTGAAGGGTTGGAAACGGAAAAACGCTGGGCGATCGCTGTTCGGAGCCTAACGCGGCTTGGCAGACGCTACGGTTTCGGGAAGGCCATGGCGGTATGGTGGCAATCCATATATGGTTTCTGGAAGGACGAGAGGGGCTTTGTTCTCCTGCCCGGCAAGACGGTCATCTGCTCCTCCTTGTTCGCTGAGGCCTATAGCAAGGTCACATTGCGAACTATGGGAAATACCGACCACAGTATACCCACGCCTGCGTTTCTGAGCCACACTGACCTTCTAAAGGACGCCCACACGACCTGGCGGAGCATTGCATAGTGATCCTTATAGCCGGGTTTTTCCAGCAACTACCCCTGCCTGCGTCGGCAGGCTCCTAGAGAGTGTCTGACGCTCGCGCCCCTCGCAAGACGGGTTTTGTTCTGTTGGAGATCGCCTCGCCCAGCTCGCCGGTGAGGTTTATTCCTCACCGGCCGGTAGAGCGCCCCGTCCGCCTAACTCTGCGCACCAAAGCGCGAGGCCGACGAGCGAGCGTCGCGACTGCCTTTGCCAAGCGGGCGTGCCTTGCGGGGCAGCCGGGCGAACCTCCGGTCATATGCGATAAAACGGGCCAGAGCGAGGGGTCCCGCGCCCCATACCGGTCATCGCAGCGCTCTGCACCATCGCCTCTTGGAAGGCTGCAAGGATGTCGGCACGGGCTGGGCACGAGCGTTCGCGGTGAGTCATTGACGCCGGCCCTTTTCTTCCAGAAAACGCCGCCAAAGCGCCCCCACCCGCGCGCTCGGGCTCGAGCTCGCGCTCGCCCACCAGCGCCGGGCGCTCCGCCAAGGCCAGGGCGTGGAACCGCCTGCGATAGGCGAAAATGGGCCTCGGTCAGGGCCGCAGCGTCCTCGGCGTCAATACCCCGGTGTCCCCGAGGATGGCGACGAGACGGCAGTTGTCGGTGTGCGTGGCGAGCACCGGCCGGGAGGCCGCCCAACGCAAGACGGCGTATTGCACCAAAAACTCGATGTCGGTGAGCCCCCCTCGCCCTGCTTGAGATCGAACTCCTCGCCACCTTGACTTCGTAGGAGGGCGGTGACGCGCCACAGGACCACGCCTCGAGACTCAGCCGATCGTCGCCAGAGGGGGTCAGCCTCCCGTGGACGCCATGGTACCGGGATGCCCGCAGGGTTCTGTAAGCCCAGGACTTTGAGTATGTTACCCTATTCTGCCCGTCCCACCGAAGGAAGCGAGGTAGTCATTGGCCCTTCAGATCTCCGATCGCTCGCTGGCGATGAAACCTTCCGCGACCCTCGCCGTCGCGGCACGCGCCTTGGCGCTCAAGGCGGCCGGCAAGGACATCGTGAGCCTGGCCGCGGGCGAGCCCGACTTCGACACCCCGGAGCATATCAAGGCGGCGGCCGTCCGCGCCCTGGCCGAAGGCTTTACCAAGTACACCGCGGTCGACGGGACGCCTAGCCTCAAGCGTGCGGTGGTCGACAAGCTTAGGCGCGAGAACGGCCTCGAATACGCCCCGGACCAGGTCCTGGTGTCGTGCGGGTGTAAGCATAGTTTTTACAATTTGGTGATGGCCCTGCTCAACCCCGCCGACGAGGCCATCATCCCCGCGCCCTATTGGACCTCCTACCCGGACATGGTGGCCCTCACCGGGGCCGTGCCGGTCTTCATCGACACGGGGATCGACGACCGCTTCAGGGTCACGCCCGCGAAGCTTGCGGCCGGGATCACCCCAAGGACCCGACTCTTGGTCCTGAACAGCCCCTCGAACCCGACCGGGGAGTGCTATTCGCGCGCCGAATTGGCGGGGCTCGCCGAGGTCCTCTTGCACCACCCGCGGGTGGTCATCGCCTCGGACGACATGTACGAGCACATCCTGTGGCACGAAGAGCCTTTCGCGAACATCCTGAATGCCTGTCCCGCGCTCTACGGGCGCACGGTCGTACTGAACGGCGTCTCCAAGGCCTATGCCATGACCGGCTGGCGGATCGGATACGCGGCGGGGCCGAAACCACTCATCCAGGCCATGGCCGTCCTCCAGTCCCAGAGCACCTCGAACCCGACCTCGATCGCCCAGGTCGCGGCCGAGGTCGCGCTCACCGGAGACCAATCCCTCGTGCGCGAGCGCTGCCGGATCTTCAAAGAGCGGCACGACTTCGTGCACAGTCGCCTGAATGAGATGAAGGGGGTGCGCGCCTTACCGGCTCAGGGGACCTTCTATAGTTTCCCGAATATGCAGGAGGCCATCGAGCGCATGGCGGACGTGGACGACGATATCGGGCTCGCCGAGCGCCTCCTAGAGCGATCCGAGGTCGCCGTCGTGCCCGGTACGGCCTTCGGGGCGCCGGGCTGTATGCGACTGTCCTTCGCGACCAGCATGGAGGATCTCACCAAGGGCCTGGACCGGCTGGAAACGTTCTTCGGACGACGGTGACGCGCGCGCCGGCCCAGTCTCCGCTCTGCTCGCCCCTGGTGCCGGCATCTCCGCCTCTGGCGGAAGACCGGGCCTACCAAGACCGGATCCTGCAGGGCGTCTCCCGCACCTTCGCCCTGACCATACCCGTCCTGCCCCCGGGCCTCTGCGAGGTCGTGGGCAATGCCTATCTCCTGTGCCGGATCGCCGATACCGTGGAGGACGACGCGAGGCTCTCGGCGGCACAGCAGCGTGACTTCTCGGAGCGCTTCGTCCGCGTCGTCGAAGGCACGGAGCCGGCCGAGCGGTTCTCGGGGGATCTCCACCCGCTGCTGGCCGCCGATACCCTCGATGCCGAGCGGGAGCTCATCTTCAACGTCCCCAGGGTCATCCGCATCACGCACGGTTTCAACGCCAACCAAAGGCGCGCCCTCGTCCGCTGCGTGCGCATCATGGCCAAGGGCATGGCGGACCATCAGGTGCGGGAAAGCTTGGACGGTCTGCCGGACCTCCCGGCCATGGACGAATACTGCTACTTCGTCGCCGGGGTCGTGGGTGAGATGCTGACCGAGCTTTTCTGCGACTACTCCGAAGACATCGCGGCGCATCGCGACCGCCTCATGCCGCTCGCCGTGTCCTTCGGCCAGGGCTTGCAGATGACCAATATCCTAAAGGACATCTGGGAGGACCGTAGGCAGGGGGCCTGCTGGCTGCCGCGCGATCTTTTTCTCGGCAAGGGCGTGCGGCTTCGAGACCTCGAGCCCGGGGGGGGCGATCCCGGGTTTTTCGAGGGCTTGTCCGAGCTCATCGGGATCGCCCGTGGGCACTTGGACGATGCCCTTTCGTACACCCTGCTCATCCCGGTGCGCGACACCGGGATACGCCGGTTCTGTCTGTGGGCCATCGGCATGGCGATCCTGACGCTCAGGAAGATCAACCGCCATCGCGACTTCACGACCGGGCGCGAGGTCAAGATCAGTCGCAAGAGCGTGCGGGCCACCGTCATGGTCGGCAATGCACTGGTGCGCCACGACGGGCTCGTGCGGCTCACTGCCCGCCTCGCCTCCAGGGGTTTACCGATCAATCGCTTTCATGACAAACTCCCCAAAGGCGGCGCGGCCTAATCAAACAAATACTAAAGAGGGCCGCCCCCCCCGGGAAGCGTGAGCAACCGAGTTGTGCGAAGCGAGACAGGGGAGGACGCGATGCCGACACATCCAAAGACAGCGGTTCGGGGCAGCGGGCAAATGGCGGTGCCGGTCGCCCGGCGCGGGCGGGAGGCCCTCGAGGCGGCAGTCGCGCGCGCCGGCGAGGCGCTCCTCGAGGATCAGCAACCGGACGGGCACTGGGTCTATGAGCTGGAGGCCGACTGCACCATCCCGGCCGAGTACATCCTCATGATGCATTTCATGGACGAGATCGACCGGCCCCTCGAGACCCGCATCGCCGTATACCTGCGCCGGCACCAGGCCGGGCACGGCGGTTGGCCCTTGTTCCAGGGCGGGGACTTCGACATGAGCTGCACGGTCAAGGCGTACTATGCCTTGAAGCTCGCCGGGGACTTGCCCGAAGAGCCGCACATGGCCCGTGCCCGCGAGGCCGTCCTATCGCGCGGGGGGGCCGCACGGAGCAACGTCTTCACGCGCATCGCCCTCGCACTTTTTGGCCAGGTCCCGTGGCGCGCCGTGCCCTTCATCCCGGTCGAGATCATGTTCCTCCCGCGCCGGTTCTTCTTCCATCTGAGCAAGGTCTCCTACTGGTCCCGGACCGTGATGGTGCCACTCTTCATCCTCGTGAGCCTCAAACCGCGCGCCGCCAACCCGCGCGCGATCGGCATCCGCGAGCTGTTCGCGACGCCGCCCGAGGAAGAGCAGCAGTATTTCCGTACGAAGGCGCGACTGGGGCGCATCTTCTTCGCGATCGACCGGGCGTTCCGCCCTATCGAGCCGCTCATTCCGGCCTTCGTCCGCAAGCGCGCGATCGCGCGCGCCGAGCGCTGGTTTACGGCGCGGCTGAACGGCACCGACGGGCTCGGTGGGATCTTCCCGGCCATGGTCAACGCCTACGAGTCCCTGGCGCTCCTCGGCTATCCCGCCGATCACCCGTATCGTCGCGAGGCCCGCGAGGCGATCCAGAAGCTCCTGGTGGTGCGCGAGGACTCGACCTATTGCCAGCCCTGCGTCTCGCCGGTCTGGGACACGGCCATCGCCTGCCAGGCGCTCATCGCGGCCGCCAGGGGCGGGATGACACAAGCCGTGCGGCGCGGGCTCGACTGGCTCAAGGACCGCCAGCTGGGCGATGAGCCCGGCGACTGGCGCGACTCCCGCCCCGATCTGAAGGGCGGCGGCTGGGCGTTCCAGTATGCCAACGCGTACTACCCGGACCTCGACGACACCTCGATGGTCGGTTGGGCCATGTGCCTGGCCGATCGCCAGCGCTACGCCTGGTCCATCCATGCCGCGGCCGAGTGGATCTGGGGCATGCGTTCGAAGAACGGCGGCTATGGCTCCTTCGATGCCGACAACACCCATTACCATCTCAACCACATCCCCTTCGCCGATCACGGCGCCCTGCTCGACCCGCCCACCGAGGACGTGACGGGCCGCTGCATCGCGTTTCTCGCGCTCGCGGGCGATGCGCGCCACCGCCGCGCGTTGCGCGAGGCGGTCGCCTATCTCCAGGCGGTGCAGGAGGCCGACGGCTCCTGGTTCGGGCGCTGGGGCACGAACTACATTTACGGGACCTGGTCGGTCCTCTCCGCCCTGGAGATAACGGGCGAGGTCCCGACACAGCCCTACATCCGCCGCGCCGTCGCATGGCTCGCGGAGCAGCAGCAAGCCGACGGCGGCTGGGGCGAGGGCAACGACAGCTACTACTCGGAAAAACGCGGCACGCCCCACCCGAGCACCGCGTTCCAGACCGCCTGGGCACTACTCGGGCTCATGGCCGCGGGTGAGGTCGGATCGGAGGCCGTCCGCCGCGGCATCGACTACCTCCTCTCCCGCCAGGGCCCCGACGGCTTCTGGCACGACCCCGCTTTCACCGCCCCCGGCTTCCCGCGGGTGTTCTATCTCAAATACCACGGCTACAGCCGGTATTTCCCGCTCTGGGCGCTCGCCGACTACCGGAACCGCACCCGGCCTCGAGGTCCTTGAGCCCCCAAGGCGGGTTGAGAACCGGAGCCATTTTCGACTCGGGTCCGCCGGATCTCGCCGGCCCTTTCCCGTGATGGCTGCATTCACACGCGCGCTGCTCGATGCCGCCGCCGCCCCCTATCGGTCCGCCGGGCGTTTCGCCTGGTACTTCGCGCGAGGAAAGCTCAACGGCGATCCCGCTTTTCTCGGCCTATTGGAGGGGGGGCTGATCCCCGACGACGCGCGCATTCTCGATCTCGGCTGCGGCCAGGGCTTATTGGCCTCATGGCTCCTCGAGGCGCGCGCCTTGTTCGACGCGGGCCATTGGCCGGCGCACTGGCCACCGGCGCCGAAACCGCTGGCGTATCGGGGTGTCGAGTTGATGGCGCGCGACGTGCGGCGCGCCAGACGGGCACTCGGCGAGCGGGCGGAGCTCGTCCGGGGCGACATTCGCACCACCGACTTCGGTAAGCCGAATACCGTCGTGATCCTGGACGTGCTGCACTACATCGACTACCCCGCCCAGGAGAATGTGCTGGCGCGGGTGCGCGATGCGCTGGCTCCCAGAGGGGTGCTCTTGCTGCGGGTGGGAGATGCCGAGGGCGGCCTTGCGTTCCGGATCTCCAACTGGGTCGATCACCTCGTCGCCTTCGCCCGCGGCCATCGGCTCCCCAAATTTTACTGCCGCTCCCTGCAAGACTGGCAATCGTCGCTCTGCCGCCTCGGCTTCACGGTCGCGCCGGTGCCGATGAGTCGCGGTACGCCCTTCGCGAACGTGTTGCTCGTCGCTAGGCTAATGGGGCCGCGCCGGTTGAACGCCCCATATGACCCCGGATCCCCAACTCGTCCGGGCCTGCACGCTCAGCGGTAGCCGGTGGCCTCGGGATTTACCGTAATGCGGATCAGCACGTCTGGAAGACCTCCAAGGTGCGCGGGCGAAAAGGTAAGCTCGCCCTCATTCTTGTAAAACGCCTCCAGGCGGTGCGTATCGCCTCCAAAGAAGAATGGGATGAACTGCTTACCGGTGATATGACCTTCCGTATCGTCAGCTCGCCCTATCAAGTCCTCCACCTCTCGTAGCCCCATGCCGATCTCCACCTTGGCGAACTTGCTATTGGGGGCCGGTGTACCGATGATCTCTCCGTCGAACGATCCGTCCCGAGACTTCACTATACGGGTGCCAGGCGAAGAGGGCGACGCCGAATCTGTCTCGCTGGCCGAAGGAGCGCTCGTGTCGGCTTGCTGATGGGACGCGCAGCCGAACAATGCGGAAACCAAGATCCCGGTGGGCAGCAGCATTTTTGTACGCATATCATCCTCCATAGCCGAACCTGCCGTGAACGTGAGCGACCGCGCTAGCATATCATGAGCACGCGGTTGCAAACGGGCTCCAGCCGATCGCCGCGCCGGCACGTGCCGGGCACATGAGACGTCGTGCGTGGCTCCTCCTGCGCGTGCTCAGCACCGCAGCGCTCCTGTGGTGGATCGCGCGCGACCCCGCCGTTCGCGCCCGGCTCGCGGCGCTGCCCGTGCCGCCCGCGCCCGCCTGGCTATTGCCCGCGTGGCTCGCGGGCGGCGTGAACGAGCTCGCGGGCGCGCTGCGCTGGTGGTTGTGCCTGCGCATCGCGGGGATCCCCCTCGGTTTCCCCCACGCGGCGGGGCTGCATTTTCTGGGTTTGTTCACCTCGCTGTTTCTCCCCGGCACGGCGGGCGGCGACGCGGTGAAGATCGCCGCCCTCATGTTCTGGTATCGGGACCGGAAAATCGCGGCCGTGCTCGCCATGCTCATGGAGCGGCTTTCCGGACTCTTCGTCGTGACGATCTGGACGAGCGTAGTCGCCGCATTGCGCGCCGACTGGTTTCGGCAGACGCCGGCGACGGGCGCGCTTTTTCACATGGTGCTCATCTTCCTCGGCACCGTAGCGCTCGTGATGGTGGCCTGGTATCTCACCAACCGTCCGGGGCGGGCGCTCCGGCATCCGCACTGGTTTCCGTTCGGTGCGCGCGTCTCGCAGATCGCGGGCGTCTTCGACCTTTTCTTCGCCGGGCGCCGGCGCGCCGTCGTCGTCCTGCTGCTGGCCGGTGTCTGCCACGCCGGTAACTTCGGGCTCTATTATTTCGCGGCGCGCGCGCAGGGCATGGACTGGGCGCTCGCGGACGCGCTCAGCCTCATGCCCGTGATCGACGTGGTGACGATGTTGCCCGTGACGCTGTCCGGTCTCGGCCTGCGCGAGGCCGTGTTCCAAGCCCTGCTGGTGCCGCTCTGCGCCGTGCCTCCGGCGACGGCCGTGTTCGTTTCCCTCACCGGGTTCTTGGTCGGTGCGATGTGGTCTTTGCCCGGCGCCGGGGTGTTTCTCTGGTTGCGGGCGCCCCCAGATAAAAGAAAAAGGGCGCACAAGGAGCGCGCCCGTGCCTGATCCCGGTTCCCGCCCGCCGCGCCTGGCGATCGCATTCGGCTCTTCGTTTCTCGGTTTCGCCACGCATTTCGGCTTTCTGCGCGCGCTGCTCGCCGGCGGCCGGCGGCCGGTGGCGGTAGCGGGCTCGTCCGCCGGTGCGATCGTCGCCGGGCTCTACGCGGCCGGGTTGAGCATCGAGCAGTTGGAGGCCGCGTTCACGCGCCGCGATATGTGCTCCCACTTCCGCGAATGGCGGATACCTTTTCGCGCCGTCGGCACCCTGATCGGTTGGCGCGGAGTGCCGGCGGTGCTCGAAGGGCTGCACCTTTGGCGCCTGCTCCACGAGCTCGTCGGGGAACGTCGTATCGAAGACTGCACGACGGCGCGGCTGCACCTTGCGGTGACCAATCTTCGCACCAGCCGCGTCGAATTGCGCGCCCACGGCCCGCTGGTCGACACCATGCTCGCGAGTTGCGCGCTGCCTGGCCTCATCGCCCCACGCCGCATCGAGGGCGAGACCTTGTGGGATGGTGGCCTCGGCTGCTCGGCACCGATCGAGCAGTGGATCGACGACCCCGAGGTCACGCATATCGTCGTACACAGCATCCTCCACCACGTTCAGATCAGCGCCCGCGAACAGAGTGACCACCGCAACTTCACCAGCGCCATGCTGGCCGGCCACCAGCTCACCGCCGATGAGCTGCTCCACTGGAAGATCGAGCTCGCACGCCGCGCCGGCAAGACCGTCAGCGCCATCGAGACCATCACCCCGCGCCCCCGGATCGGTATCCCGATCACCTTCTGGCCCCCCAAGCCGTGGCCCGAGCACGCCCGCGACCTCATGGCGCTCGGCGCTGCCTCGGCGCGCCGTGTGTCGGGGTAGCGGGAGCGGCTAAAGTGTTACGCCGGTAGAGGACACGATGGCGTTCAGCGCCTGGTTCTGGGTGGACGAGGCGACCTGGCCCTGGACCGCGAGCGAGTTGGGTCAGAAACGCCTCCACTTCCACGGCCCCGATCCGCGGGTCACCGCTTCCCGTGGAAGAGGCGGTTTTGTGAGTCCATCTCATGGATAGGGTTCTAAGGAGCGTGTCGAGGCAGAGCGGAGCGATGATGCGGAGATTGCCCAGCACCACCCCGACGGAGTGCAGGGGATCGGCCCGGACGGCGATCGATCCGGGTCACACGGTTTTTTTCAAGCTCTCAGCCGTGGGAGGTCCTATCCATCCTACCGGCAGCGCCGCGGCGCCTGAATGACATACGACTACGATCTGTTCGTGATCGGTGCGGGCTCCGGGGGGCTACGGGCGGCGCGCGCGGCCGCGGCGCTCGGGGCCCGGGTCGCGGTCGCCGAGGAACGCTACTTCGGGGGCACCTGCGTCAACGTCGGTTGTGTACCGAAGAAGCTCCTGGTCTACGCCGCACACTGCCGCGAAGGCATGGAGGATGCGCTCGGCTACGGTTTCGCGTCCGAACCACGGGGTTTCGACATGGGCCGGCTGGTGGCCAACAAGGATCGTTATGTGGCGCGCCTGAGGGGCTTCTACGAGGGCCTCTTGCGGGAGCGTGGCGTGACCCCGATCGAGGCTCGCGCCGTGCTGGTCGATGCCCATACCGTCGCGATCGGCGAGGCGCGTCATAGCGCCCGTTACATCCTCATCGCCACCGGTGCCTGGCCCGAGGTCCCGGATCTCCCCGGGCGCGAATACGCCATCACCTCCAACGAAGCCCTGTCGCTGCCGTCCTTGCCGGGAAGCGTAGTGATCGTGGGCGGCGGTTATGTCGCGGTCGAATTCGCCGGGATCTTCCATGGACTCGGCGCCAAGACCACCCTCGTGCACCGCGGGCCCCGGTTGCTGCGGGGATTCGACGACGAGGCACGCGCCTTCCTGGCCGAGGCGATGAAAAAGAAGGGCATCGATCTACGCTTCGACACCGTGGTGCGGGAGATCCGATCCCTGGGGCCCGGTCTACACGTGGTCTTGTCGGATGGGCAGCGCCTCGAGGCGGACCGGGTGATGTTCGCCACCGGCCGTTCCGCGGCCGTCGCCGATCTCGGGCTCGAACAGGTGGGCGTCGCCCGCACCCGGCGCGGGGCCATCGCGGTGGATGCGAACTACGCCACCTCGGTGCCGTCGGTATATGCCATCGGCGACGTGATCGACCGGGTGCGGCTGACCCCCGTGGCCCTGGCCGAGGGGACGGTGGTGGCGCATCACCTGTTCGGCCAGGGCACCCGCGAGCTGGACTACGAGGGCATCCCGACCGCGGTCTTCAGCCAACCGGCCCTCGCGGCCGTGGGGCCGACGGAGGCCGTGGCCCGCGAGCGCCATGTCGCGATCGATGTCTTCAAACGCAGCTTCACGCCCCTGCAACACGCCCTCACGGGGCGCGGGGAAAAGGCCTTCCTGAAGCTCATCGTGGAACGCGCGAGCGATCGCGTCCTGGCCGCCCACATGGTCGGCCCCGAGGCCCCGGAGATCATCCAGGGGATCGCGATCGCCATCCGCGCCGGGGCTACCAAGTCCGTGTTCGATGCCACGCTCGGCATCCACCCGACGGTGGCCGAGGAATTCGTGAGCCTGCGCCCCCCAGATGCTGATTAAATTCGGGGCGTGCTACAAACATCCGCCGGCTGCAGGTCTACTTCTGGAATCTGGCCTTCCATTCGCGGTAGGGCATGCCATAGATGATCTCGCGCGCCTCGTCGTCGCTCAACGCCACCCCGCGTTCCTCGGCCGCCGCGCGGTACCACTTGGATAGACAATTGCGGCAAAAGCCCGCGAGGTTCATGAGGTCGATGTTCTGGACCTCGTTGTGGGTACGCAGATGTTCCACGAGCCGCCGGAACGCGGCGGCTTCGAGCTCGGTGCGTGTGCCCTCGTTTTCGATTGCCATGGCGTTACCTCCTCGATACGGCCGGCACCGCCATTATAGCGGGGCTTCATGGCAACACGTCGCAGGAGCGAGGCTCCGCCCCGCTGGCCGCGCCGCTCCGTGAACCCGACCAGCGCCCTGCCCTTCTTCTCGACGAACCTGACGCTCATCCGGGCACGGCGCCGATAAAGCCCAGGGCTCGGCGGCGACGGGCTCGAGACGGCGCGGCCGGGCGGAGGCCGCCGATGTGCGCGCGCCGCGCCGTACGAACGGGCGCAGATCCTGGAGCGCTCGCGCCGCGGTAAGCGGCATCGGGCTCGATCGGGAGAAGTCAGCGTGTTACCTCATCGCCTTCCTCGATGACGCCATTCCCGCGCCAGACAAGCTGGCGATCGAGATCGGTGTTGCGGGGATATTTCACCGTGCGAGGCGCTTCCTGCTCCTGGAGCACGGATCGGTGCTCGGCGGTCGGGATGTTCTTGCGCTTGTCCTCCGTGTGGCGGAGGGTCTCGACGGTCTTGGTGCCGGCGGTCTTTCGTGCCATGGGACTCCTCCTCACGGTCGTTCCGCGTAAGCCAGCTTGAGCTCCGCCGTCACCGCGGCGAGGCGCTTGTCTCGTGTCCACAGTCGTGCGGTCCCGACTAAGGCCACCGAAGCGAGGAGATGCGCGTCGATGTACCCCATACCCCGGCCCATGAGGGCGCGCCGCTCTATAAAATCCAGCACCTCAGGGTCCGTCGCCACGGGCGCGCCTGGCAGATCGCCCAGGAGCCGGAGCACTTCGCGGCGGTTCTTCAGATTGCCGCAGGCTAATTCCCCCAGAACGAACGGATGCATCAGTACGCTACCCTGCTCCAGGGCGGCGGCCAGTCCCGGTACGCCCTCGCGCAAGTGATCGACCCATACGGAAGTGTCGACCAGGATCACGCGGACCGGGAGCGACGCCGGGGGATCGGTTGCAACCGGGGCTCACTGCCGCCGAGTCGGGCCAGGCGTCGCGCGCTCTCGCGCTCGATAAGGGCCTTGAGCCCCTCGTGGATCAGGGTTGTTCGCTCTTTCAGCCCCGTGACCCGCTGAGCCTCGCTCAACAGCCGGTCGTCCAGATTGACGGTGGTGCGCATGGTGTCATCCTCCGTTGCAGATGCATCAACTATACATCATGTGATGTGGGAGGTGATGCATCGCGTGAACGCTGCGCGGAAAGCGGGTACCTCCGGCCGTAACAGCGAGAGCGTCGTGGGTTCCTTCAGGCGTCGGCGGCCGTCGGCGCCGCCGTCTCTATGACAGACTCGATCATCCGGTTGAACTCACTTCCGACCTTCGCTGCGAAGTCGGCTTCCATCTCATAGATCTCGGTAAACTCGGCGAAAGTCCAGCGCCCGTAGCTCCTGAGGTTGTTCACGCCGGGCACCCAGTAGGTTTCCATCGTCGCCTTCTTTTCCTTCGCGTCCTCGCGGCGGTACCCCTTGATCTCGACGACGAGATGCAGCAGGTCCTCGGGGCCGTGGGCGTCGTCGACCAGCACGATGAAGTCGGGGAGATACTTGCGGGTCTCGGAGCCGTAACGGTAGGGCACTTCTAGGCCGAGGTTGTGGTTCTTGGTGTAGGCGACGACTTTGGAGTGTGCTTCGGCGACGCGGCAGAGCTCGGCCTCCCAGTCGCTGTCGAGCACGACCCAGTTGACGTGGTTCTTGGGCGGCGGGCCGCTCGCGTCCCACCGGAGCGTCCTGGAGGTGGTGAAGTGCACGTGCGCCGTGGATCCGGTGGGATTGTAGGGGTCGAGCAGGGCCTTGATCGGCCGCGAGCCCTCCAAGGCACGGGTGATGCCGGCGGTGATGCGGTTGCAGGCCAGGTCGGCCAGGTCCTGATACATGAGCAGCGCGGGATAGGTGTTGCCCTTGCAGACGAGGCAAGAGGAGCGAGGATTGCCGCATGTCCCCAAGGTGCCCGAGCGTCATGTCCACGGCCTCGCCGATGATGCCGGCGTTGCGCGTGATGGACGGTCCCACCAGGTCGGGGGTAAGCTCGAGGATGGCATCGGCGTTGAAGCTGGCGGTGAGGCGCTCCTCGGGCAGCTCCACGCGGTAGCCCTCGACCCGCGGGAAGCGGATTTCCAGGTGATCCCGATCGGGGCGCATGGCCTTGACCTGCACCGTCTCCAGCGGCGGCTGGGGCGGGGCGATGACGGGCTTGGCTGTGAAATCAAAGGGGACGCCGAAGATGTCCGCGTACTCGGCATTGAAGAGCCCCTCCTCGTTGAGGTCGTAGGACCGGCGGCGGAGCGCCCGCTCGATGACCTGCTCGCAGAGAAGCTGGGTGCCGAAGGCGCGGATACCGAGGATGTGGGTGACGTTGTTGGCGTCCCACCCTTCGGTGAGCATGGAAACCGAGACGACGCAGCGGATGTGGCCCCCGAGCGTGCCGGGTTTGCCGACGGTGTTCATGACCTCGCGTAAAAGCTCCTGATCGCTGAGGTTCTCCGCAGCGCGGGCATCGCCGGTGCGCTCGATGATCTCGCGGCGGAAGCTGACACGTTTGAACTTTTTTTCTACTCGCCAATTGCGTTCTGATTCTGACCACGGTTAATAAATTCCATACTGCTTTTCAGAATCCCTCACCGATTCGATTTCAATGCTCTGCTTAAGGTAACTTATTCTTCGCTTCGCCCAGACCGCAACACTTGGTCTTATATGGTTGAGCAATGGTTCTAGAGCTGTAACTTCTCTCTCATGATAAGGCACAACCGATCCAGTCCAACCGAATGAACCCATGTTAGCTGAAAGGGAACTTCGCACGTGCTCATTATCACCAAACTCGTCGAGTAAGAACTGTGCCGTCGGTGACATCTGATATTCACCGCCTACTTCAATAAATGCTTCTGTCGCTGTCGCAACAATCTCCGGAGCCATATCAGGCTCTCTCTTGCACCATTCCGTCAATACCTCTTCGGGCAAGTCAGCGAGCACGCTAGGGCTATTACGGTCAGATCTATCCTCCGAGCTAAGGAGTTCAGTGAGCCTATATTCGTGAAGTGGATCCGCCGTCCTTAAAGCTTCAGCGAAGATTGGCCAAATATCCCGACCGTAGTTGCGAAACAACAATCTGATAATTGGCTTTATGTAGTGATGCATATCGCCGTAGTGCATATTGTCGTCACAGGAGGCAACAATTTGCATCGTTAGGCTCCAGGCAAAATCGGCGTCATTGTCATCCAGTATACGTTTTGCCGCCTCTTCCCAATAATGCATCTCAAGCTGCTGTTTCTTCTGTCCCCGATTCAACGGTAAGTGAACCAGCATTTCCTTAAACGCGCTTGCGCAGGCCTCCCATTTGCTCCTATTTCCATGACAATACATAGACAAGACATCCAACCCAATCCACGCGGCATTGATAGATATCTTCTGCAGCTTACTAACAAAGGCAGTCACATCCCTGGGTGAAAGGTCATCGTGTAGAGCGAGTCCTCAGTTATTCCGACGATATTCTCGGCGATGAACTTCGAGTCGCATGCAACCTCATCCTCTAGACCGAAGACGTCGAACAAGGAGCAGCCTTGAAGTATCTCTTTAGCGTTGAGATCTGGGGCGCCCCCTCCCCATAGCATCTTATTAAGTAGACCATCGTCCGTAAGGCTCCCCATATCGGGTATCTGCTCAAGTCTTGCTTTAGCCAATAGGAAAGCCATCTGCGGGAACCCCTGGGCAAAACCGACGACTCTATCCAGATCCGAAATCCTTTGGCCATATACTGGCTCAAGCATCGACTTAATTTGTTCATCAGTCATCGCACCTAACTGATACGTAGTCGTGTCGGAGTCCTTCTCTAAGTCATAATGAAGTGTCAAAAGCGACATCTTGCTAGATGGATGTTCAATTTCGCGGCGAAGTTGCTTGTGAACTCCTAAGTCACAATTGTCGACAACAAACAGACCGTCCAAGTTGCGTTGGATCCAGTGCGCGACCACTCCTGGCAAGTTTGGTACCCCGTATGCCGCATCAACATAAATAACACGTTTACTAAAACCATCGTCGGGAGACGTGTCCCGACATGCCTCGAAGGCTAATCTGGTTTTCCGAGTCCTGACAACCCAATAACCCGTGCACATGTTCGCGGCTTCGATAACAGGTGTCGTAGAGACTCAATAATGTCCTTTCTTCCCTTATCCACGTAAGCAAATAAATGATTGTCATTGTATTGCTCCCAGGTATCCCATGTACGCAGTCCGTGCGGCAGAGGGCGACCGACCCAGTTCAGGACGGCCGTAATCGCCGCCAGATAGCAGTTCGTCCAACCCTGAATTCTTGCTGCATCATAGATGTCAATGGTTGCCGTATCGGCGTAGGGCTTGCCAACTTTCTTTAGTTTGTTTCTTAATGCATCAATACAAGCGATCTTCTGCTCCCGGTTAAGCTGTGTCGTCGTAAACATGATATAGGCGCCACCATCGTCGAGCGCGCTCTCGACCATGGGCTTCAAACGCCCGTCCTTTCCCACTATCTCATTGGCACATCTGGCGGGTTGAAGCTTTGTTGCTTTGTTCTGGAATTGCACCAATCGTGATGGTAGAAAAGGGGTGCTCTCGGGCACGCCGGTCCACCCTATTCTTCCGTCCTCACCGCCATCAGCAACGTGGATACTCAATGCGACCTCAACTGTCCTTTCCGCAATGCCGGCTGATCGGGCCTCCAGATGCAAAAGCATCTTTAAAAGGCGCGTCAAGTCAAGATGGTTTAGGTCAGATATATCTTGAGACTGAACTTCAAAGACGAATGCCATACTTGCTCCTCTAAAATCAGAACACTTAGGGGCGTTGCTCCATAGAGGACGTGTAGTGATAAAGGAAGTCGCACGTCATCGACCCTCCCGGCTGCGCCCTGGCCCTTGCTACCCTCCGGTCTCGCCAACGGACAGGGGTGCAGCACATGCACCCCATAGGCCTATGAGCAGACTAACGCCATGAGCACCGAGACCCGTATCGGCATCTATACCCGTGCCACTGACAAGATCGTGGCCAATTTGGAGCACTCGGGCGCCGGCCACGCTTCGGGTCGTATCCTCCGGCCCTTGGGGCAGACCACCGGTCATCAAGCAGGCATCAGACGAGTCGTCGTCTGCGTGCCGCGCCGGCTCGTGTCTCGTGGCCCCGGCGCGCTTCAGGCCAAGATCGTAGCGCTATCCGCGCGACCCGTTGCAATTCATCGCGGCTTGCACCGCCTGCTGCCTGGACCGCCATTCCAACGTTGACCGTTGCGATGAAGCGGGCGAGATCGGCGGCATTGGCGTCGGTCGGTAGATCACCCTCCGATATCGCGCGCTCGAAGCGCTGGCGTATCGCGGCCTCGAACGCCTTGCGGCGCGCGACCAGTTCCTGCCGGATGGGCTCTGCCGCCTCTCCGCATGAAAGCGCAGCCTGCACCACGAGACATCCCGGCGGATGGCGCGGATCGCTCAGCAAGTCGACGGCCCCGTGTAGCAGCCGTAAGGCGACGGCGCGGGCCGTCGGCGCTTCCAGGGCCTCGCGAACATAGGCTGCCGGCCCCTCGGCGTAGCGATCGATCGCCTTGCGGAATAACGCCTCCTTGTTGCCGAAGGCGAGGTAGAGGCTCGGGCGGTTGATGCCCATGGCCTCGGTCAGATCCGGCAGCGATGCACCCTCGTAGCCCTTGCGCCAGAAGACCTGCAGGGCCCGGTCCAGGGCCTCATCGACGTCGAAGGCTCGCGGGCGTCCTATCGGTGCAGGGGGTTTCCTCGCTTTCATATCGATTGATAGTAGAGCCCTTGTGATAGTAGAGCCCTTGACAGCCCGCGTCCACGGGTGCATTATATACCGTACGGTACATAATAAACCACCCGGATCCGCCGGAGGAGCAGGAACAATGACGAAGAAACTCGCAGGCAAGGTCGCATTGATCACGGGTGGATCGCGCGGGATCGGCGCGGCCATCGCGAGGCGGCTTGCAGGTGATGGTGCTGCCGTCGCCATTGCCTACGCCAGTGCGCAGCAGAAGGCCGACGAAGTGGTGCACGCCATCGAGTCGGCAGGCGGGCGCGCCGTGGCGATCCGCGCCGACAGCAGCGACGCCGGTGCGTGGCCAGTATATCGCACCGACGATATCGCTTTGGTACGAAATTCACAGAGAGGAGCAATGACATGGCGAAACCCTTAGCAGGCAAGGTGGCATTGGTCACCGGCGGATCGCGCGGGATCGGCGCGGCCATCGCGAAGCGCCTTGCGGCGGATGGTGCGGACGTCGCGGTGAGCTACGCGGCGTCGGCCGACAAGGCTAAGGCGGTGGTCGACGCGCTCGAAGGCCACGGCGTACGCGCGGCGGCGTTCCAGGCCGATCAGGCCTATCCCGGTCAGGTCGAAGGTCTGGTCAAGGCGGTCGTCGAGAGCTTCGGCCGCCTGGATATTCTCGTCAACAGTGCAGGCGTCTTCGTCACCGGTACGGTCGGCGATCCTTCTACGGACGTCGCCGGGCTCGATCGGCAATTCGCGATCAATGTCGGCGGTGTGGCGGCGGCCGTGCGCGCGGCAGCGCCGCTCATGGTCGAAGGCGGCCGCATTATTTCGATCGGTTCCGTTGCCGGGAGTCGCGCGCCGTGGCCCGGCATCGCCGACTATTCGGCGAGCAAGGCGGCCGTGGCCGCCTACACCCGGGGGTGGGCGCGGGACCTCGGCTCGAAGGGCATTACCGTGAACGCCCTGCAGCCGGGCCCAATCGATACCGACATGAACCCCGCCGACGGCGCTTTCGCCGAAGCAGCGAAGTCAGGCACGGCGCTCGGCCGCTATGGCACGCCCGAAGAGGTCGCCGCCGCGGTCGCTTTTCTCGCAAGTCCGGACGCGGCCTTCATCACCGGCGCGACACTGGACGTGGATGGCGGCTTCAACGCCTGATCGCGCCACTCGCGCGAGCCGGTTGAGTTCGAGCCGATGCGCGATACGCCGCTGTCCACGGAAAAGGGAGAAGTCCATACGGTATACTAAAACAATGGACACGGGCTTCGAACGAACCTGCGAAGAACGTAGTCAGCAGTACCGGACCCTGTTGGAGGTATCGGAGTCGATCGCTGCGCACCGCGATCTCCCGGAGCTCTTTCACGAGATCGCCCAAAGCCTGGATCGCGTGGTCCACTTCGCGTACATGCGGCTGATCCTGTATGACGCCGAACGCAACGTCATGCGCGTGCATCTTCTCGAAGCGGCCAACCCGAGCCCTGATGTCTGCCAGGATCTACCGGTGGAGGAGTCTCCCGGTGGTTGGGTCTGGCAAACGCAACGGCCTCTGGTGGTCTCGAACCTCGAGAACGAGACCCGCTTTCCCCGCGTGACCGCCCTATTGCGCCAGCAGGGAATGCGGTCCTTTTGCGCGGTCCCGCTTACCACCGCGCAACGGCGGTTGGGCGCCCTCGGATTCGGGAGCCTGGATGAGTCTGCCTATGATGAGGCCGATTTGGATTTCCTGCACCAGGTGGCCGCGCAGGTCGCGGTTGCCGTGGACAACGCGCTGAACTATCAAAGCCTACAGCGCTACCAGCAGGCACTCTTCCGCGAGCGCGACCACCTTCGCCTGCTTCTTGAGGTGAACAACGCGGTGGTCTCCAACCTCGAATTGAAGCCGCTGTTTTCCGCCATCACGACGAGCGTTCGCAAAGTGATCCGGCACGAATACACGAGCCTGGCGCTCTACGAGGCCGAGAGCCACCGATTGCGGTTGCACGCCTTGGATTTCCCGGAGGGCAAGGGCTTGATCCACGAGGGCGCCCATGCGCCGATTGAACAGTCGCCCGGCGGCCTGGCCTTTACGACACGCAAGCCGGTGCTACTGAATGCGGAGGATCTGGGACATTTTCAATCGGAGTTCGTCGGGCAGTTGAAAGCCGAGGGGGTCCAATCCGTTTGTTGTCTTCCGCTGATCACCCCGGCCCGCACCCTCGGAACCCTGAACCTGGCCAGTTTGCGCGATGGCAATTTCAGCGAAACAGATGTGGATCTGCTAAGTCAAGTGGCCGGCCAGATCGCGATTGCCTTGGAAAATGCCCTGGCCTTTCGCGAGATCGATGAGCTCAAGAACCAGCTCGCGAAGGAGAAGCTCTACCTCGAAGACGAGATCCGCACCGAGTACAATTTCGAAGAGATCGTGGGCGAGAGCGCGGCGCTCAAGCGGATCCTGAGTCAGGTCGAAACGGTCGCCCCGACCGATTCCACCGTCCTCATCCTGGGGGAGACGGGGACCGGCAAGGAATTGATCGCCCGGGCGATCCACGACCTGAGCGGGCGCCATGAGCGAACGTTCATCAAGATGAACTGCGCGGCGATCCCGACCGGGCTCTTGGAAAGTGAATTATTTGGCCACGAGAGAGGGGCCTTCACGGGCGCCATCGCCCAGAAGATCGGGCGCTTCGAGCTGGCTCACCAAGGCACGCTGTTCCTGGACGAAGTCGGTGACATCCCGCTCGAGATGCAAGCGAAGCTCCTTCGGGTATTGCAGGAACAGGAATTCGAGCGCTTGGGGAGCCCCCGGACCATCCGCGTGAATGTGCGCCTGGTGGCAGCGACCAACCGCGATCTCGCGCGGATGGTCGCCGACAGAGGATTTCGCAGCGATCTCTACTACCGCATTAACGTTTTTCCGATCACCGCCCCTCCCCTGCGGGAGCGCCCAGAAGACATCCCCTTGCTGGTCCGCTACTTCGCGCAGCGCGACGCGCGACGCATGCGCAAGCGCATCGAGACGATCCCAACGGAGACCCTGGCGGCCCTCTGCCACTATCCCTGGCCGGGCAACATCCGAGAGCTAGAAAACCTGATCGAGCGTTCCGTGATCCTATCCCAAGGACCCGACCTGCGGGTGTCGCTCGGGGAGCTGAAAGCACAGACAACGGCCGTCTCCGATGGAGCGGTTACCCTGGAAGCCGCCGAGCGTGATCATATCCTGCGCGCCTTGCGAGACGCCAATGGAATGATCGGAGGACCGGCCGGCGCCGCCGCCCGCCTCGGCATGAAACGGACGACTCTCCAGTCCAGAATGAAAAAGCTCGGCATCTCCCACCATCCTTGACGCCGATATCTCGGCACCTGCCGATATGTCGGCACGGCGGCTTCGGCACTGCCTCGCGTCGTCACCAAAGACCCGCCCTGGCTCAAGTCCAAACCTGGTTTCGGTTCAGCGGGTTACCCAATCTTGGCGCGTTTCGGGCCGGGCTGGAACAAGGCTTGCCGATCGTGAGCCATTCCCGCACCGGATGGGTCTGGCTGGCAACAAGGCCATACCCTCCCGTGCACGGAAGACTTGTCGAGTTAAACCTTAAAGGAGGTAACGACTATGAAAAGCAGGCTGATTTTACCGCTCATGGTAGCACTACTGACATCCGAGACCTTTGCCGGAAATCTCCCGAGCACTGGGGCCTCAATGTCGAATTGGATCCCAACCAGCCCCCATCAAGTGCAGGTCCTGGGATTGGGCATGTTAAGGGGCACAGAGGACAGCCGGTTCAGGTACACTCGCGAGACCTTGGTGAATACCTACAGAGGCTTGCCGGTGACCCCGCATCAATTGCAGATCCTTGGGTTCGATGACACGCTCGCGTTTTTGCCACTCGTGAAGACCGCCATGACGACACCGGCTGACTGAGCCATCCCCGCCTCAACGGCATCTTGGCGATCGAGGGTCACAACAACACCGCCCGGGAGGTAACCCGTGCTTTCGTGGGATACCCCGGGCGGCTTTCTCAGAACCTCAAAGACCGGAGGGGAACTTCCATGAAGACCATGCAAGCAGTGCGAATTCATACGTATGGGGGCCCAGAGGTCCTCAAATACGAGGAGGCCCCGCTTCCGAAACCGGGCCCCGGTGAAGCTTTAGTACGAGTCCATGCCGCCGGGGTCAACCCAGTGGACTGGAAAATTCGCGAGGGCTATTTCAAAGGAATGAATCATTCGTTGCCACTAATTCTCGGTTGGGATCTCTCGGGCGTTGTCGAGGGCCCGAGCGCCAGTTGCAGTGGCGCCCCGAACAGTGCGATTTCATGGTGACCTCCTGATGCGCAAACAACCCCAAAACCGGAAACTGTCCATGCATCCTCACCAACTCCTCACTCTGTTCCAACTATCTTCCAGACCTTATCGCCATCGATCATCCACGCACGGTTTCGGCTGCTCGCCCCGTTCCTGGGCGAGGGTCGGATAGTCGGTATACCCTTTAGCACCGCCTCCATAGTAGGTGGACGGATCGTCGGCATTGAGGGGTGCGCGCGAGCGAAACCGCTCCGGCAGGTCTGGATTGGCGATAAACTTGCGCCCGAAGGCAATAAGATCCGCCCTGCCCTCTTCGAGCCAGGCCTCGGCAGTGTCCTGGTCGAAGCCACCGGCCAGGACCAGCGTACCGCGGTATTTTTCACGGAGGAGATCGAGCATCCGAGTCGCGCGCGGATCGGGCTCGAGCCCTTGCTCGATCGCGGCGACGGCCGGGTTGACGAGGTGCAGGTAGGCGAGCCGATAGTCGCTGAGCTTCTCCGCGATGTAGCCAAAGGTCGTTTCCGGGTCGTCGTCGCTTATGTCGTTGAAGGTGCCGAGGGGGGATAGTCTTACGCCGACGCGGTCCGTGTCCCAGACTTCGCTGACCGCCTCGACCACTTCTATCAGCAGCCGCGCCCGGTTGTCGATGGCGCCGCCATAGCGATCGACGCGCTGGTTGGTGCTCGAGTTGATGAACTGGTCGAGCAGATAGCCGTTGGCGCCGTGGATCTCGACGCCGTCGAAGCCGGCGCAAAGCGCATTCTTGGCCCCGCGCACGTACTGTCGGACGAGGTAAGGCATCTCCTCGATCTGCAAGGCCCGCGGGGTCACGAAGGGGACCAGCTCGCCCTCGCCCTTGTCGTTCTCGATAAATGCTTGGCCCGCTGGCTTGAGGGCCGAGGGCGCGACCGGGAGCATGCCGTCGGGCTGCAAGCAAGGATGGGAGATGCGCCCGACGTGCCAGAGCTGCAGGAAGATCAGCCCGCCGGCCTGGTGCACCGCGTCGGTGATCCCTCGCCAGCCCTCGACCTGCTCCGGGCTGTGGATACCGGGGGTCCAGGCGTAGCCCTGTCCCTGTTGAGATACTTGGGTTGCCTCGCTAACGATGAGAGCGGCCGAAGCTCGTTGCGCGTAGTAGCAGGCGTTGAGAGGAGAGGGAACATTGCCCGGCTGGCGGGCGCGCGAGCGGGTAAGCGGTGCCATGACCATGCGGTGGGGCAGGTGGTAGCGCCCCAGCTCGACGGGATGAAACAGCCGTTCCGCGGGCGTGTACCGCGCAGAGACGGCCGGCGCGATGGCTGGTGTGGACATGACGTTCTCCTCCGATCAAAATGAGTGGTTCGACGTTCTTGTCAAACTAAAGCCGAAAAGCCGACATTCGTTAGCTCCTGGTTGCAGCGAGCCCCCGGATCCGGTCCGACTCGTACACGTGGACCCCGCGGGCGGCGTCCTTGGCGATGCGGATCATCGCCGCCGCGACTGCCCGCGCCTCGATCGGCCGGTACCTGCCGAGCGGACCGACGAACATGAACCCGAGCGCCCGTCCCGCGAGGATCGCGAGCCGCTCTCCGGGACGGCTCTCCCGGCGCTCGCCAAGCAGCAGCGAGGGCCGGAAGATGTGCACGCCATCAAACGGCAGCTTCCGAACCGCGTCCTCCACCTCGCCCTTCACCCGGTTGTAGAAGATCCTCGATCGGCTATTCGCGCCCAAGGCGCTCACCAGGAGGAACTGGCCGGGGCGGTGCCGGGAGGCGAGCCGCGCCAGCTCGTGGACATAGGTGACGTCCACCCTGCGGAACGCCGCCTCTGAGCCCGCGTCCTTAATGGTGGTGCCCAGACAGCAGAAGACGTCGTCGACCCGCGGGACGTCACCGAGCTCCGCGAGCCGGTCGAAGTCGACCACCCGCTGCACCAACTTGCGGTGCGTGGTTCCGATCTCCCGCCGGCCAAGCACGGCCACCTGCTGCCAGGTGTCGTCTTGAAGCAGCAGCTCGAGGCAGTGGCCGCCCACGAGCCCGGTCGCGCCGGCGAGGAGCGCGGTGCGCCGCGTCACGGTGCGATCATTCCGGGAGGCGGTTTTTGTGGCTCTTGCTTCTACCATATCGTCTATCCTAATGCCTCAACTATAGGGAGTCCAAGCTGAAGGGGCACAGCGCTCACACTATTTTTCGCTTTGTAGAAGCGCCTGCTCTCACGCCTCTGACCACGTCCTTGAGTGCCCATGAGTCAGATCGGCAAGCCGCCATGCGACGACGCATGGATACTGCGCGGGGGACCGGCCACACCATGCGCGCCGGCGTCGAGGCGGTGGGTGTTGGCCGCGGCGATTATCGGTTCGAGCTTGGCGTTCATCGATGGCACGGTAGTCAACGTTGCTCTGCCCGCCATTCAACGCGATCTGCAGGCCGATGCGTTCGAGGCACAGTGGGTGGTGGAGTCCTACGCGTTGTTTTTGGCCGCGCTCCTGCTCGTCGGCGGTTCGCTGGGAGACCACTTCGGTCGGCGCATGATGTTTGCGATCGGCGTCGTGTTGTTCGCGGCGGCCTCGGTCGCCTGTGCGCTGTCCGCGGACGTCCGCCAGCTCATCACGGCGCGCGCGGTGCAGGGCGTGGGTGCCGCGCTTCTGGTGCCGGGCAGCTTGGCGCTCATCAGTGCATCCTTCCCTGCAAGGGAGCGGGGCCGCGCGATCGGCACCTGGTCGGGGTTCAGTGGAATCACGGCCGCCCTCGGCCCGGTGCTGGGGGGCTTCCTGGTCGATCACTACTCATGGGGGTGGGCGTTTCTAATCAACGTGCCGCTGGCGATCGTCGCACTCGCGATCACTTGGCTGCGTGTTCCAGAGAGCCGCGGCGTTTCCGCCACCGGTGGGTTGGACCCCTGGGGGGCGTTGCTGGCGACCGTTGCGCTGGGCGGCATCGTGTACGCATTCATCGAGGCGCCGAGACAACAATGGGGCTCGCGGGCAGTGCTCGCCGCGCTGCTCGTCGGAGTCGCAGCGGCGATGGTGTTCGTCGTGGTCGAACTGCGCGCACGCTCTCCGATGTTGCCGCTGCAGCTGTTTCGGATCCGCAACTTCAGTGGTGCCAATCTGCTCACGCTGTTGTTGTATGCGGCCTTGGGCGGAGGCCTGTATTTCTTCCCGCTGAACCTGATCCAGGTGCAGGGCTATACCGCCACCGCGGCGGGCGCGGCGCTGTTGCCGTTCATTCTCATCATGTTCGTACTGTCGCGCTGGGCGGGGACCTTGGTCGATCGCTTCGGATCCAAGCTGCCGTTGGTGATGGGTCCGTTGACGGCCGCGGCGGGCTTCGCCCTGTTCGCGCTACCGGGCCTCGAAGCCAACTACTGGATCGCGTTTTTCCCTGCCGTCGTCGTGCTTGGCATTGGGATGACGGTCACCGTCGCGCCGCTGACCACGACCGTAATGAACTCGGTCGGCCCCGATGTCGCCGGTATCGCTTCAGGCGTCAACAATGCCGTATCCAGGACGGCCGCGCTGCTGGCGATCGCGATCTTCGGCATCGTAATGGCGTGGGCCTTCGAGACCGGTCTACATGAAAGGTTGCGCGAGGCAGGTGTGTCGCAGGAGATCAGCACATTTCTTGACGGCCAGCGCGGCCGGTTGGCGGGAGCCGCCCTCCCACCCGGTGTGGACGCCACCGTTGCATCGGCGCTCAGGCGCACCATAAAGCTTTCCTTCGTGTCCGGCTTTCGCCGGATCATGCTGCTAAGTGCGGGCCTCGCGCTCTTGAGCGCGCTCGCCGCTTGGGTGTTGGTCGAGCGACGACCGCGTGCGAAGAAGTGATCACGCTGTCGTCCGCCTTGTCCCGCGTGTTTGCGGTTGACCTCCTCGTCTGTCCGCGCTGTGCCGGCTCGCGCCGGATCGTGGGCGCGGTGATCGCCGTCGGGCATCTCCCTCCCGACCCGCTCCTATACTCGCGGCCTTCGCTCGCCGTCACCCCGGCGCCGGGATCCGGTCTGCCTGCGGTCCCGCCGAGGCCCCTACCCACGGCGGCCCCCGGCCGTTGCCGGCCCTCCGAGGCCGCGCTACACTCTGGCGCCCCAGGGCCCCGTGAGTGCGGGGGCAGCTCACAACAACAGAAGGAGAAGTGTAATGAGCAAGATCGTGGTCGGTCAGGAAAACTCTATGCCCATCGAGCTCTACTACGAGGACCACGGCTCGGGCAAGCCCGTCGTGCTGATCCATGGGTGGCCGCTGAGCGGCGCTTCGTGGGAGAAGCAGATCGCGGCCCTGCTGGATGCGGGTCACCGGGTCATCACGTACGACCGCAGGGGGTTTGGCCGGTCCTGCCAGCCGGCGATGGGCTACGCCTACGACACGTTTGCCGAAGATCTGCACAAGCTCGTGACGAAGCTCGACCTGCGTGATTTCGCGCTGGTCGGCTTCTCGATGGGTGGCGGCGAGCTGGCCCGCTACCTGGGTACCTATGGATCGGAGCGCGTAAGCAAGGCGGTGTTCGTCTCGGCGGTCCCGCCGTTCCTGCTGAAGACGGCGGACAACCCGGAAGGCGTGGAACGGCAGCGTCTTCGAGGGGATCAAGAAAGCCATCGCCGCCGACCGGCCGGCATTCCTCTCCGCGTTTCTCAAGGATTTTTACCATGTTGACGTCCTGGGCGGCAAGCGCATCAGCGACCAGGTTGTCCAGTACAGCTGGAACGTCGCAGCCGCCGCCTCCGCCAAGGGCACGCTCGACTGCGTTTCGGCGTGGGGGACCGACTTCCGCGAGGACCTATCGCGCATCACCGTGCCCGCGCTGGTCATTCACGGCGATGCCGACAGGATCCTTCCTATTGCTGCCACGGGGATCCGTACGCACAAGGCTGTCAAGCAAGCCCGCCTGGTGGTGGTGGAGGCGGGCCGCACGGGGTGACCTGGACGCACGCGGACACGGTGAACCCTGAGCTGGTGAGCTTCCTCAAATAGCCATGGAACCTCACATCGGAATCGCCGAGTCGAACCGCGAGCAGATCGTCGGGATCCCGCTCAAGCTGACCGAAGTGGCGCGTCCGACCCAGGGCAAGCCGGCGGCGGCGGGGCCTCGTATCAGCTCGACGCGGACTGCCACGCGTGGATACAGGCGCGTCACGGTCAACGATACGTTTTCGGAGATGGGTGACGGGGCGGGGCCCATAAGGGAAGAGTCGTCGCCGCTTCAGCGCGAGCAAGGAGCGGCTGGAGAGCCAGATCTCGAGTCTCTTTGGGGGTCGGGTGGCGGAAGAGCTCATCTTTGGGGTTGAGCATGTGACGACAGGGGCCTCGAACGACATCGAGGGGGTGACCGAGCTTGAGCGCAACATGGTGACCAAGTGGGGTCTCTCGGACCGCTTAGGGCACATGGCCTACGGGAAGGATGAGGGGTAGATACTTGCGTCGTAAATGTCGAACAACACCGCTCGAGCAATTCCTGATTCACATGCAAAGTCAATCAGCTGCAAACGCCAGGGTAAGTCCCTCCCCTGCGCAGCGGGGGAGGGCTAGGGTGGGG